>CAZIHO010000022.1:0-35783 GCA_964538875.1 uncultured Chromatiaceae bacterium
GGTGGGTCTGGTCCCGCTGGGAATCCGCGTTGTGGGCCTGGTGGCCCGCCATAGTCTCGATTTGTGCGCCGGCCACCGCCAGACGGCCGCTGGTGGTGGCCACTTGGACAATCAGGGTCTGTAACTTATCCAGGAAGGCGTTCAGCCAGCGGGCCAGGTTCCCTAATTCATCCTCGGCTTGAATCGGCAACCGTTTGGTCAGGTCCCCCTCTCCCGCCGCCATATCCCGCACCCGGTCCACCGCTCGCAACAGACGCATCCGCAAATTCAACACCAGTCCCAGACCCACGCCACTGAGGGCCAAAATGGTCAGCCCAAGCAGGCTCCAGACCCAAAGATTGATGTCATGCAAACTGACCGCTGCCGCCGCCGTCTGCTGTTCCAAGCGTTGAATGTCCGCTTCCTGCTGGTGCGCGATGCCTTCCAGCAGTTGCTCAAACGCCGGATTGGATTCGCCGATGAAGATCAGATTGGCTGCTGCCCGCTTGCCGAGCAATATCTTGTCCACGAACCGGCGGTTGGCCTCCCCCAGCAAGTCCAGACCCCGGATCAACTCCTGATTACCTGCCGCCCGTTGACGGGCGTCCGCCATGGCCGCCTTGCCCTGGTCCAGCAAGGATTCCAGTACCTCCGGGTCCTGCGAGTCCAACAATTGCAAGCTGAGTCCCTGCACCTTGGCCAATAGGGTCACCAGTCCCAGAGTCTCCCGGGACGAGGTCTTGGAGGAGTGGGCCAGGCTGGTGGTGGCGCCTGTGGCCAGGTTCAAGAGATAGGACATGCTCGCCACCGCGATCAGGCTGACCAGAATCGCGGCGCCAAGAAAAATGGACAGCTTGCTGGTAATGGTGATTCTCATCAAGACTCCCTAACCGGGCCTGGATACGGTTTGAGCGAGGGCTTAATTCATCTTGGCGATCGCCAGACCAATCACCACCGAGCCGATCGGCTTGCCCCCGTCCAATACCGGCAATCCAATCTGGATTTGTTCCGCTCCGGTGGATTCATCCACTTCCACCGACCCAGTCCAATCCTTGCCTTGCATGGGTTGCTCGTGCTTGGCCTTACCCTTGTGCGACCAACTCGATGTCTTGGCGAAAAAGGCCACCTTGGTCCCGTCCGCGGCGGAAACAAATAGCTCGGAAATGGCCGGATCCTTCTTGCTCTTCAGGTAGTCCACCAGGGCATTCTTAGCCAGGGACTTGACCAGAGGGTCCAACAGGGTCACTTGGGTCCAGGCCTCGTTGGTCATCGCCTGGGCTTGGGGCGAGGGGGCGTCATTGTGGGCCCGCACCGCAGCCACCACTTGGGCATCGGTACTCAGCCATCTCAGTGCCTCCATCTTGGCCTGCACCTTGGCCGATAGGTCCGGCGCCGGGCCAGCCCAACTCAGTCCGCCCAGCCAGAACAGCAGTAGGCCCCATAAAAGATATTTATTTCTCTTTACCGTCATATGAGCATCCCCCTGGGTCAAAATCGACGCGGATGGCAGGGATCGCCAGCCCATGGGCCGGATTCCCTTGATAACGGATTAGCGACCGCGCTTGCTGAGTCTTGAGGCGGCAAGCGTACAGGGGGAACATCAGGGGGTCGGCGGGACCGGCCATCCGGCCTAGCCCCACCATCAGGAACTATGCGGTGCGCCTAGACTTCCGCCAGGTCGCCCTTGTCCTGGAGCCAGGCGCGGCGGTCGCCGGAGCGCCGTTTGGCCAGCAGCATATCCAGCAAGTCCTCGCTGCCGTCGCCGTCGCTGACGTTCAGTTGCACCAGGCGCCGGGTATCCGGATGAATGGTGGTTTCCCGCAACTGCTGGGGATTCATCTCGCCCAAGCCCTTGAAGCGTTGCACGTTGGGCTTGCCCTTGAGTTTCTCAGCAGCGATGCGGTCCAGGACCCCCTCCTTTTCCGATTCGTCCAGGGCATAGAACACCTGCTTGCCTACGTCGATCCGGTAAAGGGGCGGCATGGCCACATAGACATGACCTTCCCGCACCAGGCGGGGAAAGTGACGCAGGAATAGGGCGCATAGCAGGGTGGCGATGTGCAGGCCGTCCGAGTCCGCGTCCGCCAGGATGCACACCTTGCCGAATCTCAGCCGGGACAGGTCGTCGCTGCCCGGATCCACGCCGATGGCCACCGAGATGTCGTGCACTTCCTGGGAGCCCAGCACTTCCGCCGGGTCCACCTCCCAGGTGTTAAGGATCTTGCCCCGCAACGGCATGATGGCCTGGAACTCCTTGTCCCGTGCCTGCTTGGCGGAACCGCCGGCGGAGTCTCCTTCCACCAGGAACAACTCGCTGCGATCCGGGTCCAGGTTGGTGCAATCCGCCAGTTTGCCCGGCAAGGCCGGACCTTGGGTGACTTTTTTCCGGGCCACCTTGCGGCCGGCCCGCAGCCGGGCGTTGGCCGCGCCGATGGCCAGCTCGGCGATACGGTTACCCGCTTCCGTATGCTGGTTGAGCCACAGGCCGAAGGCGTCCTTGGTCACGCCGGACACGAAGGCAGCGCATTCCCGGGACGATAGCCGCTCCTTGGTCTGGCCGGAAAATTGAGGGTCCAGCATTTTGACCGATAGGACGTAATTGCACTTGGCCCATACGTCTTCCGGCGCTAGCTTGATGCCCCTAGGCAGCAGATTGCGAAATTCACAGAACTCCCGCACCGCTTCCGTGAGTCCTGTACGCAGGCCATTGACATGGGTGCCGCCCTGGGGCGTCGGGATCAGATTCACATAGGCTTCCGTGACTAACTCGCCCCCGTCCGGGAGCCAGACCACCGCCCAATCCGCCGCCTCGTTGCGGCCCGCCAGGCTGCCCACAAACGGCGTTTCCGGCAGGGGATCCTGACCCGCCACCGCCTCCAGCAAATAATCGGATAGGCCATCCTTGAAGCACCATTCCTCCCGCTCGCCGCTGACCTCATCCGAGTAGCGCACCCGCAGCCCCGAACAGAGCACCGCCTTGGCCTTCAACAGATGCTTGAGGGGCCGAGTGGCGATCTTGGGATTGTCGAAGAAGCCGGTATCCGGCCAGAACCGCAGCCGGGTGCCGCTCACACCCCGGCCCGCCCTGCCTACCTCGGTCAGGGGCGATATCGGGGCGCCATTGGCGAACCCCATGTGGTGTTCCTTACCGTCCCGCTTGACCCAAACGTCCAAGCGCTTAGACAGGGCATTGACCACGGACACGCCGACGCCGTGCAATCCCCCGGAGAATTGGTAGCTTTGATTGGAGAACTTGCCGCCGGCGTGCAGCCGGGTGAGGATCACCTCCACGCCGGGCAAGCCCTCCTCCGGGTGGAGGTCCACCGGCATACCGCGCCCGTCGTCCTCCACTTCCACGGACCCATCCGCGAACAGGCGCACCTCAATGGAGCGGGCGTGACCCGCCACCGCCTCATCCACGCTGTTGTCGATGACTTCCTGGGCCAGATGATTGGGCCGGCTGGTGTCCGTGTACATACCCGGGCGCTTGCGCACCGGGTCCAGTCCGGTCAGGACCTCGATGGCGGCGGCGTTATAACTGCTGCTCATGCTGTGTCGTCATGCGCGAACGCGCTCCCTGGAGCAAAAAAAGCAAAAAAGTGTACCTGGAGCGTCCGCCGGGCGCGAGCGGACATTGACCCTCAAGGTCCGGATCCGCTAGTTTAGTAGCCTAATCTTCCGCGGACAGTCGCCGTGAGTTCAGAAAACACCTTCCAATCCTTCGAAGCAGCGCTGAATGAGCTGGAATCTCTGCTGGATTTGCTTGAAAAGGGCGAATTGTCCCTGGAGGACTCCCTCAGCACCTTCGAGCGAGGCGTTCAGTTGACCCGTAGTTGCGACAGCGCCCTGCGGGACGCCGAACAGAAGGTGCAACGGCTGTCTTCCCTGGATCAAGAAGCGGATCTGGAACCCTACGATTCCGATGAGTGATGAGCGCCTGGCCGCATACCTGGCAAGTTGCCGGGTAAGGGTCGAGGCCGCCCTGGAAACTTGGCTGCCGGAGGCCAAATTATCTCCCACCCGGCTCCACCAGGCCATGCGCCATGCCGCGCTGGGTCCCGGCAAACGGGTACGGCCGGTGCTGGCCTACGCGGGGGGTTTGGCGCTGGGCATAGAACCCCAGCGGCTGGACGGCCCTGCCTGCGCCCTGGAGCTGATCCACGCCTATTCCCTGGTCCACGACGACCTGCCCGCCATGGACGACGATGACCTGCGCCGCGGCCGGCCCACCTGCCACAAGGCGTTCGATGAGGCCACCGCCATTCTGGCCGGCGACGCCCTGCAAACCCTGGCATTTCACGTCCTGTCCCACGATCAGGGCATGGCCGTGGACGCGGACGCCCGCTTGCGCATGGTGGGCCTGTTGGCCCAAGCCAGCGGTTCCCGGGGCATGGCCGGCGGTCAGGCCCTGGACTTGGATGCGGTTGGCGAGGAGCTGAACATCATCGAGTTGGAGCATATCCATATCCTCAAGACCGGCGCCCTGATCCGGGCCAGCCTCGGCATGGCGGGACTCATGGCCGGGGCGCAGGATCAGGACCGGGTGCGGCGTCTGGACCGCTACGCCAAATGTATCGGGCTCGCCTTCCAGGTTCAGGACGATATCCTGGACGTGACCGGCGATACCGCCACCCTGGGCAAGACCCAGGGCAAGGATCAACGCCAGGATAAGGCCACCTATCCGGCGCTCCTAGGCCTGAGTGGCGCCCGGGAAAAGGCCCAATCCCTGTGCCAAGAGGCCCTGGCCGCCCTGGAGGGGCTCGACCAGGGCGCCGATCCCCTGCGCTGGCTGGCCTGTTATATCGTGGGTCGAGGTTCCTGACCGCCACCGGCCATATTGATTTAAGCGACCCAAACCCCTATGTGCGGATCAGCGGCTGGCGGCGCCTATGGGGCCCTCCCGACAGCCGGTTTCGCTGGTTTTTCTTGCTGGCCGGTTTTCGGCGGAGACATTCGATCATGCAGTTCGCCCTGAATTCCCAGGACAAGGCGCAAACCATCGCCGATGTCCAAAGCAGCGCCGACACGCGCCGTATCGCCATCAACAAGGTAGGGATCAAAAACATCCGGCATCCGGTAGTGGTGAAGGACCGCAGCGACGGTGAGCAGCACACGGTCGCCAGCTTCAACATGTATGTCAGTCTGCCCCACAACTTCAAGGGCACCCACATGTCCCGGTTCGTGGAGATACTGAACAGCCACGAGAAGGAAATCAGCGTCGAATCTTTCCGGGATATGCTGGCGGAAATGGCGGAGCGGCTGGAAGCGGACGCCGGTCATATCGAGATGAGCTTTCCCTATTTCGTCAATAAGACCGCCCCGGTGTCCGGCGTACGCAGCCTGCTGGACTATGAGGTGGCCCTGATCGGCGAAATCCACGCCGGCGAGCCCACCATGTATATCAAGGTGGTGGTGCCGGTCACCAGCCTTTGCCCCTGTTCCAAGGAGATTTCCGACTACGGCGCCCACAACCAGCGCTCCCACGTCACGGTGCAGGTGCAAACCCTGGATTTCATCTGGATCGAAGAAATCATCGACCTGGTGGAAGACGAGGCCTCCTGCGAATTGTTCGGGTTGCTCAAGCGCCCAGACGAAAAATTCGTCACTGAGCGGGCCTACGACCACCCCAAGTTCGTGGAAGACATGGTGCGGGACGTGGCGGTACGCCTCAACCGGGACACCCGGGTCACCTCCTATACCGTGGAATCGGAAAACTTCGAGTCCATCCATAACCACTCCGCCTACGCCCTGATCGTCCGCGATAAGCAAAAGGATCCGGTCCTACCCTAGGACGGACCGGCTGGATGACTCAGCAAACCAGGGACTAAAGATCCTGTTTATGGGTCTGGCAGGGACTTATGACCAAGCTCCGTAAAGGCGCCGGTTCTGTCCCGGCGTCACGCCCGGCGTCCGCGCCTTCGGCCACCCGCGATCCCTCCGGATGTGCTACAAGGAAGTCATGAAGCGACCAGCACCCACCGCAGTGGCCCCCTCCAGGGCGGCACTTTTGCTCCTTGTTGCCTTGGCAGCCGGGACGGCGGTCGCCGCCCCAACTTCCTTTATGTCCCTGGGCCTGCCGGAGCAGACCTCAGACCGGCCCGGCCCAGGGCCGGCCGCGACCCTGGAAACCGAAGCGTCCGGGGAGGCTGACACCGGAACTCCGGTTGGCGCCGCCAGCAGCGCCCGGCCGTCAAAAGGGCGCGGTTCCAAATCGCCTGCGGGCGGCCGCACCCTGCAACAGGACTGTGCTGCGGCCGAACAGGGGGACTCCAAGGCCGCGTTCGCGGTGGCCCGGCGCTATCTGTCCGGGCTGGGTGTGCGGCGGGACCCGCGGGTCGGCATGGCCTGGATGCGTGCCGCCGCCAGCCGTGGTCACACCGAGGCCCAACGTCTGGTCCATTACATTCCGGGCCGCATGGGACGCATCCGCCCCTGGTGCCGGGCCGGCGCCGGACCCTTGCGGGCACCGGTGCAGCCGCCGGCGGAAATCATCAAGCTGGTGAATGAATTGGCGCCCCAGTACGGGCTGGATCCCCAGTTGGTGCTGGCGGTGATTCAGGTGGAGTCCGCTTTTCTCTCCAACGCCGTGTCCCCCAAGGAAGCGGCAGGGCTCATGCAGTTGATCCCGGAGACCGCCGAGCGGTTCGCGGTCCGCGATGTCTTTAATCCAGAAGATAACGTCCGGGGCGGAATGAAGTATTTGCGCTGGCTGCTGGCCTATTTCCAGGGCGACGTAACCCTGACCATGGCCGCCTATAACGCCGGCGAGGGGGCGGTGGACCGCTACCGCGGCATCCCGCCCTATGCTGAAACCAAGAATTATGTGGCACTGGTCCGCAATCTCTACGCCACCACCCGCCACCCCTTTGACCCCACCGCCGCCAGCGCCTCGCCGGTCCTGGGCACCGCCACGGCACCCGCGTCCCGCTGAGCAGCTGGGTCCGGGCTTGAGCTGGTGGCGGGCGCTGAACCCGGCGTCCGCCTGACCAGCCGCCGGCCCCTGCCCAGGGTTAGTCCACCACCTCGCCCACCACCACAGGCTCGAAGCTGAGCCCATCCGGCCCTGCCCCCACCTCGATGCCATCGCCGGGACCAAAGCGGCCGGCCAAAATGGCCTGGGCCAGGGGATTTTCCAACTGGGCGCGAATGGCCCGCTTGAGGGGCCGGGCGCCGTACACCGGGTCGAAACCCGCCTCGCCGAGCCGCTCCAGAGCCCCGTCGCTGACCACCAGATCCATGTCCCGGTCTTTGAGGCGCCGTCGCAGGTAGTCGATCTGGATGTCGGCGATGGCGCGAATCTGGTCCCGCCGCAGGGGATGAAACACCAGAATCTCATCCAGCCGGTTGATGAACTCGGGCCGGAAGGCGATCTGCACTGCCTCCAGCACCGCCGCCTTCATGGCTTCATAACGCTCCTCGCCGGCCCGCTGTTGGATAATGTCGGAGCCCAGGTTGGACGTCATGACGATGACCGTGTTGCGAAAGTCCACGGTGCGGCCGTGGCCGTCGGTGAGCCGGCCATCGTCCAGCACCTGGAGCAGCACGTTGAACACGTCCGGGTGGGCCTTTTCCACCTCGTCCAGCAGTACCAGGCTATAGGGGCGGCGCCGGATCAACTCGGTCAGGTGTCCGCCTTCCTCGTAGCCCACATAGCCCGGCGGGGCGCCGATCAGGCGCGCTACCGAATGCTTTTCCATGTACTCGGACATGTCGATGCGGGCCATCGCCTCCTCAGTGTCGAACAGGAATTGGGCTAGAGCCTTGCAGAGTTCAGTCTTACCTACGCCGGTGGGCCCCAGGAACAGGAACGAGCCGGTGGGCCGGTTAGGATCCGCCAGCCCCGCCCGGGAGCGGCGAATGGCATTGGCCACTGCCCGCACCGCTTCTTCCTGACCCACCACCCGCCGGTGGAGGGCATCTTCCATGTGCAGCAGCCGCTCCCGCTCCCCTTCCAGCATTTTCGCGACCGGAATGCCGGTCCATTTGGACACCACCTCGGCGATGGCCTCGTCGGTCACCTTGTTGCGCAGCAGCTTGCGGTCCTGCATTTCCGCCTGGGTCGCCATATCCAACTGGCGCTGCAATTCCGGGACCCGCCCGTATTGAATCTCCGCCATGCGTGCCAAGTTGCCGGCCCGGCGGGCGGTTTCCATTTCCAGGCGGGCCCGGTCCAGGGCTTCCTTGATGTGGGCGGTGCCTTGCAGGGCCGCCTTTTCCGATTTCCAGATTTCGTTCAGGTCCGACAATTCCCGCTCCAGGCGGCTGATCTCGGTTTCCAGGTCCTTGTGGCGCTTGCGGGATGCCTCGTCGGATTCCTTCTTGAGGGCTTCCCGCTCGATCTTGAGCTGAATCAGGCGCCGGTCCAGGCGATCCATTTCCTCGGGCATGGAGTCGATTTCCATACGGATGCGGGATGCCGCCTCGTCCACCAGATCGATGGCCTTATCCGGCAACTGCCGGTCGCTGATATAGCGGTGGGACAGGGTGGCGGCGGCGACGATGGCCGGGTCGGTAATGTCCACGCCATGGTGGACCTCATAGCGGCCCTTGAGGCCCCGCAGGATGGCGATGGTGTCCTCCACGGTGGGCTCGTTGACCAGCACCTTCTGAAAGCGCCGTTCCAGGGCCGCGTCCTTCTCCACGTATTTGCGGTATTCGTCCAGGGTGGTGGCGCCCACGCAATGGAGTTCGCCCCGGGCCAGGGCCGGCTTGAGCATGTTGCCGGCGTCCATGGAGCCTTCCGCCTTGCCGGCGCCGACCATGGTGTGCAACTCGTCGATGAACAGGATGACGTTGCCTTCCTGCTTGGCGATGTCGTTCAACACCGCCTTGAGGCGCTCCTCAAAATCGCCCCGAAACTTGGCGCCGGCGATCAAGGCCGCCATGTCCAGGGCCAGCAGGCGCTTGGTCTTGATGCCCTCCGGGACCTCGCCATTGACGATACGCTGGGCCAGCCCCTCGACGATGGCGGTCTTGCCGACGCCCGGTTCGCCGATCAGCACCGGATTGTTCTTGGTACGCCGCTGCAATACCTGGATGGTGCGGCGGATTTCGTCGTCCCGGCCAATGACCGGGTCCAATTTGCCCTGCTCAGCCCGCTCGGTGAGGTCGATGGTGTATTTTTCCAGGGCCTGGCGCTGTTCCTCGGCGTTGGGATCATCCACCTTCTGGCCGCCGCGCATGCGCAGGATGGCTTGTTCCACAGCGCCCTTGGTGGCACCCGCGTTGCGCAGCAATTCGCCCACCTGGCCCCGGTCCCCCACCGCCGCCAGCACAAACAATTCCGAAGACAAATAGGCGTCCTTGCGCTCCTGGGCCAGCTTGTCGGTCTGGTTGAGCAGCCGGCTCAGGTCGTTGGAAATATGCAGGTCCCCGGCCACACCGGACACACTCGGCAGCCGGTCCAGCATCTCCCCCAGGGCGGAACGCAACTGGTTGACGTTCACATCCGCCTGGGTCAGCAGGTGGCGCACACTGCCCCCCTGCTGGTCCAGCAGGGCCACCAAGAGGTGAACGGGTTCGATGAATTGGTGGTCGCGCCCCACCGCTAGGCTCTGGGCATCCGCCAGGGCCAACTGGAGCTTGCTGGTGAGCTTGTCCATCCGCATGGGAATAACTCCGAATCATTTAAGGTTATGCTCGGAGATAAGGGGACGAGGGGAAAAATCAAGCGGGGTAGAGGATTAACCTCATGATCTAGGCATGGCGCGCTTCTTCCAGATCCGCTACCAGATCCTCAGCCTGCTGGCGCAACTTGGCCAGAAATTGCAGTTGGCGCACCAGGTCCCGGGCCCCGGACAGGGCCGGTCCGTCATCGCCATCCAGCCGTTGGGCCAATTCGGCGATCAATGCCTGTTCCCGGCCCAGGGTCGCAGCCAACACCGCCCGCGCTTGGGCGTCTGGCTCCGGCCCTAGGCGGGCGGCGGCTAGCTGTTCCCGCTGCTCCATCTGTTCCATCAAGAACAGGGGATCCAGGGGCGCTTGGCTGCCCCCGTCCAGGGGCAGGCCGCGCAATTCCAGCAAATAAATCGCCCGGGCTAGGGGCTCCTTGAGGGTACGAAAGGCGTCATTGATCTGGCTGGCGCCCTGCACCGCCAGCAGTTGCTCCCGCTGGGAGGCGCCGGCATGGCGGTCCGGATGGGCGACCCGCTGGAGTTCCCGGTAGCGCTGGGTGAGCAGCTCCCGGTCCAGATCAAAGCGGACCGGGAGGCCGAACAATTGGAAATGGTCGCGGGCGAGGTCGAGCATGGCTAGAGGGCGGCGCGGCGCCTGGTCAGACGTTAAAGCTCTCGCCACAACCACAACTGTTCTTGACGTTGGGGTTGTTGAACTTGAAGCCCTCGTTGAGTCCTTCCCGGACAAAATCCAGCTCGGTGCCGTCCAGATAGGCTAGGCTCTTGGCGTCCGTCACCACCTTGACACCCTGATCCTCGAACACTAAATCTTCGTCCTGGATGCTGTCCGCAAATTCCAGCACATAGGCCATCCCGGAACAGCCGGACGTGCGCACCCCCAAGCGGATGCCCACCCCCTTGCCCCGGCTGGCCATGAACTTCCGCACATGCTGGGCGGCGGCTGCGGTCAAATGAATTCCCATGGCGCCGTTTCCCCTCATTCCTTGCATTGCTTGGCCGAGTAGTCCTTGATGGCGGCCTTGATGGCGTCCTCCGCCAGTACCGAACAGTGCACCTTGACCGGCGGCAGAGCCAGTTCGTCCGCGATGTCCCGGTTCTTGATTTCCAGGGCCTGGTCCAGGGTCTTGCCCTTGACCCACTCGGTCAGCAGACTGCTAGAGGCGATGGCGGAGCCACAGCCGTAGGTCTTGAAGCGGGCGTCCTCGATCACGCCCTGCTCGTTGACCTTGATTTGCAGACGCATCACGTCGCCGCAGGCGGGCGCGCCGACCATTCCGGTACCCACCTGGGGATCCGCCACGTCCAGGGCACCCACGTTACGGGGGTGCTCGTAGTGATCCAACACCTTGTCACTGTATGCCATGGTTATTTACCTCGCTCTGGCTGGTACCGAAATGGTTAGTGGCCCACCCACCGCACCGACTTGAGGTCGATGCCATCCTTGTACATGTCCCACAGGGGTGACAATTCCCGCAACCGCAGCACCTGGGTACGGATGCGCTCGATGGCGTAGTCCACTTCTTCTTGGGTGGAGAAGCGGCCCAGGGTGAAGCGGATGGAGCTATGGGCCAATTCGTCCTCCCGCCCCAGGGCGCGCAGCACATAGCTGGGCTCCAGGCTGGCCGAGGTGCAGGCGGATCCGGAGGAAACCGCCAAGTCCTTGAGGGCCATGATCAGGGATTCACCCTCCACGAAGGCAAAACTGACGTTCAGATTGCCCGCCACCCGCTGTTCGGCGTCCCCGTTCAGGAACACCTGTTCCAAGTCTTGGATGCCATGCCACAGGCGCTGACGCAGGGCTAGGATGCGTTCATTGTCGGTGGCCATCTCCTCCTGGGCCAGGCGGAACGCCTCGCCCATGCCGACGATCTGATGGGTCGCCAGGGTGCCAGAACGCATACCCCGCTCATGGCCGCCGCCGTGAATCTGGGCCTCGATGCGCACCCGGGGCTTGCGGCGCACGTACAGGGCGCCGATGCCCTTGGGACCGTAGGTCTTGTGGGCCGACAGGGACATGAGGTCTACCTGCATGGCTTCCACGTCGATGGGCACCTTGCCCGTACTCTGGGCCGCGTCCACGTGCAGCAGTATCTTGCGGGCACGAGTCAACTCGCCAATGCGCGGGATGTCCTGAATGACGCCGATTTCGTTGTTGACGTGCATGATGGACACCAACAGGGTGTCCGGGCGTAGCGCCGCCTGCAACTTGTCCAGATCGAGCAGCCCGCTGGGTTCTGGGTCCAGGTAGGTCACCTCAAACCCTTCCCGTTCCAGTTGCCGGCAGGTGTCCAACACCGCCTTGTGCTCGGTCTTGCAGGTGACGATGTGCTTGCCCTGCTTGGCGTAAAAGGTGGCGGCGCCCTTGATGGCCAGGTTATCTGACTCGGTGGCGCCGGAGGTCCAGACGATTTCCTTGGGGTCGGCCTTAATCAGCGCCGCCACTTGGGCGCGGGCTTGCTCAGTGGCTTCCTCGGCCCGCCAGCCAAACGGATGGGAGCGGGACGCCGGATTGCCGAAATCGCCATCCAGGGTCAAATACCCCATCATCTTTTGGGCGACGCGGGGGTCAACCGGCGTGGTCGCCGAATAATCCATGTAAATAGGCAGTTTCATCGGATGCTCGCTGCTTTGGATACGGCCAGTCAATTCATCTGGTTAGAAGGAAACCTGACGGGTTACCGAACCGAGGGCGGGAAGGACGTGGGGCCCGTCCACGCTGGGCACCTCCCGGTCGCCGAGGGCGCGGTTGGCCAGTTCCCGCCGGTCCATGAGTTCCTGGAGGCTGATGCTGTGCAGATAGTTGTAGATCCGCTTGCTCAGGTCGTGCCACAAATCGTGGGTAAGGCAGGGTTGGTTGTTTTGACAATTCCCCTCCCCGCCGCACCGGGTGGTGTCCAGGCTCTCATCCACGGCGCCGATCACTTCCGCCACGAAAATTTCCGCCGGCGGCCGGGCCAGGTTGTAACCCCCGCCGGGTCCCCGCACACTGGCCACCAAAGAACGGCGGCGCAGGCGGGCAAAGAGTTGCTCCAGATAGGACAGGGAGATGCCCTGTCGTTGCGCGATGTCCGCCAGGGTCGTGGGGCCTCCTCCGTGGTGGATGGCCAAATCCAGCATGGCGGTAACGGCGTATCGGCCTTTGGTCGTCAATCTCACGGTCCCTACTCCCTAGGTCAAACTTCATACAGACTATAGCATTAGTTGATAATTTTAGTCAATTATTCAGCTAGCTTTAGGGACTCGGCGGGGCTCGATTGCCCCGAATCCGGGTCGGCCAAACTGTCCAGGGTCGAGGTGATCTCACAGCCGTTCAGGGGCGGCAATTCCCCCAAAGACTCGCTGAGTCCCAGACGCTTCAACGCCTCGCACAGGGCTTCCATCTTGTGATCCATCACATGGATGTGGTCCAGCAGGCAGTTGATGGCATGGGCCACCGGATCCGGGGCGTCCTGGGTGGCGCCGTAGGCGTCGAAGCCCATTTTCTTGGCGGTGGCCGCCCGCCGTTCCGCGTGTTCGCCCCGCGCCGGCTCCACCAGACGGCCGGGCACGCCCACCACCGTGGCACCAGCGGGCACCGGGTGCAGCACCACCGCGTTGGACCCAATCCGGGCGCCGTCGCCCACCTGGATGGGCCCCAGTACCTTGGCACCCGCGCCCACCACCACGTCGTTGCCCAGGGTCGGGTGGCGCTTGCCCTTCCGCCAACTGGTGCCACCCAGGGTGACGCCGTGATACAGGGTGCAATCATCGCCGATGACAGCGGTTTCGCCGATGACCACGCCCATGCCATGGTCGATGAAAAAACGCCGGCCAATGGCGGCCCCAGGATGAATTTCGATGCCGGTGACCCAACGGGCCAAATTGGATAACACCCGCGCCGGCCACTTGATGCCCCGCTTCCACAACTTATGGGTGAAGCGATGCATCCACACGGCGTGAAGGCCCGGATAAGTAGTGAAGACCTCGAACCGGGTACGGGCCGCTGGGTCCCGCTCGAATACGCACTTGAGGTCTTCTTTGATCCGCTGCCACATGGACCCTTACCTGTCACCGGCCTGGTTGGACGCTTGGGCTAGAGCCGCCCCGCCCTTTACCTAGCATTTTAGTCAATTATTCACGGGATCGCCCCATGGTGCAAGGGCCGAGGTAAAAAACCGGGAGTAATTCGGGCGGGGCGGGATGGGAAAACCGTACACGGGTTGGGGTTCCAACCGGGCCGCCGTCCGCTGGGCGAGTGGAGTCCCGGCGGCGGGTGCCCATTATGCACCAACGGGGGCGCAATGGAGCAGAAGTTCGCTAGGCTTTTATTGGCCGCCTGGCGTACCGACCCGCTGTTGAATCTTGGTGAGAATGCCGCGCAGGATATTGATCTCGTCCAAGTCCAGACGCGCCCGGTTAAACAGGCGCCGTAGCCGCCGCAACAGCTTTTCCGACTGCTGGGGGTGGGCGAACTGGATCTGGCGCAGGGTAGCCGTCAAGTGCTGGTGCAGGCCATCCAGCAAATCGGCGCCCGCCAAGGGACGCTCATCCGCCACCCCCCCGGATTGTTCGCCAAGGGACGCCAAGTGACACTCGTAGGCCAGGATTTGCACAGCCGAAGCCACGTTGAGGGAGTTGAAATCCGCCTGGGTTGGGATGTGCACCAGATATTGACAGAGTTCCAGTTCCTCGTTGCTGAGTCCGGAACTCTCGCGGCCGAACACCAGCGCCACCGGACCCAGGGCCGCTTCCGCCACCAGAATCTCGGCCGCTTGGCGGGGCCATAGCGCCGGCCAATCCACGGCCCGATGGCGGGCGCTGGTCCCCACCACCAACCGGCAACCGGCCAGGGCTTGCACCAAATCGCCGCACACCTGCGCCTTGGCTAGCAAGTCATCGGCTCCGGAAGCCCGGGCGGTTGCCTCAGCATGGGGAAAGATCTTGGGCCGGACCAGGTACAGCCGGTCCATGGCCATGGTTTTCATGGCGCGAGCGGCGGCGCCGATATTGCCGGGATGGGTGGTTTCGACCAGGACGATACGGACGTTGGACAGCATGGCCATCAGCTTAACATGGGATGCACCCAGGCGGATTTTTTGCTTTGCGGAACCAGCCGCTTCCGGTATCCTTGCCGGCCCATGCACCCAATGCTCAACATCGCCGTTCGCGCCGCCCGTCAGGCAGGCCGCATCCTATTGCGGAACCTGGAGCACACAGAAACTTTGCGCGTGTTCCAAAAAGGCCGCAATGATTTCGTCAGCGAAGTGGATCGCCAGGCGGAACAGGCCATCATCCAGGAATTGCGGGACAAGTATCCCCATCACGCCATTCTGGCGGAGGAAAGTGGCGCCCTGTCTGGCAACGAATATGAGTGGATCATCGATCCCCTGGACGGCACCAACAACTACCTGCACGGGTTTCCCCAGTTTTCCATTTCCATCGCCCTGCGCGTCAAGGGCCGGATCGAGCATGGCGTGGTCTACGACCCCCTGCGGGAGGAACTCTTTACCGCCAGTCGCGGCGGTGGCGCCCAGCTCAATGACCGGCGGCTGCGGGTCTCGACCCGGGTTAACTTGGAAGGAGCTTTGCTGGGCACTGGCTTTCCATTCCGGGATCAGTCCAATCTGAAGAATTACCTCGGGATGCTGGAGGTGTTGATTAAAGACACCGCTGGCATTCGCCGGGCCGGCTCCGCCGCCCTGGATTTCGCCTACGTGGCGGCCGGGCGCTTGGATGGATTCTGGGAACTGGGACTGTCTCAGTGGGACTGCGCGGCGGGCGCCCTATTGATTTTGGAAGCCGGCGGCATCGTCACCGACCTGGGTGGCGGCGACCGTTTCCTGGAAACCGGCAACGTGGTGGCCGGCGGTCCCAAGGTGCACCGGGCCATTTTGGACGCCATCGGACCCTTCCGCACCGAGCGCCTGCGCGCCTAGAAGCTTGCATCGGGCTGATCCAACTGGAGCAGGCCCGTCCCCCCAAGTGCTGGCCTAGACCGGCTGTTCCGCGCCGATCGCCCAAGTTCACGCCTGCTGCTAGGCCGCGCCCTGGGTTGCGGGGCGCAGATTGGTCTACCGGGATGCGACCAGGAACTGGGAAAGGTGGTCAGGAAGCGGCGCCCCCGCCTAGGCGGGGGACTGTAACAGGAACTGGGTGGCCACTAGGGCATGCTGTCGGTTTCAACCATCTTCTTGGCCACCGCCAGGTCGGCCCGGCTCACGCCCAGCCACAGGGACGCGGCGCTGGCTACATAGATGGACGAATAAGTGCCCACCACGATGCCCACCAGCAGCGCCACCGAAAAGCCGTGCAGCACCGGCCCGCCGAGCAGAAGCAGAGCTAGCACCGCCAGCGAGGTGACCACATGGGTCACCAGGGTCCGGGATAGGGTTTCGTTCAAGGACAGGTCCATGATCTCTATCACCGAGCCCTTGCGGACCTTGCGGAAATTTTCCCGGATCCGGTCGAACACCACGATGGTGTCGTTCAAGGAATACCCCAGCACCGCTAACACGGCGGCCAAGGCGGTCAAGTCGAACTCAATGTGAAACACCGAGAACCAGCCGACCGTCACCACCACGTCATGGATGGTGGCGATGATGGCGCCGATGGCGAACCTATATTCAAATCGCAGGGCGATATAGAGCAGAATTCCGCCTAGGGCGTACAACACCGCCAAGCCGGCCTTTTCCACCAACTCACCGCCCACCAGGGATCCCACGAACTCCACGCGCCTGAGTTCGGCGCGGCCGTCCCCCACCTTCTTCATGGCATCGAATGCCCGGTTGCTGAGAGTGGCACTGGTTTCCTCGCCTCGCGGCGGTATGCGCACCAGGATGTCGCGGGTGGTGCCGAATCGCTGCACGCCGGCGTCCGAGAATCCCCCCTCCGTCAGCGCCATCCGCACCGCGTGAGGATCCACCGGCTGTTCGTAGTTCACCTCAATCAGGGTGCCGCCAGTAAAGTCGATGCCGAGCGGCATGCCCCGGATGCCGATCGACAGCAGACAAAGCAGCGTTATTGCCCCCGAGGCAATGGCCATCGGCATGCGCAAGCGCATGAAGCGAAAACTGGGTACCTTGCTAAGAAAGCGCATGAGCGGAACCTCGAAACCTGGTCGCCTAGACGGGAAGATCTTTCAGACGGCGATGACCGAACACCAGGTTCACAATCGCCCGGCTGAGGGTCACGGCGGTGAACATGGAGGTCAGGATGCCGAGGGATAGCACCACCGCGAAGCCCTTAACCGGTCCGGTGCCAAAGCTGAACAGCACCACGCCGGCAATCAGGGTGGTGACGTTGGAGTCCAGGATGGTGCCCCAGGCTTTTTCGTAACCGGCCGCCAAGGCCGCTTGGGGGCTGTTGCCGATGCGCAGTTCCTCGCGGATGCGCTCGTTGATAAGCACGTTGGCGTCTACCGACATGCCCACGGTAAGGATGATGCCGGCGATGCCTGGCAGCGTCAGGGTCGCTTGCAACATGGACAACAGGGCCACCAGCAGAATGATGTTGACCAGCAACACCACATCCGCGATCAGGCCGAAAATCTTGTAGTAGATGCCCATGAATAGGGCCACCAGCAGGGTGGCAATCACCGCTGAGGTGAGACCCTTGTCGATGTTGTCCTGGCCCAGGCTGGGCCCCACGGTCCGTTCCTCGACGATTTCGATGGGCGCGGCCAGGGCGCCGGAGCGCAACAACAGGGCCAGGGTATGGGCCTCCTTGGTGCTATCCAGGCCGGTGGTTTGGAACCGGCGGCCGAAGGGCTCCAGGATGTTGGCGACGCTGATGACTTCTTCCACCAGGACCTTTTGCTTGACCGGCTGGCCGTCCACCATCTTGGTTTGGGTGCGGTTTTCGATGAACACCACCGCCATGGGCTTACCCACATTCTCGGTGGTCACGTCCCGCATGCGCTTGGCGCCCTGCCCGTCCAGGTTGACGAACACCGCCGGTTGGCCGCTGCGCTGATCGAAGCCGGAGGTGGCGTCGGTGATCTGGTCGCCGGTGACGATGACCCGGTTGCTCAATAGCACCGGCCGTCCGTTCCGCTCCTTGTACAACTTGGTGCCCACCGGCACCCGCCCCGCCAGGGCATCCTCGACGCTGTGCTCAGTGTCGACCAGGCGATATTCCAGGGTGGCGGTGGCGCCCAACAATTCCTTGAGCCGGGCCGGATCCTGAACGCCGGGCAGTTCCACCACGATGCGCCGTTCGCCCTGCTGTTGAATCACCGGCTCGGTCACGCCCAGGGCGTTGACCCGGTTGCGCAGGGTGGTGATGTTTTGATCTAGGGCGAACTTCTTGATGGCCTTCTGATCGGTCAGCGGTAAGGTGCCATAAATCAGGAAGTTGTCCCCGTCCACGCCGCTTTCCAAGGCCAGGCTGGCGATTTCCTTGCGAATCAACTCCTGGGCTTGATCCCGGACCGCTTGGTCCTTGAAGGACACGGTCAGACGCTTGGCGTCATGGCCGACGGTGACGTAACGGATCTTTTCCTTACGCAATAGATTGCGAATATCGCCGGTGTTGCGCTCCAAGGCCTTGCCGACCGCCGCGTCCATGTCCACGTCGATCAAAACATGGATGCCGCCCCGCAGGTCGAGGCCCAGGTACATGGGCGCCGCCCGCACCCAGGAGAACCAACCCGGCAAGTCCGGCGCCAGGTTCATGGCCACCGAGTACTCATCCCCCAAGGCGATGGAGATCAGGTCCTTGCCCTTGAGTTGCTGCTCCCCGTCCAGAAAGCGCACCAGCACCTTGGCGCCATGGTTTTCGATCCGTTTGACGGGTACGGCGCCGTTTTCCAGGGCGGCCTTGATGCCGCCGATGGTGGCCTCGTTCACCGGTGCGGAACGCACGGCGGAAATTTCCAGGGACGGGTCCTGACTGAACAAATTAGGCGCCCCATAGAGGACACCGATCAGGACGATGACCAATATGGTCAGGTTCTTCCACAGGGGATACCGGTTCATGGCGGTTACAGCGGTCCTCGAAGCGGGCCCGGCCCGTCTTTACATTTCCTTGATGGAGCCTTTGGGCAACAGGTTTTCCACGGCGGCACGCCGTACCTTGATGTTGACGCCATCGGCGATTTCCAGGGTCACCACCTGGTCGTTGAGATCCATGATGCGGCCCACTACGCCACCGACGGTGATGACCTCGTCCCCCTTCGCCAAGGTCTCGACCAGCTTTTTATGCTCCTTCTGACGCTTGACCTGGGGCCGGATCATGAAGAAGTACAGAATCAGCACCAATCCAATCGGAAACAGCAATCCCATGATGGGATCGCCCCCGGTTCCGGCGGCGGCGGTGGCTTCCTGAGCGAGGGCGTCGGAAATCAGAAAACTCATGCGTATCACCCAACGAATGGAGGTAAAAAAGACCAGGACCGGCGACAGCCCGGCCCCAACCAGCCGCGCATTATGACATAGTCGCGCGCCCGATACCGAACCAGCCCCGCCCCGCCGGCGACCAGGCGCCGGGAGCGGGCGGGATTTGGACCCCGGTTAATACCGGTAATGATTGGGCTTGTAGGGCCCGTCCACCGGCACCCCGATGTACGCGGACTGCTTGTCGCTCAGGGTGGTCAGACGGGCGCCGATCTTGCTCAGGTGCAGCCGCGCCACTTCCTCATCCAGGTGCTTGGGCAGCACATAGACGCCGACTGGATAGGCTTCCGGCTTGGTGAACAGCTCGATCTGGGCCAGCACCTGGTTGGTGAAGCTATTGGACATCACGAAACTGGGGTGCCCGGTCGCGCAACCTAGGTTCACCAGGCGGCCTTCCGCCAACAAGATGATGCGCTTGCCGTCCGGGAAGATGATGTGATCCACCTGGGGCTTGATATTTTCCCAGACACAATCCCGCAGGCTGGCCACGGCGATTTCGGAATCGAAATGGCCGATGTTGCACACGATGGCCTGGTCCTTCATGGCCGCCATGTGGTCATGGGTAATGACGTCCAGGTTGCCGGTGGCGGTAACGAAAATATCCGCCTGGGACGCGGCATCCTCCATGGTCACCACCCGATAACCTTCCATGGCTGCCTGCAGGGCGCAAATGGGATCGATTTCCGTGACCCAGACGGTGGCACCCAAGCCGCGCAGGGACTGGGCACAGCCCTTGCCCACGTCGCCGTAGCCAGCCACCAGGGCGATCTTGCCGGCGATCATCACGTCCGTGGCCCGCTTGATGCCGTCCACCAAGGACTCCCGGCAGCCGTACAGGTTGTCGAACTTGGATTTGGTTACCGAGTCGTTGACGTTGATGGCCGGGAACAAGAGGCTGCCCGCCTTCTGCATTTCATAGAGGCGATGCACGCCGGTGGTGGTTTCCTCGGTGACGCCCAGGATCTGGGCGGCCATGCGGGTCCACTTTTGAGGATCCTGGGCAAAACAGCGGCCCACCATGGCCAAGACCGCTTGCCATTCCTCGTTGTCGTCCGGGGTCGGCGCCGGCACTGCACCGGCCTGCTCGTATTCGCGGCCCTTGTGAATGACTAGAGTGGCGTCACCGCCATCGTCCAGGATCATGTTGGGGCCGTCATTGTTGGGCCAGGTGAGGGCCTGTTCGGTACACCACCAATAGTCTTCCAGGGACTCGCCCTTCCAGGCAAACACCGGGATCCCGGCGGCGGCGATGGCAGCGGCAGCATGATCCTGGGTGGAGAAAATGTTGCAGGAGCACCAGCGTACTTCGGCGCCAAGATCCACCAGGGCCTCGATCAGCACGGCAGTCTGGATGGTCATGTGCAGGCTGCCGGTGATCTTGGCGCCCTTGAGGGGTTTTTGCTGCCGATACTTGGCACGCACGGCCATCAGACCGGGCATTTCCGTCTCGGCGATGGCGATTTCCTTGCGGCCCCAGCTGGCCAGGGTCAGGTCGGCTACTTTAAAGTCGTTTTGCTCACTCATCTAGGTCAACTCCCGTACATAGGTAGAGTGAGCGCCGTTGCCATGACAGGATCCCGCCCCGAGCCTGGCCCGGCCGCACGGGCCGGGTTGCAGCGCTCCTCGGAGACACCCCGTATGCTAGGGTTTACAAGCCCGCGGCGTCCCGCAGCGCCTGGGCCCGGTCGGTGCGCTCCCAGGTGAATTCCGGCTCTTCCCGGCCGAAGTGACCGTAGGCTGCGGTCTTGCGATAAATGGGCCGCACCAAGTCCAGCATCTGGATGATCCCGTAGGGGCGCAGGTCGAAGAATTCCCGCACCAGCACCGCGATGCGCTCCTCCGCAATCTTGGCGGTGCCAAAGGTCTCGATGTGGATGGAGGTGGGCTCCGCCACGCCAATCGCATAGGAAATCTGGATTTCACAGCGGTCGGCAAGCCCCGCCGCGACGATGTTCTTAGCCACATAGCGGCCGGCGTAGGCGGCGGAACGGTCCACCTTGGACGGGTCCTTGCCGGAGAAGGCGCCGCCGCCGTGACGGGCGGAACCGCCATAGGTATCGACGATGATCTTACGCCCGGTCACGCCGCAGTCCCCTACCGGCCCGCCGATGACAAAGGAGCCGGTTGGATTGATGTGAAATTTGGTGCCCTTGTGAAGCCATTTTTCTGGCAACACGGGCAGGATGATGTTCTCCATCACGGCGTCGTAGATGTGCTTGTAATCCACGTCCGGCGCGTGCTGGGTGGACAACACCACTGCGTCCACCGCCTTCACCTGATCGTCCTCATAGCGCAGCGTCACCTGGCTCTTGGCGTCTGGCCGCAGCCAGGGCAGCACATGGGCCTTGCGCATCTCGGACTGACGCTGGACCAGCCGGTGGGCATAGGTGATGGGGGCCGGCATCAACACCTCGGTCTCGTTGGTGGCGTAGCCGAACATAAGACCCTGGTCGCCGGCGCCCTGCTCTTCCGGCCGGGTGCGATCCACGCCTTGGGCGATGTCCGAGGACTGCTTGCCAATCAAAGACATGACCGCGCAGGTGGAGCCGTCGAAGCCCACCTCGGAACTGGTATATCCGATATCCCGCACCACACCCCGTACCAGTTCGTCCAAGTCTACCCAGGCTTCGGTGGTGATCTCGCCGGCGACGATGACTACGCCGGTCTTGACCATGGTCTCGCAGGCGACTCGCGCCCGTTCCGGATTGGGATCCTTGGTTAGGATTTCGTCCAAAAGAGCGTCGGAAATCTGATCGGCAACCTTATCCGGATGCCCCTCGGAAACGGACTCGGACGTAAAATGAAATTCTTTGGCCATCGGCTCCATGTCTCCAATATCAAACCGCACCAAGAGGCGTCTCGTATCGAACAGGGTATTTTACACGAGTCCTTTCGGAGATGCAGACAGGATGGCGCGGCGCCGAGCCAGGCCAGAGCCGGTCGTCGAACGTCCGGTCCGCTAGGGCGGACCGGCCCCTATTCCAGCCAGGAAAACCCGTTGTTATGATCCAGGCCGCCCCGGCTGGCATGGTCGGCGCCAGCAGAGAAGGTTCCCTCAACCGGAGAAGCTCAAGTATGTTCAAGATCAACCCGTCCGTCCGCCGCCTCGTGCCTGCCGCCTTGTTGGTGCTGGCCCCATTCGGCGCCCAAGGGGCCGGCGAATGTGACAAATATTCCACGTCCTATGACCGGACCTATTGCTATAGCAAGTTGTTCGTGGAGTCCGACAAGGAGTTGAACAGCGTTTATAACGAACTGCGTGGGCAGCTCAAGGGCCGAGTCAAACAGGACCTAGTGGACGTGCAGCTGGCCTGGATCCGGCATCGAGATCAGGCCTGTCAAACCAAACCCGGCACCATCGACGTGGATTGCAATTACGACGTGAACCGCCGCCGTACCGACTACCTGCGGGACCGGCTGCGGGAGTGCAAGGTAGGCAACTGCCGGGCAGACATGATCGCAGCCCCAAGCTGGAACTGACCCACCAGGGAGGGGCCAGCGGCGCCCCACCCCTCCGCGCCGGGTCCCTGGGTTTTCCGGCGCCTCTAGCCTGGCGCTACACTCATTCGCTTTTACCAACTGTCGAGGAGAGCGCCATGGTGTCGTTGGAGACTCCCGTCTGCGATTTTGGCCTGCCAGCCCCGGACTTTGCCCTGCCGGGCGTGGACGGCCGCGTCTGGACCCGGGACCAATGCCGGGGACCCAATGGTCTTTTGGTCATGTTTATCTGCAACCATTGCCCCTATGTGAAGGCGGTGCGGGAGCGCCTGACCCGGGACGCCAGGGAACTGGCGGAACTGGGGATCGGTTGCGTGGCCATCATGTCCAACGATCCTTCCGAGTATCCGGAGGATTCCTTCGATAACATGGTACGGGTCGCCCAGGAATTCGCATTTCCGTTCCCCTATCTGCTGGATGAAACCCAGGCGGTGGCCAAATCTTTTGGGGCGGTCTGCACCCCGGATTTCTTCGGCTACAACCGGGACCTGGGTCTGCAATACCGGGGCCGCCTGGATGCCAGCCGGAAGGAGACAGCCCCGGCGGACGCGCGCCGGGACCTGTTCGAGGCCATGCGTCAGGTAGCGTCCGGCGGCCGGGGTCCGGCGGAGCAAATTCCCAGCATGGGTTGCTCCATCAAGTGGCGGGATCCGGACTAGCCGGAAGCCCCGTGATTGAGGACACAGGAAACCCCGCTTGTTCTGGTTTTCTAGCCAGGTAAATTAGTATATCCTAATAACCTTACGATGGGCTTATTGGCGTATTAGGGTATAATTCCCCTAATAGCGCTAAAAGGAAGGGGTATTTGCCGCTGTCACGCGGATTCCAAGCCCCGGCTTTGGGGGAGTTGGGGACAGCCCATGGGGCCGCTTCCCGCGACCAGAACAACAAAATGGTTTCAACGCCTGTTACTGGGGAGAGACAAATGCCGTCACGTAGAGAACTTGCCAACGCGATTCGCGCCCTCAGCATGGACGCAGTGCAAAAAGCCAAGTCAGGGCACCCTGGGGCACCCATGGGGATGGCTGACATCGCCGAAGTGCTGTGGAACGATTATCTCAAACACCATCCGGACAATCCCAAATGGGCGGACCGGGACCGCTTTGTGCTGTCCAACGGTCACGGTTCCATGCTGATCTACTCCTTGCTGCACCTCACCGGGTACGACCTGGGCATCGCGGACCTCAAGCAGTTCCGGCAATTGCATTCCCGGACCCCTGGACACCCGGAATACGGCTATGCCCCCGGCGTGGAAACCACCACAGGTCCCCTGGGCCAGGGCATCAACAACGCGGTTGGCATGGCCATCGCGGAAAAGGCTTTGGCCGCCCAGTTCAACCGGCCTGGTCACGAGATCGTCAACCACTTTACCTATGTGTTCCTGGGTGACGGCTGCATGATGGAAGGCATCTCCCACGAGGCCTGCTCCCTGGCCGGCACCCTGGGGTTGGGCAAGTTGATCGCCTTCTACGACGACAACAACATCTCCATTGACGGCGAGGTGCGCGGCGGTCATCACAGCCCCGCCTGGTTCACGGACGACACCCCGGCCCGCTTCCGGGCCTATGGCTGGCAGGTGATCCCCAAGGTGGACGGCCACGACGCCACGGCGATTCGCGCCGCCATCGAGGAAGCCCGCGCCAATCCGGATCAACCGACCCTGATCTGCTGCCAAACCATCATCGGATTCGGCTCCCCCAATAAGCAGGGCAAGGAAGAATGTCACGGCGCCGCCCTAGGCGACGAAGAAGTAGCCCTGACCCGGCAGGCCCTGGGCTGGAATCATCCCCCGTTCGAGATTCCGGACTCGGTGTACGCTGGCTGGGACGCCCGTCCCCGGGGTAGCGCCGCCGAAGCGAGCTGGAACGAGCGGTTTGCCGCCTACCGGGCCGCCCATCCCAGCGAAGCGGCGGAGTTCGAGCGGCGCATGGCCGGGCAATTGCCGGTGGACTGGGAGGAAAAAGCCTCGGCGTTCATCGCGGCGGTAGACGCCAAGGGTGAAACCATCGCGTCCCGCAAGGCGTCCCAGAATTGCCTGAATGGCTACGGCCCGCTGCTGCCGGAAATCATGGGCGGTTCCGCCGACCTGGCCGGCTCCAACCTGACCCTGTGGAAAGGCTCCAAGGGCCTGGCCCGCAGCGATTTTAACGGCAACTACATTTTCTACGGCGTACGCGAGTTCGGCATGGCTGCCATCATCAACGGCATCTGCCTGCATGGTGGCTTCAAGCCCTACGGCGCCACCTTCCTGATGTTCTCCGAATATGCCCGCAATGCCCTGCGCATGGCGGCGCTGATGAAGTTGTCCCCGATTCAGGTGTTTACCCACGACTCCATCGGTCTGGGCGAGGACGGCCCCACCCACCAGCCGGTGGAACAAACCGCCACCCTGCGCCTGATTCCCCGCATGTCCGTGTGGCGTCCGGCGGACGCAGTGGAAACGGCGGTGGCCTGGAAACTAGCCATCGAGCGCACCAGCGGCCCCACCAGCCTGATCCTATCGCGGCAAAACCTGCCCCACATGCAGCGCGATCCGGACACCCTGGCGGCCATCACCAAGGGCGGTTATGTGCTGTGCGACTGCCAGGGCGCGCCGGAAGCCATCATCATCGCCACCGGCTCCGAGGTGGAATTGGCGGTGGGGGCCTACCAGCGATTGACCGCCGAGGGACGCCGGGTGCGGGTGGTGTCCATGCCCTCCACCGATGTGTTCGACGCCCAGGACGCCGCCTACCGGGAATCCGTGTTGCCGGCCGTCTGCACCGCCCGCGTCGCGGTGGAAGCGGGCGTCACCGATGGTTGGCGCAAATACGTAGGCCTCAATGGCAAGGTCATCGGTGTGGATACCTTTGGTGAATCTGCCCCCGCCCCCGCCGTGTACCAGCATTTCGGCGTGACCACCGACGCGGTGGCGGCGGCCGTAGCGTCCCTGCTGTAAAGCGCCGGCATCCTGATTTCGATTCAAACTTCAAAAACCTAGGAGACAAAGTTCATGACCATCAAAGTCGGCATCAACGGTTTCGGACGTATCGGTCGCATGGCGCTGCGGGCCATCGTAAAGGACTTTCCCGGCATTCAGGTGGTGGGCATCAACGACCTGCTGGAAGCGGACTATCTGGCCTATATGCTGAAGTATGACTCGGTGCACGGTAATTTCCCTGGCACCATCGAGGTGGATGGCAACAGCATGATTGTCAACGGTAACCGCATCCGCCTAACCGCCGAGAAGGATCCGGCCGCCCTCAAGTGGGACGAGGTGGGCGCTGATTTGGTGCTGGAATGCACCGGCTTCTTCCTGACCGAGGAAAGCTGCCAGGCCCACATCCAAGCCGGCGCCAAGCGGGTGGTGCAAAGCGCCCCGTCCAAGGACCAGACGCCCATGTTCGTGTTCGGCGTCAACCATAAGACCTACGCCGGCCAGGCCATCATCTCCGCCGCCTCCTGCACCACCAACTGTCTGGCGCCGGTGGCCAAGGTGCTGAATGACCATTGGGGCATCAAGCGCGGCCTGATGACCACCGTGCATGCGGCGACCGCCACCCAAAAGACCGTGGACGGCCCGTCCAAGAAGGACTGGCGCGGCGGTCGCGGCATCCTGGAAAACATCATCCCCTCCTCCACCGGCGCGGCCAAAGCGGCGGGCAAGGTGCTGCCGGAGCTGAACGGCAAGCTGACCGGCATGGCGTTCCGGGTACCCACCTCGGACGTGTCCGTGGTAGACCTGACCGTGGAGCTGAACAGTCCCGCCGCCTATGCCGACATCTGCGCCGCCATGCGCAAGGCGTCCCAGGAAGGGGATCTGGCCGGCGTGCTGGGCTACACGGATGAGAAGGTGGTCGCCACCGATTTCCGGGGCTGCAAGAACCCCTCCATCTTCGACGCCGAGGCCGGCATCGCCCTGGATCCCACCTTCGTCAAGGTGGTGGCCTGGTACGACAACGAGTACGGCTACACCTGCAACATGCTGAACCTGGTCAAGTACGTCGCCAGTTGAGGTTCGGAACGGAGTTAGGCGCGGAGAAATCCCCTTTCCCGCGCCCTGCCCCCAGCCACGCGCCCGGTCCGGGCGCGTTCCGTAACCCAACAAAGCAAAAAGATAGGGAGGATTAGTCCAATGTCCGTGATCAAGTTGTCCGATCTCGATCTGGCCGGCAAGCGGGTCTTGATCCGCGCCGATCTCAATGTCCCGGTCAAGGAAGGCAAGGTGACTTCCGACGCCCGCATCACCGCCTCCATGGCCACTATCAACCACTGCCTGGCGGCCGGTGGCCGGGTGATGGTGACCTCGCATCTGGGCCGTCCCACCGAGGGCGAGTATTCCGAGGAAAATTCCCTCAAGCCGGTGGCGGACAACATCGCCGCCCGTCTGGGCAAGCCGGTGCGCCTGATCCGGGATTGGGTCGAGGGGGGCTTCGAGGTTGCCGAAGGCGAGTTGGTGGTGCTGGAAAACTGCCGCTTCAACACCGGCGAAAAGAAGAATGTGGATGACACGGCCCGCAAGTACGCGGCCCTGTGTGACCTGTTCGTGATGGACGCATTCGGCACCGCCCACCGCGCCGAGGCCTCCACCCACGGCGTTGCCAAGTACGCGCCAGTGGCCTGCGCCGGCCTGCTGCTGACCGAGGAACTGGACGCCCTGCAAAAGGCGCTGGCCAATCCGGCCCGGCCCATGGTCGCCATCGTCGGCGGCTCCAAGGTATCCACCAAGCTGACGGTGCTGGAGTCTCTGTCGGAAAAGGTGGACCAACTGGTGGTGGGCGGCGGCATCGCCAACACCTTCCTGAAGGCCACCGGCCAAAATATTGGCAAGTCGCTGTGCGAGGATGACCTGGTGCCCACCGCCCAGTCCTTGATCGCCAAAATGCAGGCCCGGGGCGCCAGCATTCCCATCGCCGTGGACGTGGTGGTGGGCAAGCAGTTCAACGAAGCGGAACCGGCGGTACTCAAGCCGGCGGACCAGGTGGCGGACGACGAGATGATCTTCGACATCGGACCCCAATCGGCGGCGGAATTGGCGGCCATCGTCGCCAAGGCCGGCACCATCGTCTGGAACGGTCCGGTGGGCGTATTCGAGTTCGACCAATTCGGCGCTGGCACCAAGACCCTGGCCATGGCCATCGCCAACGCCCCCGGCTTTTCCCTGGCCGGGGGCGGCGACACCATCGCCGCGATCCAAAAGTACGACATCTACGACCAGGTTTCTTATATCTCCACCGCCGGCGGAGCCTTCCTGGAATACTTGGAAGGCAAAACCCTGCCCGCCGTGGCGATTCTGGAAGAACGGGCCAAGGGCTAACCTCCAGCAGCGGCATCCCTGACATTCACCCTATCCAAGGAGTTTCCAATCCATGGCTCTGATTTCCCTTCGGCAAATGTTGGATCACGCCGCCGAACACGGCTACGGCGTACCCGCGTTCAATGTCAACAACCTGGAGCAGATGCGCGCCATCATGGAGGCGGCGGATGAAACCGACTCGCCGGTGATCGTGCAGGCATCTGCCGGCGCCCGCAAATACGCCGGCGCCCCCTTCCTGCGCCACCTGATCCTGGCCGCCATCGAGGAATTCCCCCACATCCCGGTGTGCATGCACCAGGACCACGGCACTTCGGCGGCGGTTTGCCAGCGCTCCATCCAGTTGGGCTTTAGCTCGGTGATGATGGACGGTTCCCTGGGTGAGGACGGCAAGACCCCCACCAGCTACGAATACAACGTGGACGTGACCCGCCGTGTGGTGGAAATGTCCCATGCCTGCGGCGTGTCCGTGGAAGGCGAACTGGGCTGCCTGGGTTCCCTGGAAACCGGCACCGCTGGCGAGGAAGACGGCATCGGCGCCGAGGGCGTGCTGGACCATAGCCAGTTATTGACCGATCCGGAAGAAGCGGCCGACTTTGTGAAAAAAACCGGCGTGGATGCCCTGGCCATCGCCATCGGCACTTCCCACGGCGCTTACAAGTTTACCCGTCCGCCCACCGGCGACATCCTGGCCATTCAGCGCATCAAGGAAATCCATACCCGCATCCCCAACACCCATTTGGTGATGCACGGCTCTTCCTCGGTGCCCCAGAATTGGCTGGCGATCATCAATGCTCACGGCGGCGCCATGGGCGAAACCTACGGCGTGCCGGTTGAGGAAATCGTCGAGGGCATCAAGCACGGCGTACGTAAAGTCAATATCGACACCGATCTGCGCATGGCTTCCACCGGCGCGATCCGCAAATTCCTGGCGGAAAATCCCAAGGAATTCGACCCCCGCAAATACTTCACCGCCGCCACCAAGGCCATGAAGGGCATTTGCACCGATCGTTACACCGCCTTCGGCACCGCCGGCAATGGTTCCAAGATCCGCGCCCTGAGCCTGGACAGCATGACCGCCCGCTACAGCAAGGGCGAGTTGGACCCCAAGGTCAACTAGTCCTCTCCGCACCGGGCACCGCTACGGCGGTGCCCGGGTTCTTGGCTCTGCATCCAGGCGCTACCCAGCGCCCGTCAACCCGCTAGGGCGATGGCGATGGCTGATTCTTCAACGCTGGCGGTGGCCAACTGACCAACTTGGATATGGGCGGCCGCGCTGGCGAACCCCACCAGTTGCAGCCCCGATGCCAGCTTCAAGGACACCTCGCGGTCCGTGCTGGATTCCGGTGCCCGGGTCACGATCCCGGATAACCGATTGACGCCCGATTGCTCCGGCGGTGGGTCGGCGATGGCTACGGCGGTCGCCTTGCACAGAGCGATCACCGGCAGGCCGGCGTGCAGCCCAAGCAGTTCCGCGCTTTCGACGGTGATGCGCGAGCCCAGTGGAGTCCCGTCAGATAGGGCGAGTTCCACCCGGATGGCAGCGCCAGATTGGCGCAGACTTCGCACCGCACAGGGCAATTGGTTCCGAATGCTGGTTCTCAGGGCCAAACCCGCCAGGGTCCTGACGCCCAGGTCATCCGTTGCTTCGCCGATCCGGTCCAGCACCGCCGAGCGCGCCTTGGCAATCAGGTCGGCAGCACGCAGCAGCCGTTGTCCGGCGGCGGTCAAGCGTGCGCCGCCGCCACCGACGCCACCGACGGACTTCTCGACTAGATCCTGACCCGCCAGGTTGCCGAGGGTTTCGATAGCCTGCCAAGCCGCCTTATAACTCACACCTGCGCCCCGCGCGGCTTCAGAGATAGAGCCGGCCGCGCCGATTCTGCGCAGGATGTCGAGGCGTTTGTCGGCGGCCTCATACCCAAGCGCTTGGGACAGTTGGAGCATCGTTGTTGTCACGGAGCTCATTCCTCAGACAGTCCATTCGCTATTCCAAAAAAGAATAGCGAGTGATAGACTCGTCATTCATTTCCGGAATAGCGAGGCGTTCAATGTACAGACTTTGGCTCATGGTGTTGACGGCCCTGGCCGCGCATGGACCCCTGTGGGCGGCCGAGGTCAGCGTGGCCGTCGCCGCGAACTTTACCGCGCCGATGCAAAAAATAGCACAGTCCTTCGAGCAGCAGACCGGCCACCGGGCCAGCCTATCGTTCGGTGGCACCGGAGCCTTGTACGCCCAGATCAAGCACGGGGCGCCGTTTGAGGTTCTATTGGCGGCGGATGCGGCCATCCCAGCCAAGATCGAGCAGGAAGGATTAGGCGTGCCAGGTTCGCGGTTCACCTACGCGACCGGCCGGCTGGTACTGTGGAGCAAGCAGCCAGCCCTAGTGGATGACCAAGGTGCCATCCTAAGGTCCGGCCAGTTTGAGCGCGTTGCGGTTGCCAATCCCAAGCTGGCCCCCTATGGCGCCGCCGCCGTGGAAGCCATCACCCGGCTGGGCCTGTTGACGGATCTCCAACCCAAGTTCGTACAGGGCGACAACATCGCCCAGACCTACCAGTTCGTCGCGACGGAAAACGCCGAACTGGGCTTCGTCGCCCTGTCCCAGGTATATGCCGCTGGCCGTATCAACGAAGGTTCCGCCTGGATCCTGCCCGGCCATCTGTATACGCCCATCCAGCAGGACGCGGTACTTTTAATGCCTGGAAAGGCTAATCCCGCCGCTGCCGCCCTGCTCGCTTTCCTCAAGGGCGACCAGGCGCGGAGCCTGATCCAGTCCTATGGCTACCAGTGATGGCGCGCCTGTTCCGATAACCCCTTGGACCCCTAAATTGGCATGGCAATACCCCTGTCCCATGAGTCCGCCCAAGCCATTCAATTGACGTTGGAACTGGCCGGCCTGACCACGGTACTGCTCCTCATCCTAGCGACGCCCCTGGCCTGGTGGCTATCCCAGACCAGGTCCCGCTGGCGTGCGCCCATCGGCGCCCTAGTGACCCTACCGCTGGTGCTGCCGCCGTCCGTGCTGGGTTTTTACCTGCTCGTGGCCATGGGACCCCAGGGGCCCCTGGGGCACTTGACCCAAGCTCTGGGCTGGGGTGTGCTGTCCTTTACCTTCACAGGTCTGCTGCTCGGCTCCATCATCTTCTCCCTGCCGTTCGCAGTGCAGCCCATCCAACACGCCTTCGAGGCCATCGGCGACCGGCCCATGGAGGTCGCCGCCACCCTGCGGGCCCGTCCCCTGGATGCCTTTTTCAGCGTCGCCCTGCCCCTGGCCCGGCCCGGCGTACTTACCGCCGCGATCCTCACTTTCGCCCATACGGTGGGGGAATTCGGCGTCGTCCTGATGATCGGCGGCAACATCCCCGGCAAGACCCGGGTGCTGTCCACCGAGATTTACGGACAGGTCGAAGCCATGGAGTACGCGCAGGCCCACTGGCTGGCGGGCGGCATGCTGGCGTTCTCTTTTGCGGTCCTGCTCGGCCTGTCCTGGATGAAGCACCGCCCGGACCGGCTCATGCCATGAACCAGGGACTGCACATCAAGCTGGCTTTACCGCGCCCGGAATTCGAGCTATCGGTGGATCTGGAGCTACCGGAGACCGGCATTTCGGTGCTGTTCGGCCCGTCCGGTTCTGGTAAGACCACCTTGCTGCGCTGCGTGGCCGGACTGGAAACCTCGGCCCAGGGGCTGGTGCGCCTCGGCACCCAGGTTTGGCAAGACGACCCTGCCGGCATCCGTCTGCCAGTGTGGCGGCGCGATCTGGGCTATGTATTTCAGGAAGCCAGCTTGTTTGAGCACCTCGACGTCCGTCGCAATCTCGAATATGGGCTACGCCGCGCGGCGCCACCCGGCGGCACTACCGCCTTGGACGCAGCGGTTGATTTGCTGGGCATCCAACCCCTGCTGACCCGTACCGTGGCGCGACTATCCGGTGGCGAACGGCAGCGGGTGGCCATCGCCCGGGCACTGGCCACCCAGCCCAGCCTGCTTTTGCTCGACGAACCCATGGCCGCCCTGGACTTCGCCCGGCGCCAGGAGATCCTCCCCTGGCTGGAACGGCTGCGGGACGAACTCAAGATTCCGATGCTCTACGTGACCCATTCGGCGGATGAGGTGGCGCGACTGGCGGATCATCTGGTGGTACTGGATTCCGGCCATGTCCAAGCCGCCGGTCCGGTTGCCGAGGTGCTGTCGTCCGTCGAAAGCCCCGTGGTCGTCGGGGAAGACGTGGGGACCCTAGTCAACGCCCGGATTGTCGAACGCGACGCCGCCTGGCACCTGGTCCGGGCCGAGTTTCCGGGTGGCAGCTTCTGGGTCCGGGACACCGGCCAACCACCCGGAACGCCGGTACGGCTGCGGATCCTGGCCAGGGACGTCAGCATCCAGTTACAGGAGCCCTGCCAAACCAGCATCCAAAACCACTTACAAGCGGTGATCGAAAGCATTGCCGACGGCCATGAGCCCTCCCAAGCGCTGGTGCGCCTGCGGTGCAAGGAGGCTCCCCTGCTGGCGAGGGTCACCCAGCGCGCGGTCCACACCTTGCAACTGGCGCCGCAACAACCCGTGTGGGCGCTGGTTAAGGCAGTTGCGGTCATCGCCTAGTCCGGCGGGCTTCAGCGAGTTTTCTGGGGGTGCTAAGCCTCGGTGCCCTGCCCTACTGTTGACGCGTCCGCCAGTTGGCCGATCCGGTCCGCAATGTCGACTTACTCAGGGAGAGACTGCTGGGTTCTGGGCATCAATACCGCCCACTGAAGTTGCGGCGGGATCGACGTGCCGCACAGGTACACCTAGGAACAGTATTGAGGCTAGCTCGCTTCCGGCAGCTTTCGAAGTGCTAGAATAGGTTGAATATACTCATTTAGGCTCGATAACTCATTGATGTTAAACCCAACTCCCCTTGATCGAGCGGAGACCGCCCGTCTCCTTCAGGGAATCCTTATCCCGCCCCAACCCCGCGCCTTGCTCGAAGTCTTGACGGAACACCGGAAAGCGGATCCCGACCTCATCAGGATTGCAAAATCAATCTCAACCGATGTCGGGATGTCGGCGGCTTTGCTCAAGGCAGCGAATTCTCCGGCTTTTGGCGGCAACACCCGGGTGACCAACATCCAGCAAGCGGTATCTCGCTTGGGCCTGCGGACCACGGTCAGCTTGGTCAAGGGTCTGGCGCTGCGGATGGCGATGTCGGGTCCCAAGCTGTCCATGGAACAATTTTGGGAGACGGCCGGCTATACGGCGACCGTATGTTCCCTCCTCGCCCGCCGCTTCCGCGTGATGCCAGCGGATGAGGCCCATATGCTGGGGCTATTCCACGACTGCGGTATTCCGCTATTGATGCAGCGGTTTCCTAACTACGGGCAAGTGCTGCAAGAGGCCTGGCACAATTTGGACCGCACCCTCGTGGCGTTCGAGGAGGCAGCCCTGCGGACCAACCACGCGGTGGTGGCCTATCTGGTGGCGCGGGCCTGGCAACTGCCAGAAACTGTGTTGCTGGTCATTCGGGAACATCACAACGAGACGTTACTTATTGAAACGCAGGATCCACTAGCGGAAAGAATCGCGCTATTGATGCTGGCCGAGCATTTGGTCCATCTCTTCCTCCGTGCCACCGAAGACCATACCTGGGAACGCGTCGACAGCCGAGTGCTCACCCTACTTGGCCTATCCGACCATGAATTTGAGGATCTCAAGGAAGATGTTGCGGAATGGCTGACCGTGCCGGCAGATTGACCCATTGACCGGCCGGATGAGGCCCTCTTGTTGGCAAGAGGGTCAGCCAGGGCGGCGCACTCGCCCCATAAGCCTGTTGAATTTCCCCTACCCGCATCCCGCGTAACTCCTGGGAATAGCAAAGCCCTGGGGTTCATGTTCAGACACCGGGCCCTTGGGTGGGTTGCCGGCAGATGGCCGTTGCGCCAGCCAAATACCGAATGTATTTTTGTAAAGCCCTATTAGCCTTTATCCAGGGAACTTACCCATGGAAAAGGATCCGGTGGTCGCCCTGACTGCCTAGCCGCGACCGCTCCCCGGCAGGAACGTCGCTTGAGACAGCTGACTATTGACAAGCACGCCCGGTATCGGTAAAGTTCCGGCTCCTTGCGGTAGCCAGTTGTTTGGGCTGCTTCAAGCAGTCACTTGCCGTGGTGGCGGAATTGGTAGACGCGCTAGTTTCAGGTACTAGTGAGCGAAAGCTCGTGGAGGTTCAAGTCCTCTCCTCGGCACCAAATTCAAAAGGCCCGATCCCAGGATCGGGCCTTTTGCTTTTCCGGCCTCTGAAGTTTGAAGATGGCCGTCAATCGCCCGGTTCGATCCGTTCCACCCGGCCCAGCAGGCTGCCTTTAGCCAGGCGTACCTGTATCCGGTCGCCCACCTGTAACTGTCCTGCGTCCCGCGTCAGGGGTCCATCCGGATAGCGATGGACCAGGGCATAGCCCCGCCCCAGGGTGGCCAGGGGGCTGACCAGGTTCAGGGCCGCCGCCAGACGGGCCAACCGGGTTTGACGCCGTTCCAGAAGATGGGCCATGCTCCTGGCCAGACGGGTACGGGCGGCGGCCAACTGGAGGCCCCAGCGGGCCAGCCGATGGGCCGGCGTCAGGGCATGTAGGCGACTGGCCAGGAGTCCGAGACGGGTCTGGAGCCTGGTCAAGCGTCGCTCCATCTGGGCGCGCAGGCGGGTATCCAGGTCGTCCAACCGTTGCCGGCCCTGATTGAGGCGCGCCGCCGGATGTTGGACCCGCAAGCGCCGCTCCAGTACCGCAAGCCCGGCTCTGGCCTGCGCCAGGCAGCGCCGCTGGGCCAATCCAAGCCGTTGCCAGCAGGCGGCCAGCCGTTGGGCTTGCTCGCGTCGATCCGGCGAGGCTAGTTCCGCCGCTGCCGAGGGGGTTGGTGCGCGCCGGTCGGCGACCAGATCGGCGATAGTAAAGTCAATCTCGTGGCCGATACCACTGACCAGGGGAATGGGACAAGCGGCGATGGCCCGTGCTACCCCTTCGTCGTTGAAGGCGATGAGATCCTCAATCGAGCCACCGCCCCGCACCAGCAGCAGCAGGTCGCATTCGCGGCGCTCGCCGGCCACCTTGAGGGCCTGGACGATCTGCTGGGGCGCCGCCTCGCCTTGGACCTGGACCGGATAGAGGACCACCGGCAGCGCCGGCCAACGGCGCTTGAGCACACTGAGCACGTCCCGGATGGCGGCCCCGGTGGGCGAGGTGATGACGCCGACGCGCTGGGCAAAGGGAGGCAAGGGGAGCTTGCGCCCGGCGTCGAATAGGCCCTCCCCAGCCAGCTTTTGCTTGAGCCGCTCCCAAGCCAGACGCAGGGCGCCCTCCCCGGCCGGTTCCAGATGCTCGATCAACAGTTGGAAATCGCCCCGTCCTTCGTAGAGGCTGAGGCGCGCCCGCACCCGCACTTGGGCGCCGTTCTCCGGCCGCTGGCGTAGCCGCTGGCGTTGTGGCCGGAACAGGGCGCAGCGCACCTGGGCGTAGGCGTCCTTGAGGGTGAAATAGAGGTGACCGGATGCGGGGGCCGATAGGTTAGACACCTCGCCCTCCACCCACAGCAGGGGGAAACTCCCCTCCAGCACCGCGCGGGCTTCCGCGTTGAGCCGGGACACGCTATAGACATCGGCGAGGGGCCGGGACATGGCTCCGGTATCGAGCAACGGCATGGGGGACCAACAGCGACAACGATTGTTCTGGGCCGAATACAACCTCCCGGTCTATTCGGGCGACGCTTACGGCCGGGACAGGCCCGGCCCTGGCTTGCGCGGCGGGACGCCGCGACCGGGCATCCTGGCTCCGGATCGGCCCGGTCCCTAGAAATGGGCCGGGCTGAGAGCCGATCATTGTCCTGGTTTCTGGAACCCGCCACAACGAAAGGCGGTTCCCTAACCTGGCCCCGGTGGCGGTCCCCGTCAATGGACTGGCGCGACGGATTCGCGCACCCATCGGCTCCCTGGCCTGTCGTTCCCCTAGACCGGCCGCCGTGGGACCACCAAATACTAG
>CAZIHO010000023.1:0-33997 GCA_964538875.1 uncultured Chromatiaceae bacterium
TGCGCGCCACCAACTTCTCCTCCGCCCAGGGCGTCGCCTTCATGCACGAATCCCTATACGCGGCGGTGGGCAAGCGCTTGCCCTATGTGCTGAACATGGGCTGCCGCGCCATGACCAAGGCGTCCCTGAATGTCCATTGCGGTCATGACGATTACCACTGCATCGACGACACCGGCTTTTTCCAGATGTTCGGCAAGAGCGCCCAGGAAGCGGCGGACCTGAACCTGATCGGGCGCAAGGTCGCGGAACTGTCCCTGACCCCGGCGGTGGTGGCCCAGGATGGCTTCTTGACCACCCACCTGATCGAACCCCTTCAGGTGCCGGAGCGGGAACTGGTCCGGGAGTTCCTGGGTCGGCCCGACGACATCATCCCCTGCCCGACTCCCGCCCAGCGGATGCTATACGGAGATTCCCGGCGCCGGGTGCCGGAACTCTGGGACGTGGACAATCCCATGCAAACCGGCACAGTCCAGAATCAGGACGCCTATATGCAGGCGGTCATCGCCCAGCGGCCCTATTTCTTCGACCATATCGCCGGGATCACCGATCAGGTGATGGACGAGTATCACCAATTGACCGGCCGCCGCTACCGGCGGGTCATGGGCTACCGGACCGAGGACGCCGATTATCTGATCCTGGGTCAGGGCAGCATGATCGTCCAAGCCGAGGCGGTCGCTGATTATCTGCGGGAGACCCGCAAGTTGAAGGTGGGCGTGGTCAGTCTGACCATGTACCGGCCGTTCCCTGGCGACCTATTGGGTGCTTTGCTCAAGGGCAAGAAGGGTGTGGCGGTGCTGGAGCGTACCGACCAGCCCCTGGCCGAGGATCTGCCCCTGGTCCGGGAGTTGCGGGCGGTGTTGTCCAAGTGTCTGGAAAACGGCCTGGCCGGTTCCGGCGCCAACCCCTATCCCGGTTATGCCAGCTATCGGGATCAGGATATTCCCCATCTTTATTCCGGTTCCTACGGCTTGGGGTCCCGGGACCTCCAGCCGGAAGCCCTGATCGCCGCCATCGAGAACATGTTGCCGGGCGGTCCGCAGCGCAAGTTCTTTTACCTGTCCGTCTCCTTCGTGCGGGAGCCCACCGATCCCCAGGACGAGATCCGCATCCAGCAGTTGCTGGACGCCTATCCCCGCATCGGCGATCTGGCCATCAAGGGAAGTGAGAACCCCAACCTGATGCCCAAGGGCGCCATCACGGTGCGTATGCACTCGGTGGGCGGTTGGGGCGCCATCACCACGGGCAAGAACCTGGCCATGACCCTATTCGAACTGCTGGGGTTCGACATCAAGGCCAATCCCAAGTACGGCTCGGAAAAGAAGGGCCAGCCCACCACCTATTACCTGTCGGCGGCGCCGGAACATATCCGGCTCAACTGCGAATACACCTATGTGGACGTGGTGCTGTCGCCGGATCCCAACGTGTTCCACCACTCCAACCCCCTGGCGGGTCTGGATAACGGCGGCGTGTTCATCATCCAGTCCAGCCTGGGTGACGCGGATCAGGTGTGGGCCAGCTTCCCGGTGCAGGCGCAACGCTACATCATCGAGCATGGCATCAAGTGCTTTTTCGTGGATGGGTTCAAGATCGCCAAGGATGAGGCGTCTGATCAAGAACTCCAATTCCGCATGCAGGGTAACGCCTTCCAGGGCGCCTTCTTCGCTGCCTCGCCCCTGCGGGAGCGGGCCGGACTGACCGAGGAGGGTCTGTTCGAGGCCATCGAAACCCAACTGCGGGAGAAATTCGGCAAGCGCGGCGAACGGGTGGTGGCCGACAACCTGCGGGTGGTGCGGCGTGGCTACGACGAAGTGGTGGAAATCCTCAATAAGAATATTTCAACTAGCCCGCCGGTCAAGCGCAAGGCCCTGGCCCTGCCGGTGATGCTCAAGCAGTTGCCGGAAAGCGACGGCGGCGTGTCCGACGTGCATCGTTTCTGGCAGCAAACCGGCGCCTTCTACGCCAGCGGCCGGGGTAACGACAACTTGGCCGATCCCCACATGGCCCTGTCCATCACCCCCGCCGCCAGCGGCGTGTTCCGGGACATGACCCAGATCCGCTTCGACTACCCCAAGTGGGTGGCGGAGAACTGCACCGCCTGCGGTGCCTGCTACTCGGTGTGCCCGGACGCGGCCATTCCCGGTCTGGTGTCCAGCATCGGTGACCTGTTCGAGACCGCCATCCGGCGCGTCGAAACCCGGGGTATGCCGACCCAATATCTGCGCCGGGAAACCCGGGCAGTGGAGAAGCGTTGGCGCCAGTTGCTGGATGAGGCGGGCGAGGCGGCCAACGTATCCCTGCTCATGGATCAGGCGGTCCTGGAAACCCTGGCCGCGTCCACCCTGGTGGGGGATCAAAAGGCGGCTTTGGAAAAGGAATTCGGCCTGATGATGGAAAGCATCAATGGCTTTGCCTACTCCATCACCAAGCCCTACTGGAGCAACCGGGAAAAGAAGCAGTCCGGCAGCGGTGGCCTGTTCGCCATCACCGTCAATCCCTATGCCTGCAAGGGCTGCATGGAATGCGTGGAAGTCTGCGAGGACGCCGCCCTGATCCAGGAACCCCAAACCGATGAGTCGGTGCTCGCGCTGCGCAAGGATTGGGATTTTTGGTTGGATCTGCCCAGCACCAAGCCGGAATTCATTCGCATCGACAACCTGGACGAGAAGGTCGGCGCCCTGGATACCCTGCTGCTGGACAAGCAGAACTATCTGTCCATGGTGGCTGGCGACGGCGCCTGCATGGGCTGCGGCGAAAAAACCATCATCCACCTGTTCACCAGCGTGGTGACGGCACTGATGCAGAACCGGGTGCGGCAGCGCATCGCCTTGATCGACGATCTGACCCAGCGCCTGGAGACCCATATCCGGATGAAGTTGGCGGAAGGCTTGGACGTGTCCAACCTGGCCGGGATCCAGAAGGCGGTCGAGCAACACGCCCATACGGACCTGACCCTGGCGGACCTGTCCGGCCATCTGGCCAAGGACGGCGGCCCGGTGGACCAGGCCTGGCTGCGCCGCAGCGGCCAATGGCTGGCCAAACTGCGCCACCTGCGGGACCAGTACACCCATGCCCGTACCGGACAGGGCCGCGCCAACCTGGGCTTCATCAACTCCACGGGCTGTACCTCGGTGTGGGGTTCCACTTTCCCCTTCAACCCCTATCCCTTCCCCTGGACCAATCATCTGTTCCAGGATTCGCCGTCCGTGGCGCTGGGTATTTTCGAAGGCCATATGCGCAAGATGGCGGACGGCTTCCGGGTGGTGCGGGAAGTCCAGTTGGAACTGGACGGCAAGTACCAGCGCGAGGAACAGGTCCATTTCTTCCATCATTTTGACTGGCGCCAGTTCACGGACGAGGAATGGCTGTTGTGTCCGCCGGTGGTGTCGGTGGGCGGTGACGGCGCCATGTACGACATCGGGTTCCAGAACCTGTCCCGGGCCCTGATGACCGGCACGCCGGTCAAAATCTTGGTGCTGGATACCCAGGTGTATTCCAACACTGGCGGCCAAGCCTGTACCTCAAGCTATGTGGGTCAGGTGGCGGACATGTCCCCCTATGGCAAGAGCTGGCCCGGCAAGCGAGAAATCCGCAAGGAAATGGGCCTGATCGGCATGGCTCACCGCTCCGCGTTTGTTCTTCAAAGCAGCATCTCCAACCTCACCCATGTGTTGGAGGGCTTCATCGACGGTTTGAACAGCCGTAATCCGGCCCTGTTCAACCTATACGCGGTGTGCCAGCCCGAGCACGGAGTGCCGGACGACGCTTCCGAACGGCAAAGCAAGATGGCGGTGGAAGGCCGGGCCTATCCCCTGTTCCGGTTCGATCCGGCGGCGGGCGAGACTTTTCAAGAGTGCTGCTCTCTGGAAGGCAATCCGGCCTTGGACGAGGATTGGCCGGTTTATCAGCTCAAGTACAAGGACGAGAAAGGCAAGGAGAAATCCATGGAATTGCCGTTCACCTTCGCCGACTTCGCCATGACCGAGGGCCGCTTCCGCAAGCACTTCCGCAAGGCGCCGCCGGAAACCTGGAACGACGACATGCTGCCGCTGGCGGAATTCATCGACCTGGAGCCGGATGACCGGGAAGGCAAGTTCCCGTTCGTGTGGGGCGTGGACAGCAAGAACCGGCTGATGCGGGTGTTAGTAGCCGAGCCCCTGGTGAAGTCCACCGAGGAACGGCGTACCTTCTGGCGGCAGATGCGCGCCCTGACCGGCAACTACAAAGCGGTGGACGTGGACGCCATGGTGAACCAGGCCAAGGCGGACATGGCCCAGCGGCTCACTCAAAGCCTGCTGTCCCTGGCCGGTGGCGCCAACATGGGTTCCCTGGCCGGCAGTCTGCTGGGTGGCGGCAATGGCGCGAGCCCGGCGGCGGGTGCCAATGGCTCCGGCGCGGCGGCGGCGGGGGGTGCCTGGGAACCGGTGTGGATCGATTCTCCGGCCTGCACCGCCTGCGACGAATGTACCCAGATCAACCCCAAGATCTTTATGTACAACGGCCAGAAGCAGGCCACCATTAAGGATCCCAAGGGCGGGCCCTACCGGGACATCGTCAAGGCGGCGGAAAAATGCACGGCGGGTTGCATCCATCCGGGAACGCCTTGGAACGCCACCGAAAAGGACGTGGACAAGTTGGTCAAGCGGGCCGCCAAGTATCAGTAATTGGAGGGGTGGCGCCGGAGTCCCGTTAAGGATGCCGGCGCCGCCGTGGCCGTCCCTCGGGACGGGGTACGGGCCGCAGGGTAGGAGAGGTCAGTCCGATGTTTGACCAACTGGGTTTTCTGGGCTTGTTTGGCGGCCATAAGGGGTTCGGCCATGGGGGTGTACATCCCCATGACTATAAGGAACTGACGGCGGGTCTGCCGATCCGCCGGTTGCCGTTCCCGCCAGAGTTGATCATTCCCCTGTCCCAACACCGGGGCGCGCCCTCGGTGCCCCTGGTGCGGGTCGGGCAAGAAGTGGTACGTGGCGAGCCCATCGCCCGCGCGAATGGCTTTATGTCGGTGCCCATGCACGCCCCGGCCACCGGGGTGGTCAAGGCCATCGAATTGCGTCCCACCGCCGAGGGTCCCAAAACCCAGGCCATGATCATCAAGGTCTACCAGGGCGCCCGCCAAGAAATTCTGTATGACTATCCGGTAGATATCGACACCCTGAGCCAGGATGAGTTGGTCACCCTGGTGCAAGAGGCGGGTTTGGTGGGTCTGGGCGGTGCCGCCTTCCCCACCCACGTCAAGCTGAAGGCGCCCCAGGGCAAGCGGGTGGAAACGGTCATCGCCAACGGCTGCGAGTGCGAGCCATACCTCACCTGCGATCATCGGGTGATGCTGGAACATACCGAGGCCCTGATCCAAGGTATGCGCATCGCCATGCGGGCCAACGGCGCTGCCCGGGGCATGATCGGCATCGAGGACAACAAGATGGACGCGGTGGCGGCCATCGCCGCCAAGCTGCCGGCGGACGGCAGCATCAGCGTGCATGCGGTGCGTACCCGCTATCCCCAGGGCGCGGAGAAGATGCTGGTGACCGCCCTGTTGGGCAAGGAGGTGCCCTCTGGGGGGATTCCGGCGGACGTGGGCGCAGCAGTGTACAACGTGGGTACCCTGGCCCAGATCGGTGAGTTGGTGCCTTTTGGACGGGGTCTCATCGAGCGCATCATCACCCTGTCCGGTCCCGGCGTGAAGCGGCCCGGCAATTACCTGGTGCCCATTGGTACGCCGGTGCGATTCATTCTCAACCAACTGGGCGCCAAGCCGGATGTCAATCAGGTCATCCTGGGCGGTCCCATGATGGGCATGACGGTGGCGTCCCTGGATATGCCCATCACCAAGGGCACTTCCGGCATCCTGGTGTTGGAACAGGGGCAACCGGAGCAAAAGCCCCGGCCCATCTACCCCTGCATCAAATGCTCCCGCTGTGTGGACGCCTGCCCCATGATGCTCAACCCGTCCCAGCTCGGACAACTGGCGCGGGTGCGCGATTACCAGACCATGGAGGCCAGGTACCACCTGAATGACTGTTTTGAATGCGGTTGTTGCTCGTACGTCTGTCCGTCCAACATTCCCCTGACTCAGTACTTCCGGATCGCCAAGGCCCTGAATCGGGAACGGCGCCTGGAAGCCCAGGCGAAGCAGTCCTAGACCTTCCACCCTATTGCATAGCAGCGACGAGACACCCGTTTATGGCCAACCCGCTGACGCCCGAGATCCGCACCTCGCCCCATCTGAAGCGTCCCCAATCCGTGGACGAGATCATGCGGCAGGTGGTTTATGCCCTGCTGCCCATCTGCGCCTTCGCCGTTTGGCTATTTGGGATCAGTGCCTTAGTGCTGATCCTGGTGACCACGGCCACCACGGTGGCTTGCGAGGCCCTGTTCTCCCGGCTCCAGGGCAAGGGGGATACGGTGGCGGACTTCAGCGCCGTCATCACCGGCATCCTGCTGGCCCTGACCCTGCCGCCCGGTTTTCCCCTGTGGATGGCCGTGGTGGCGGCTGTGGTCGCCATCGGGCTGGGCAAGGCCCTGTTCGGCGGGCTGGGCTTCAATGTCATGAATCCAGCCCTGGTGGGGCGCGCCTTTGTACAGGCCGCCTTCCCGGTGGCCATCACCACCTGGACTCCGCCTCTAGCGCCGGGCCGGTTCTTGGAATTCATCCCCTCGACCTGGACCGCCCCGCTCATGACGCCCCCAGAAGTCAAGGACTGGATCCTGGGCTTGCAGGTAGACGGCTTTACCGGCGCCACCCCCTTGGCGTTGCAAAAATTTCAACACATGGGGACCGACGCCTATGACTTGTTCATGGGCGCCGTCCCCGGTTCTGCCGGCGAGACCTCCGCCCTGTTGATCCTGGCCTGTGGCCTCTACCTGGGCCTGCGGCGCCTGATGGATTGGCGTATCCCGACGGGCGTATTCGCCGGCGCCATCCTGACCAGCCTGCCTCTATGGCTGTGGCACCCGGAACTCTATCCCTCGCCCCTATTCTGCCTGTTGTCGGGGGGCTTGATGCTGGGAGCCCTGTTCATGGCGACTGATATGGTGGGGTCGCCGGTCACGCCCCTCGGCGCGTTCCTCTATGGATTCCTGATTGGTTTCGTCACCATCATCATTCGTCTGTTCGGGGGGCTGAGCGAGGGCGTGATGTACGCCATCCTGCTCGCCAACGCCCTGTCACCCCTGATCGCTGACGTGACCCAGCCCCGGGTGTACGGAACCGCTCGCTCGGTCAAAAAGCCGGTTGCCGCTGGGAGCGTCAAATGAGCGCCGATACCCCTTTGCAACAACCGGCGCCGGCCACCCCCGGCCTGGCCATGATTATGACCCTGGGGTTGATTTCCCTGGTGGCCGGCTTTTCCGTGACCCTGGCCTACCAATGGACCAAGCCCTATGTGGCGGAAAATCAGCGCATCAGTACCGAACGGGCGGTGGCGGCGGTGTTGCCCGGCGCTGCCAAGCAGCGCGGCTTTCGCATGGGCGACGCGGGGCCCACGCCGGTGGAGCCCGCCAATGACCCTGGCGACGGCATCTACGTGGGCTACGACCAACAGGGTAAGATCATCGGCATTGCCGGTCGCGGCGCGTCCCAGGGCTACGCCGGCTTGGTGTACGTCATGTACGCCTACCGGCCTGAGTGCCGCTGCATCACCGCCATGCGGGTGGTGAAAATGAACGAGACGCCGGGTCTGGGGGATAAGGTGCTGAAGGATAAGAACTTCCTCAAGAACTTCGAGGCCCTGGAGGCACGCCTGGACGAGGGCGGCAATGCCATGGCGCACCGCATCCAGACGGTGAAGAACGGCACCAAACAGGAAGCCTGGCAAATCGATGCCATCTCGGGGTCCACCGTGACCTCCAAGGCCATCGGCCGGGCCCTGGACGAAAGCACCCAGAAAATGGTGCCCTTCGTGCATCGTTATCTCACGGAATTGGAGCGGGCCGGCCAGTGAGCCGGGCGCGTAGCGGGAGATTGAGCCATGATTGAAACCAAGCCAGAGTCGCCCATGACCTTGGACACCTTTGTCAGCGGCATCTGGCGCGAGAATCCGGTGTTTGTCGCGCTGCTCGGCAACTGTCCAGTGTTGGCGGTGACCAACTCGGCCACTAACGCCATCGCCATGGGGCTCGCCACCACCTTCGTGCTGCTGGCATCCAACGCTTTGGTGTCCATGATTCGCAAACTAGTGCCTAAACAGGTGCGTATCGCCTCCTATATCATCGTCATCGCCGCTTTTGTCACCGTGGTGGATTACGCGATACAGGGTATCAGCCTGGAACTGTACGAAGCGCTGGGCGCCTTCATCCAGTTGATCGTGGTGAACTGCATCATCCTGGGACGGGCCGAAGCCTACGCAGCTAAGAATGGTGTGTTAAAAACTTTGGTCAACAGCCTGGGCACCGGCATCGGTTTCACTATCGCGCTCCTGTGCCTAGGCACCGTGCGGGAACTGCTGGGCAGCGGCTCCCTGTTCGGTGTCAATTTGTTGGGGGAAAACTTCCAACCCTGGGTCGTGATGGTGTTGCCCCCCGGGGGGTTCTTCGTGCTGGGCGGTTGGCTGTTGCTATTCGCCTATTTGGCGCGCCGCAAGCTGGACCGGGCGGACAAGTTGGTCGTTCAACAGGAGGCCCACGTCCATGGGCGGTGAAAGTCTCGGGTTGATTTTTTTGAATGCCCTGATCGTCAACAACTTCGTGTTGGCGATGTTCCTGGGTTTGTGCCCCTTCCTAGGCGTGTCCGCCAAGAAGGAAACCGCCTTCAACATGGGCTTGGCCACTACCTTCGTCATGTTCGTGACTTCCCTGTGTGCCTCGGGCATCAACGAACTTCTGACCCTGCTGGACCTGCAATTTCTACGGCTGATTTCCTTCATCGCGGTGATCGCTTCCGCCGTGCAATTGGTGGAGATGGTCATCAAGAAATACTCGCCGGCCCTGTTTCGCGCCCTGGGTATTTACCTGCCCCTCATCACCACCAACTGCGCTGTATTGGGTCTGGCGATATTCCAGGTATCCAAGGGCTACAATGTGCTGGAGGGTCTGGTCTATAGCCTGGGCGCCGGTGGTGGCTTCACCCTGGCCCTGATGCTCATGTCGGGCCTGCGGGAAAAGCTGGACCTGGCGGACGTGCCGGCGGTGGCCCGGGGCGCGGCCCTGACCCTGATGATCGCCGGACTCTTGTCCCTGGCGTTCATGGGCTTCGCTGGCTTGGGGGGTTCCCATGATTAAGGCACTGCTGGTATCGGGACTGGTGCTGGCCCTGCTGCTCGGCTGGCTGCTGGTTAACGAGGCCTATCGGCGCTTTGCCCGCCGTCATCCGGAGTTGGGGCCATTTCGCCGGGAGGGGAGCTGTGGCGCCGGATGTTCCTGTTCCGGTAGTTCCTGCGAGCGGAGTCCCTAGGCGGCCGGTTGCCAGCCCCCCACCATCCCTAGCGTTCTGCTTTTCGACCCGTCCAGGGAGTCTGACATGCTCAATATCGGCATCGCCGGCGCCGCCGGCAAAATGGGGCGCGCCCTGATCCAAGCGGTGGCGGAGGCAGAGGGTATGCGCCTGGCGGTGGCCAGCGAGCGGGCCGGCTCGACCCTGATCGGCGCGGATGCCGGAGAGTTGGCTGGATTGGGGCGCAATCTAGTGCCCATCGAAGCCAGTTCCGAGGCCCTGATGGCCCGTCTGGACCTGCTGATCGACTTCACCGGACCGTCCGCAACCCTGGAGCACCTGGATTGGTGCCGGCGGTATGGCAAGCGTATCGTCATCGGCACCACCGGCCTGGACGCCGAGCAGACCCGCCAGGTGCGGGAGGCGGGCGCCGACATCCCGTTAGTGCTGTCGCCGAACATGAGTGTGGGTGTCAATCTTTGCTTCAAGTTGTTGGATCTGGCGGCCCGGGTCATGGCGGACGCGGATATCGAGATCATCGAGGCCCACCACCGCCTGAAGAAAGATGCCCCGTCAGGCACTGCGTTGCGTATGGGAGAGGTTGTGGCCAACGCCCTGGGCCGGGACTTGGCCGAGGTGGCGGTGTACGGGCGCCAGGGCCAGACCGGCGTCCGGGATCAGCGCACCATCGGTTTCGAGACCATCCGCGCTGGGGACGTGGTGGGAGAGCATAGCGTCTGGTTCGCCACCAGCGGCGAGCGGGTGGAAATCGTCCACAAGGCGTCCAGCCGCATGACCTTCGCCCGGGGCGCGGCGCGGGCGGCCGCTTGGCTCATGAATCAGCCGCCAGGATGCTATGACATGCAAGACGTACTGGGACTTAGATAGCCAGGGGCAGGACCGGGGCTGCTTGGCCTCTGGTTCTATCGGGGCGTTCCAGTTGCGCAAAACACCCCGAGATCCAGGTGGCTAATCCGCTTCAGTGCCCCAGGATTGGGTCAGGGATTCAATAAACCCATGGGTCGCCAGGGATACGTCCACAATCCTAAAGCCTACCCAGTAATGGTGACTGGTGTTGGCCTCGCTGCACCAAAGGCTTTCCGCGCCAAAACCAAACCGCCGCTCCGGCTGGCCGGCACAGCGCAACACCAAATCCAGTTGAAATATGAAATTACTCTCCAGGGGTTTGGAGGTAATCAGCATCAAACCGTCCGGATTCAGGTTGACCACTTGGCCCAATAACTCGTTGCGGAGCAGGTCGTAGGCCTCAATGATTTGGTCCGTGACCTTGCGTGGTACCTGGCGCCGGTCATCCGGCAATTTGGGTGGAGCCATTGGACAGCGTTCCTTAAATAGATTCCACTTTCCGCTGTAGCGCTTTCTTGATCGCCCGCAGCGCACTCTCCACAAAGGAATGGCGCGGCTTGGGAACAATTCTGGCGGTGCCGGCGATCAACATCCTAACCAAGTCGATCAGGGGTTTGATTTCTGCCTGGAGGCCGGAACGATCCACAAACATGCACGTTGAACTCATCGGGCTGAGCCAGGATAACTTGAGTCTGCGTCTTGCGGCGCTTTCGGTATCCTCGAATTCAAACCAGGTGCCGAATTGCAGGTGTTGCACCTTTTCCAACATTTCCCGCTCCCGGACCTGGGCGGGGTCTAGGGACGGTTCCTTTTGGGGCTGGCTTGGTGTTGGGGTGGTGGGGGTCCGCAGGTCCTCCGGGGCCTTGGTCTCGGCCCGGTGATGAGCTTCACCAGCGGCGGCTGGCGCCGGGGACGCTGCCGGGGGGGCTGCCTCGCTGGGTACATGAAACACAGAGTCGGCGGGTGAGGATTTGGACCAGCCGAGCAACCGGTCCGGGTTCTGTAGCAGGCTGAGCACCTCATCCACATAGTGCTGATGGTAGCCGCCCAGGCTACCCAGGCCGTATTGGACCTCTTCTTCTAGCAAACCACACACCCGGACCAGGTCGCTGCGTTCGGCATCCGATAATTTGGGCTCGAATAGCCACACCAGATCGTCGGCGATCTGAATGGCACGGCGCCAGGAGTCGCTTTGGTCGCCTTCCGGGTGCCGCAATAAAATGAACACCAACCGATCGGCCCAGGTTTGGATCAGGAATTGGCCCACCGCGCTGGGCAAGGGGGTGCGGGACACCAGTTTCTGGATTTCCATGGCGGCCCGATTCTTGGCCATTTGCAAGCGTTCCTTGCCCTGCATGGTTTCCTTGGCGCGATTTTCCACTGCGTCCGCCTTGCGCCGGTACTCATCAACCGCCGCCGTGAACTGTTTCAGCAGGTCCGTGAATAGGGCTACGGTGGTCGGCTCCCGCAATACCCGGTCCACCACGCCCTGAATCTTGGGGAAGATGCCCCGTTTGACATCGCTTTCAAAGACCCACTGGCCGCCCGCTTCCACCAGCAAATCCAATAGCAGCCGGGCCGGATGTTCGCTGTCCACCAGCAGATCCCGGGCCAACAGGGCCAACTTGAGGTATGGGGTATGCAGGTGGCTGAGCAGGGCCTTGGCGACGTTGGGGAGGACCGGGTCGTTCAGCATGTATTCGAACAACATGCCGATCAGGTCGATGGTGTCCGAGTCGATGCCCGCCATTTTTTCCCGGGGTATCCGGGCGAAGATTTGGTCCTGTTCCTGGTGGATGACCGCCTTGATCTTGCTAACAAAGGCCGGGTCCACGGCGATGTTGGGCAAGTCATCCAGGTTGCCAAGGGGGCTGATGGCTTGTTGTATCGAGGTGGGCTGCACCTGGTTCAGCACCGACAAGACTTCCTGGTGGACCGCCGCCTGGGCTGGCGTCTGGTAGCCCTCCCCCTGGGCGGCACTCCGCACGCCGCGCCCGGCGCCGGGGCTGGGGCTACTGGCACGACCCTGACTGCGCGCCATCAGGGACAGGATGCCGTCGAACAATTCGGCGCCTAAGGCCGCGTCTTCCCGCCCCCCCGGTCCTCCGGGCATGGCCGGCGACTCCGCCGAGGCATCGCCGGGCGCCGCCCCTGGCTGGGGAGCTTGGGGGTCCTTGACGTCCCGGCCGGGTTGGCGCCCGCTGTGCCCGCGATTGACGGGGACCGCCACCGGCTTCAAGTTCGGCAAGATACCGGCGCTTTTCAGGTTGCCGTTGAATTCGTCATACACGTCCTTCAACTGGCGCATGACGAACTTATCCAACATCGCGTACAGGATCAGCTTGGACTTGATGTCCAGGGTGAGGGGCCGCAGGGCATTGCGGAAGGCTTCTACCAGCCGGGTTGGCCCAGCGGGAATTTCGGGCTCGTCCAACTTGCGGCCGAAATTGACCACCGAGAGACGCTGGCTGATGGCGTAGAGCTGGCTGTAATAGTTGGATTTGGCGGCACCAACCAGGTTGGCGATGGCCACCGTTTCCTCCAATTCATCCGGTTCCACCAGGGACAATTCCGGCGCGTCCAAGGTGCCTGGCTTTTTGGGTGGTTCCGCCGGGCGGGGTTTTAGCAGACGGTCAAAGCCGTCGCTGATTTCCTGGCGGAACAGATGTTCCACTTCGCCGCGCTTGCGCCGGATGGTTTCCTCGGCCTGGACGAACTGGCCGCGCACCAGGTTGCTTTCCGCCCGTTCGGCGAAGTCCAGCAGCGCCTCGTGGGTGCTGCCGAATAAATCCGCGAGCTGGGTGCTGATGAACACCAGCACCAGGTCCCGGTTTTCCCCCAACAGATCACGAAACCGTGCGAAGGGATTCGGCGGGCTGAATTGGCTAGTCATGCGCATGCAACCTTGAGGAAGTCAAGACACCCTGTCGATCCCCGATGGTCAGGTCAATCATCTCCGTTGGGTGGGGCTTCCCGAGGGGTGGTCAGCAGGCGTTCCGCCTCGCTAGCCGTTTGGGCAAAGATGAGGCGTACCTTAGATGGGTCATCCTGGGCCTGCGCCTCTCTCAACCCCCTCGCGAGCCGCCGGGCACCCTGGTAATCCGGATGGACGTCGATGGGTTCTAATTGCAAGGGCGGGCGGATGCGGTAAATGTAATACGGCATGGGTTCATTTTCCTCGTATCCGATGCTGAATCCGGCCAAAGGATGGCATATCGTACCTGGTTCCCAACTTGGGCTGGGGTTAGTCAAGTGTGGCCGGATGCCGCCGACACAAGTTTATCCCATATTGATATCGGTCCCATAACGGAATATCGGAAAAAACGCCCCCAAAGCACTCAAAATTCCTGAGGGACCGGATGGCCGGCGCCGGTTCGCCGCCAGGGATAGCCGCCGGGCATGGCGGGGTGCCAGGGGCGGTGCCCGGCCGGCCCCACTGAAATAGGGGAGAGGTCCATGGTTTCCCAGCTTGCAGATCATTTTGCCAAGCCCGTTTGGGACCTGGTGCAGGGAGTGGAGCGCCTGGTCGCCCTTCCCCAAGCCTGGACGGAAATCAACCGCCTGATCCGGGAGCAGGGCAGTGGGGCGGAGATTGCCCAGGCGGTGGAACTGGACACGGATCTGAGCGTGCGCCTATTGCGGCTGGTGAACAGTGCGGGTTATCGCTTTTCCACGCCGGTGGAAACCATTTCCCGGGCGGTCAGCCTGGTGGGGACCCGGGAATTGCGGGATCTGGCCATGCTCACCGTGGCGCGCCGCCTGTTCACCGGCATTCCCCGGGATTTGATGGATCTTGAAACCTTCTGGCGTCGCTCGGTGGCCACCGGGGTATTCGGCTCCCTATTGGCGCACCGGCAACTGGTGTTGCATGGGGAGCGTTTATTCGTGATGGGCATGGCCCATGACCTTGGATTGCTGGTGATCTGCCAGCAGTTGCCAGACCAGGCCCGTGAGATTCTCTACGTTGCGGGGGACGATCCGGAGTTGTTACCCCCCGCCGAGTTGGATCTGCTCGGCTACCAGCATCAGCAGGTGGGGGCGGCCCTCATGTCCCGCTGGGGACTACCCGCCAGCCTGGTGGAAGTGGCCGCCTTTCACCATGATCCCCACCTAGCGCGGGAGTTCCCACTGGAGGTGGCGCTTATTCATGTGGCCGGTCTGGTGGCCGGCGGCGATGTGCTGGGATTGGATACGGCAGCCATATTGGCCCGGGTGCAAGATGGGGTGGAGGAACGGTTTGACCTGACTCCCGCCGCGCTGGACGACATCCGCCGGCGCGGCGCGGATCAGATTGCCCAAACTGCCAGGCGCTTTCTAGAACCCGTCGCCAGCCGCCGTTGAGCTGCGGCGCGACGGGGACCGGCACGGCGGGCCTGGGTGCGGGCGTCTGCGTTGGCGCATTTCCCTGGTTACCGGAAATCGCTAATATTAGCCGCTGTTGATCCCCCCCGTTCGACGAGGAGGACACCGGCTGCCAAGATCCATTGCGGGTGCTAGCCGGCCGAGACCCTTCCCCCATACACCGCGAGGAGACCCCCCAGACATGATTAAGCCAGTCGGTTCCGACACCCTCAAGCCGTTGTTCGTTTACGACTCGGAACTGCATCACCAGGTGCGCCGGGAAGCGGACACCCTGCCGTCCCTGGTCATCAGCTCCCAGGCCGCCGGCAACGCGGTCATGATGGGTGGCGGTTACTTCAGCCCCCTGCGCGGCTTCATGAATGTGGCGGACGCCATGGGCGCCTGCGCGTCCATGCGCCTGGGGGACGGCTCCTTCTTTCCGGTGCCGGTGCTGTGTTTGACTAGCGATGTGGCCGGGATCCGGGGCGCCAAGCGCATCGCCCTCCGGGATCCCAACGTGGAAGGGGAGCCGGTTCTGGCGGTGATGGACGTGGAAGCCATCGAGGAAGTCAGCGATGAGCAAATGACCTTCATGACCGAGAAGGTCTACCGCACCACCGATCCCCAGCATCCCGGCGTGCAGGCGTTCACCAGTCAGGGCCGGTTCGCGGTATCCGGGCCGATTCAGGTGCTCAACTTCTCCTATTTCCAGCAGGATTTTCCAGACACCTTCCGCACCGCCGTGGAAATCCGCCATGAAATCGCCGAGCGGGGCTGGCAGCGGGTGGTGGCGTTCCAAACCCGCAATCCCATGCACCTGGCTCATGAGGAACTCTGCCACATGGCCATGGAGCGTCTGGATTGCGACGGGCTGGTGATCCATATGCTGCTCGGCAAGCTCAAGGCCGGCGACATTCCGGCCCCGGTGCGGGACGCGGCGATTCGCAAGATGGTGGAACTCTACTTCAAGCCCAACAGCGCCATGGTCACCGGCTACGGTTTCGACATGCTGTACGCAGGGCCCCGGGAAGCGGTACTGCATGCCTACTTCCGCCAGAACATGGGCGCCACCCATTTCATCATCGGCCGGGATCACGCGGGCGTGGGTGACTACTATGGCGCCTTCGACGCCCAGACCATCTTCGACGAGGAAGTCCCTGCCGGCGCCCTGGATATCGAAATTTTCAAGGCTGATCACACCGCCTGGTCCAAGAAGCTGGGACGGGTGGTGATGATGTGCGAGGCGCCGGACCACGCCAAGGAAGACTTCGTACTCTTGTCCGGCACCAAGGTGCGGGAAATGTTGGGTAGCGGCATCGCGCCGCCTCCGGAATTCTCCCGTCCCGAAGTGGCCCAGATCCTGATGGACTACTACCGGTCCACCAATTAACCACCTAGGGAGGCCGGTGCGCCCGGCCTCGACCCCATAACAAGGCCGCGGCAGCTCAACAGCTTGCCGCGGCCTATGGGTTTTGGCTCAGGCCGGCACCGGGTCCGCCGCCAGGACCGCGTCCCGCTGTTCCAGGAGCTGGGCCATGATGGGCTCCAGGATCACCTGAATGCCGGTTTGCAACTCGGCGCCTGGCATGATGAGGCTGTTATGCCGGGTCATGCGGGAACCGGAAATCAGCTGCAGTAGATAGGGCAGGGAGTAGGGCAGTTTCTTCGGCGAACGGAAGCGCACCACGATCATGCTTTCCGTCACACTCGGCACTTCCTGGGGCTCAAACGGATTGGAGGTATCCGAGACTGGTATGCGCTGAAAATTGATGTCGGTGCGGGAGAACTGGGGCGTGATGTGACGCACATAATCCGGTAGCCGCCGTTCCACCGTAGCCATGACCTCCTCCAGGGAATAGCCCCGGTGGCGGGTATCCCGGTGGATCTTCTGCATCCATTCCAGGTTGACGATGGGCACCACGCCGATTTTGAGATCCATGTACTTGGCGATATTCACCGAGTCAGACACGAAGCAGCCGTGTAGCCCTTCATAAACCAAGATATCCGTGTTTTCCGGAATGGCTTGCCAGGCGGTAAAAGTGCCCTCGGGACAGCCGGTTTCCTCCGCATCCCGGGCGTCATGGACGTAGCGGCGATGCATGCCCCGGCCCTTGTCGCCGTACTCGCGCAGCAAGGATTCCAACATGTCCAGCAAATTGGCCTCGGGGGCGAAGTGGCTGATGGGGTGGCCATCCGCCCGATACTTGGCGGCCAGCTCCTGAAGCTCCAGGCGCTCATAACGGTGGAAACCTTCCCCGTCGATGATGCAATAACTGGAGCCCAGGCGCCGGAGCACGGCCTTGATGGCGGCGGTGACCGTGGGACTGCCTGCACCGGACGATCCGGTGACAGCAACGATGGGGTGCTTGACGGACATGGGCGCTCCTGGAGGTGAGGGAACTTGGCATAGAATAATATAAGTTTATTATCCATTCTCCTGGAATTGATGCCCACCCCCAAGGGGTCCGACTTTTTGACCTTAAAAAGAAAATATTTTTTGATTTTGCCCCTAGGGGCCGGTTAGCCAGTGCAAACTTAGCCCGCCCGGCCTAACAGGTGATGCCCATCCCTGGACCCCAGCCCCGCCTCCGGGGGACCCATCAGAGGCTGGCCTTGATTCTTAGCCCCACCACCAGGAGGTCGTCGGCGGCACCATCACCACCGGGGCGGCTGATCCACTGGAGGTCCGGCGCTAGGGCCAGTTGTTCGGTCAACTTCCACTGGTAATAGAGTTCGTATTGCTGCTCCGCGCCGCTGAAGCCGGTTTCCGCCCGGTAATCGGAACTGGTGTGCAGATAACCCCAGGCGAAGCCCAGGCGGTCGTCCGCCCGGCCCCAGGCATGGCCACTCAGTTCTGCGCCCAGGGTGAGGCCCTGGTCGAAACTCACCTCACCCGCCAGGGACTGGCCGTAGCGGCCGAACAGGGCCAGGCTGTCGCCAAGGCGCTGGTCCACCGAGACGCCCCAGCCGGTGTGCTTCTGCAACGCGCCGGATAGGGACTCGGCGTTGCCGTTGCTCCAGGCATACAGCCGGTAGCCGCCCTCCAGGCCGCCCCAGGCGCTGCCTTCATAGTCCAGTTGCCCGATGACAAAATCCTGATCCAGATCCCCTTTGATCTCGGTGTCCGGCCCGGCGCCGAATAGGCCCAGGCTCAGGCTCCAGCGATCCTGGTCCCCCAGTTCCCCCACATAGGCCAGGCGGACGCCGGGAGTAAAGCCGTATTGATCCACCCCAGCGTCACCTCCGGAGTCCAGCAGCGGATTGTGGACAAAGACGCTGTTCATGAACGCCTCGGATTCATCGGACGCCAGGCGGTTGCCGTCGAAAAACACGAAGGGATCGATCTTGCCGGCGGTGAGTTCCAAATGGCCGCGGTCCGCGGCGGCGGGTCCCAGGGGGATGTCCAGTTGATACCAGGCCTGAGCCAGGATCGGGGTGATTTCATCCCGGGGTGAGCCAGCCTGGCGGGGCGGCAGGGCGCTGGAATTGACGCCGCCGGTGAGGGTGGGTGGCAGTTCCGTCAAGCCGCTGCCATAACCGACCCGCACATGAGTGAAGATTTTTCCCTGAGCGCCACCGAACTGGCCACCGGGCAGGGTCAACTCCAGATCGGCCCGGAAATTGATGGCGGCATCATCCGCGCCTGGCCGACTGCCATGGCTCACGCTCTGGGCAAATGCCAGGGCCGAGGCGGCGATTTCATAGGGGGCTAGGTCGTCCTGGGGCGCTGCCTGGCCCGCTTCCGGAGTACCGGGGTCAGCCAGGATGGCACCCGGCGCTAGGGCGGCGCCAACCAGCATCGAAACCAGAGCGTGGGCGTGGGACATGAGCAATCCTCCGGTAAGCCAAGACAGACAACGCACAATGGCAGGCTACTGGGGCGGGCCACCCGTTGGGGGCTTGACCAAGTGGCAACGCAGCTTAGATGGATGCTTTGGCTCCTGCTACTGCCCTTGGATCGCCGTCCAGACGCCAAATAAGGGGGCAATTGTAGGGAAGAATCCCCGGCTTGGCAATAATGTTGAGAATCATTCTCAATTGTGTTTGAATGGGTCCCTCAGGGTTCTGTGTTGGTTTGTTGGAGTAACTATGCGCATTTTCAACCTTTTTGCGGCTATCTTGGCGGCCTCGACCGCGTTCGGTGCGGCGGCCGGGGACCCGTTGGTGGTCTACTCGGCCCGCAATGAGCAACTCATCAAACCCCTGTTCGATGCCTACACCCAGGAAACCGGCGTGGCCATCAAGTTCAACACCGATAAGGAAGGACCTCTGATGGCGCGCCTCCAGGCGGAGGGTAAGGACACGCCGGCGGACCTATTCATGACTGTGGACGCCGGTAATCTCTGGCAGGCGGGGGAGGCGGGCTTGCTGCAAGCGGTAGATTCGGCCAGCCTGCGAGCCAACATTCCGGCCCATTTGCGGGATCCGGGTAACCAGTGGTTCGGCCTGTCGGTACGGGCCCGCACCCTGGTGTATAACCGGGACAAGCTCAAGCCCGCCGACCTGTCCAGCTACGAGGATCTGGCGGATCCCAAGTGGCGGGGGCGGCTGTGCCTGCGGACTGCCAAGAAGGTCTATAACCAATCCCTGGTGGCCATGCTGATCCAGGCTCATGGGGAAACCAAGACCGAGGAAATCGTTAAGGGCTGGGTGGCTAACTTGGCTACCGAGCCTTTCCCGGACGACACCAAAGCCATGGAAGCGGTGGCGGCCGGCGTTTGCGATGTCACCTTGGTGAACAGCTATTATTTCGGACGCTTGCTGGAAAAGAAGCCGGACCTGCCCCTGGCGATATTTTGGCCGAATCAGGCCTCTGGTAGCCCCAATCCGGGCGTGCACGTGAACGTGTCCGGGGCCGGCGTCACCCGACATGCCAAACACCCAGCCCAGGCGATCAGGCTGCTGGAATGGCTATCCTCCGCCAAGGCCCAAAACCTGTACGCCGATGTGAATCTGGAATATCCGGCCAATCCCCAGGTGCCGGCGGCAGCCGCCGTCACTGCCTGGGGATCCTTCACGCAAAACCTCATCAACGTCGCCGAGGCGGGGCGCCTGCAAACCCAGGCGGTCATGCTCATGGACCGGGCTGGCTACAAATAGGGATGAATGGGGTCCGCCCCATGGGATCGAGGCGCCCGTCCCAGACCGGGACCGGCGCCTGGCTGGCGGTGGTACTGGTGGCTGGCCTGACGGCGGTTCCGGTACTGGTGGTGCTGGCGTCTCTCTGGCAGCCGCAACCCGACATCTGGGAACACCTGCGCCGCCACCTGCTGCCGGAACTGCTGGTCAACAGCGTCTGGCTGCTGGCGGGCGTGGGCGCCGGCGTGACCCTGGTGGGGGTGTCCCTGGCCTGGCTCACCGCCCGGTGTGAATTTCCTGGGCGCGGCTTTTTTTTCTGGGCCCTGCTATTGCCCTTGGCGGTGCCCGCCTATGTGACCGCCTTCGTGTGGCTGGGGCTGGTGGACATCAGCAGTCCCTTGGCCGGCTGGCTGCGGGGGCTTGGCCTGCACCCGCCCCCGATCCGCTCCCGGGGCGGGGTGATCCTGGTCATGACCCTGGCCCTCTATCCCTATGTCTATCTCACCGCCCATGCGGCGTTCCGGAGCCAGGGGCCGCGCTTGCTGGAGGCGGCCCGTTCCCTGGGGCTGAGCCGCTGGCAGGCGTTTTGGCGGGTCAGCCTGCCCATGGCCCGGCCCGGCATTCTCGCCGGTCTCGGCTTGGCGTTGATGGAAACCCTGGCGGATTTCGGCACCGTCGCGGTGTTCAATTACGACGTGTTTACCACTGCCATCTACAAGGCCTGGTTTGCCCTGTTTTCCCTCACCGCTGCGTCCCAACTGGCGTCCCTGCTGATCTTGGCGGCCTTCGCCGCCCTGTTGCTGGAACGCATGACCCGGGGTAACTGGACCCCGGCCGACGAGGGCGCCGGGAGTGGCACCCGCCTGCGCCTGAGCGGTGCCTCCGCCTGGCTGGCCCTGACCGCCTGCGGGAGCGTCTGGCTGCTAGCGTTCCTGGTGCCGGTGGTCCAAATCCTGGCCTGGGCCTTAGCGTCCGCCGGCCGGGACCTGGATGCCCGCTACCTGGGCTTCGCCTGGCATTCCTTGCTGCTGTCTGGGCTGGGCGCGCTGCTAGTCACCCTATTGGCGCTGGTGCTGGCCTACGCCCAGCGCTGGCATCCCCGGCCCGGCCTGCGCGCTTTAGCCCGCTTCGCGGCCATGGGTTACGCGGTGCCAGGCGCGGTCCTGGCGGTGGGCATCGTGGTCGCTCTGAGCTGGCTGGATGCCCGTCTCAAGGCCCTGACAGGGTTGGACGGACCCCTGCTGACCGGCACCTTGACGGTGGTGCTGGTCGCCTACGCCGCCCGCTTCCTGGCGGTGGGTCTGGGTCCGGTGGAGGCGGGCCTGGGCCGCGTCACCCCCGGGATGGACGAGGCGGCCCAATCCCTGGGCGTATTGGGCTGGGAGCGGCTGCGCCGGGTGCATCTGCCGATCCTGCGTCCCAGTCTGTTGGCAGCGCTGGCCCTCACCTTCGTGGACCTGATGAAGGAACTGCCCATCACCCTGATGACCCGCCCGTTCGGCTGGGACACCCTGGCGGTGCGGGTGTTCGAGATGACCTCGGAAGGGGAGTGGGAACGGGCGGCCCTGCCGGCCATCCTCATCACCCTGGCCGGGCTGCTGCCGGTGGCTTATTTGATAAGGCGCATGGACCATGCTGGAACTTGACCGGGTCGCCCATGCCTACGGCGCCAAACCCATCTTGCAGGATCTGGGTTTCCATCTGCACCCGGGCCAAATCGGCTGCCTGCTGGGACCCTCCGGATGCGGCAAGACCACCGCGTTGCGGCTGATCGCCGGCTTCGAGAGCCCCCTGGCCGGGGAAATCCGCCTGGGTGGTGAACCAGTGGCCCGGCCTGGCTGGTGCGTGCCGCCGGAGCGGCGCCGGGTGGGGCTGGTGTTTCAGGATTACGCCCTGTTTCCCCATCTGGACGTGGCCGCCAACCTGGCGTTCGGACTGGGTCATCTGGATCGGCTGGCACGGCGGCGGCGGGTGGCGGACATGCTGGACCTGGTGGGCCTGACCCAGGAAGCGGCCCGTCTGCCGGGCCAGCTATCCGGAGGGCAGCGCCAGCGGGTGGCCCTGGCGCGGGCGCTGGCGCCCAAGCCCCGGCTGCTGATGCTGGACGAACCCTTTTCCAGCCTGGATCCGGAGCTGCGGGAGAGCCTGTCCCTGGAGGTGCGGGACATTCTCAAGTACGAGGGCATGACCGCCCTGCTGGTGACCCATGACCAGCAGGAAGCCTTCGCCATGGCGGATCAGGTGGGGGTGATGCAGGGCGGGCGCATTCAGCAATGGGACCGTCCCTATGATGTGTATCACCGGCCCCGCAATCGCTTCGTGGCGGATTTCATCGGCCAGGGCAGTCTGTTGCCGGGCCGGGTACTGAATGCCCGCCAGGTGGAAACCGAGCTGGGGATTCTGGAAGGGGTGACGGTGACCGAATGCGACGGCGGCAGTTGCGAGCTGTTCGAGACCGGGGCGCCGGTGGAAGTGTTGATCCGCCCGGACGACATCATCCACGACGACCAGGCCAGCCTCCAGGCCCAGGTGGAGCGCAAGGCTTTTCGGGGCGCGGAATTCCTTTACCACCTCAAACTCCCCCAGGGTGGCCGGTTACTGGCCCTGGTGCCGTCCCATCATGACCATGCGCTGGGGGAAATGATCGGTATTCGCCTCCAGATCGACCATGTGGTGGCCTACCGGCGCAGCTGACGGGCGTCCTGGGGACGCCAGGCCCCCGTTTCCAGGGGACCCGGCTGGCGCGGGTTATTTGTCGAACGGCTGGGGCGGCGGCGTCTGGTCGGTGGACGGCGGTAGTACCGGCAGGCTGAAGTTCGGCTGATCCCCGGTCAGGGTTTTGAGGAAGGCCACGATCTGGGCGTTTTCCTCGGCAGTGAACTTCTTGCCTAACTGGAGCCGGCCCATGGTTTCCACCGCTTGGGTGAGGGTCTGGGCCTCACCATCGTGGAAATAGGGGTAGGTCATTGCCACGTTCCGCAGGGTCGGCACCTTGAAATTAAACCGGTCCGCGTCCTTGCCGGTGACGGCGCTGCGTCCCTCGGCGGGGCTGGAACTCTTATAGGCTTCCACCACGCCCATTTTCTGGAATGAACTGCCACCCACTGCCGGACCATTGTGGCAGGCCACGCAACCGCTGTCCTTGAACAGCTTGTAGCCCGCCTGCTCCTCGGCGTTGAGGGCGTTCTTGTCGCCCAGCAGCCACTTATCGAACCGGGAGTTGGGCGTTACCAGGGTCTTTTCGAACTCGGCGATGGCCTTGGTCACCTCCCCGATACTGATCTTGTCGGTGCCGAACACCAGTTTGAATTCCGCGACGTAGGCGGGAATGGATTCCAGCACATTCAGGGCCAGGGTATGGGTAAAGGCCATCTCGCCGGGATTGGCGATGGGGCCGCCGGCCTGGGCCTGCAAGTCCGCCGCACGGCCGTCCCAGAACTGGGCCAAGTTGAGACTGGAGTTCAGAACCGTGGGCGCGTTGATGGGGCCTTTCTGCCAGTTATGGCCGATGGAAGTCTTGAGGTTGTCGGTGCCGCCCATGCTCAGGTTATGGCAGGAATTGCAGGAAATGAAGCCGGATTTGGACAGACGCGGATCAAAATAGAGTTTCTTGCCGAGTTCCGCCTGGGCCAGGTTGACCTGCTGCGGCGGTTGGATGGGCTTGATCGGCTCGTCGGCAATGGCGGCACTAACCGGGATGGCAACGGCCAGGGCCGCGACGAGAGGATGAATCTTCATTAGATTACTCCGTGAATGGGTTGACGGCGTCCCCGGGCGATCCGGAAGCCGGCCGGGGCGGGGGACGAGGATATCTACTCTACTGGTCCGGTTATTGAGATAAAATGCGGTAAATCAACAAGTTATATGCGTTTTAGCTATACCCTGTATAGCTGGAGCCTATGGAGAAACGGATGAAACTATCCAGCTTGCGCTATTTGGTCGCTTTCTCGGACGCCGGGTCCTTTAGCCGGGCGGCGGAACTCTGCCAAGTCAGCCAGCCGACCTTGAGCGTGGCCCTGCAACATCTGGAGGCAGATTTAGGGGTTACCCTGATCGAGCGGGCCAAGGGTCGGGCCAGCCTGACCGAGCTGGGCTGGCAGGTGGTGGGACAGGCACGCCGGGTGTTAGACGAGGCGCGCCGGGTCGAGTTGGTGGCCGAGCTGGGCAAGGACTCCCTCCAGGGGCGCTTCCGGCTGGGGGTCATCCACACTATCGGCCCCTATCTGCTGCCGGATTTGATCGCCTCCCTCCGCCAGGTGGCGCCGGGTGTCATCCTCTATATTGAGGAAAGCATGACTGCGCTGCTGGCGGACTACCTGAAATACGGCAACGTGGACGCCGCCATCGTCGCTTTGCCGTTTGAGGTGCCGGGGGTGGAAACCCGGCCCCTGTACGACGAGCTGTTCCAAGTGGTGGTGCCCAGGGGCCACGCCTGGGAAGCCCGCAGCGCCATTCCGGCCCATGAGGTGGCGGGCGAGGAGGTGCTGGTGCTGAAGGCGGGCAACTGTTTCCGGGAGCAGGTGTTGGACGCCTGTCCGGCCATCAGCCATGCGGAAGGGTCCCTGCATCAGGGCCATTCCATCGAGACCATCCGCTGCATGGTGGCGTCCGGTTACGGCACTTCGGTGTTGCCGGGCGGCTGTCTGTCCCGGCCCTATGATTCCGATTTGGTGACCGCCCTGCCATTTGAACCCCCGGAGCCTTACCGGCGGGTCGCCCTGGCTTGGCGCCGGGGACTGGCCCGGCCCCAGGTGATCGAGGCTCTGGCCAGCGCAGTCGGCCGGATTCGCAAGTCCTGCTACCGGCATCTGGGGAATTTCTAGGCGCCGGCGCTCCGGAAAAAGTCTGGGATGCGCTGGTCCAGCCAATAGCGGCCCCAGCCCGGCAAGGCGCCGCCCACGAAGCCCACGTGGCCGCCCCGCCTGGATAGCTCCAGGGTCACGCCCGGCCCCAATTCACCGGCGCCGGGAACCGTGTCCGGGTACATGAAGGGATCATCCTGTGCATGCAGGATCAGGGTCGGCACCTGGATGCGGGGCAGGAACTGGCGGCAGCTACAACGGCGGTAATAGTCCTCCACACCGGCGAAACCATGCAGGGGCGCGGTGATTTGGTGATCGAAGTCCAGGAAGTTATCCAGCCGGTCCAGATCCGGGCTCAGGGGCATGGGCACCTGGGCCGCCTTGCGCCGGTAGGCCTGGCGCAACCGGGCCAGCAAGTGGGCTTGATAACGGCGCGATAGGCCCTGCTCCAGGCGGCGGGCGCAGTCCAGGAGTTGGAAGGGCACCGACACCGCCACCGCCGCGCCCAGCGCCGCCGCCCCGCCCTGTTCCCCCAGGTATTTGAGCAGCAGGTTTCCCCCCAGGGAGAAGCCCACCGCGCCGGCCGGGGGCGCGCCCCGGACCTGCCGCACCCGCTCGATGACTGCCGCCAGGTCCTCGCTGGCACCGGCGTGATAGCGGCGCGCCAGCCGGTTGGGTTGCGGGCCGCAGCCCCGCAGGTGCATGAACAGGGTCTGGAAGCCGGCTGCCGCCAGGGCCGCCAGGGTGGTGGGCGCATAATGGGAGTCCAGGTTACCCTCCAAACCGTGGATCACCAGGATCAGGGGGCCTGGCCGGGGCGGACCCCAGGCCAGATCGAGAAAATCCCCGTCCGCCAGTTCCAGCCGCTCCCAGGCTAAGGCCAGCCGGGGCCGGCGGCGCACCAGGCTGGGCCACAGGGTCTGCAAATGGGGACCCGGCAGCCACCAGGCGGGGCGAAAGCCGCTGGTTTGGAGGCGACCGCTCATGGGGCGGGCCTCTGGGCGGCGGTCCAGCCACCGCCCAGGGCCTTGATGAGGCCGACGGCGGCACTCAGGCGCTGGCCTTCCAAGTTGATGGCGTCCAGTTCGGCGGCCAGGGCCCGGGCCTGGACCGTCACCACGTCCAGATAGCTCAGGGTGCCGGCCTGATACTGGTTGCTGGTGAGTCGCGCGGAACGGCGCGCCGCTTCCAGAGCCAGGCGCTGCGCCTGGGCCTGGTCCGCCAGTAGCCGCAGGTCGCTCAACTGATCTTCCACCTCCTGGAAGCCCGCCAGCACCTCCGCCCGGTATTCGGCCAGGGCGGCGTCGAAGGCGGCGCGGGCTTCATCCACCTGGGCCGCGGTCTTGCCGGCGTCGAACAGGATTTGCCCGAGGGTGGCACCCAGGGTCCAGATGCGGGTCGGCGCCGCCAGCAGTCCGGCCAGGTCGCCGGCCTGGCGGCTCAAGCCACCGCTCAGGGTCAGGGCCGGAAAGCCGGCCGCCTGGGCGGCGCCAATGCGGGCGTTGGCGGCCATCATGCGCCGCTCGGCGGCGGCGATGTCCGGCCGGCGCTCCAGCAGTTGGGACGGCACTTCCAGGGGCAGGGCCGGGGGTTGCGGGGGCAGGGCGCCGGGTGCCAGGTTGAGGGCCGCCGGCGCCTGGCCCAGACGGACCGCGATGGCGTGCTCCAGCCGGGCACGCAGGGCGCGGCGGTCGATGGCCCGGGCCTGAGTAGACCGCCATTGGGTCTCCGCCTCCGCCACCTCGTTGCCCGCCACTACGCCGGCCCGGTGCCGGTTGCGGGTCAGTTGCACCGCCTTTTCATACTGGGCAGCCTGGGATTCCAACAGGGCCGCCTGGGTCTCCGCCACCCGCAGCGCCACATAATCCAGGGCCAGGCCGGACTGGGCGGCCAGGCGGGTCGCGCCCCATTCCGCCGCTTGGGCGTCAGCGCTGGCTTCCGCCGCTTCCCAGAGGCGCCGCTGGCCGCCCCACAGATCCGCCTCCCAGCGGGCCGTGACCGCCACGCTGGCCCGGCGCGAATCGGCGCTGCCGCCGCTGCGGTCTTGGCTCAATTCCCCGGACAGGCTGGGAAACAGGCCGGCGCGGGCCTGCCGGGACTGGGCCTCCGCTTCCCGCCAGCGGGCCTGGGCGGCCTGGAGATCCAGGTTACCGGCCGCCAGTTCAGTTTGGAGTTCATTCAGCACCGGATCCCCGAATAGCTCCCACCAGGCGCCCCGCTCGCCCAGGTCGGCGGGGGTGGCGACCCGCCAAGCCCGGCCCCCGGCTTCTTTATATTGGGCTGGCGGGTCCTGGGACGGTCGCAGGTAATCCGGTCCTTGTACACAAGCAGCCAGGGTCAGACAGGCGAGGGCGAGCCCCCATCGGGGGAACATCAAGGGCATGGCGATGGGTCCCGGTCAGGTGGGGTGCGGAGCCGCTGGTGCCAGGCCAGCACCCGGCTGCGAGCCCGCTCCAGGTAGAGGAACAGGATGGGTGTGGTGTACAGGGTCAACACCTGGCTCACCAGCAGTCCCCCGAAAATGGAGATGCCGAGGGGCCGGCGCAACTCGGCGCCTTCGCCCATGCCGATCATCAGGGGCACGGCGCCCAGCATGGCGGCCAGGGTGGTCATGAGGATGGGCCGGAAGCGGCGCCGGCCCGCCTCGGCGATGGCCTCTCGCGCCGCCATGCCCTGTTCCCGGCCCAGTACCAGGGCCACGTCGATCATCATGATGGCGTTTTTCTTGACGATGCCCACCAGCAAAATGACGCCGATGAAGGCCACCAGGTTGAATTCATCCCCCAGGGCCAGCAGGGCCAGCAGGGCGCCGACCCCGGCCGAGGGCAGGGTGGACAGAATGGTCAAGGGATGCAGATAACTTTCGTACAGGATGCCGAGCAGGATATAGAGGGTCAGCAACGCCGCCAGGATCAGCACCGGCTGATCCCGCAAACTGTCCTGGTAGGCCTTGGCGGTGCCCTGAAAGCCGCCCCGCAGGGTGGCCGGCAGGTTGAGATCGGCGCTCGCGTCTCGAATCGCCCGCTCCGCGTCGGACAGGGACCCGCCCACCGGTAAATTGAAGGAAATGGTGCTGGCCACCGCCAGGCCCTGATGGTTCACGGACAGGGGCGCGTTGGCCGCTTCCCAGCGGGCCAGGGAAGCCAGGGGCACCAATTGGCCCGCGTCGCTGCGGATATGCAGCCCGTCTAAGGCTTCCGGACCCTGGCGGAACGGTGCCGCCGCTTCTAGCACCACCTTGTATTGATTGAGGGGGTGATACAGGGTGCTCACCTGGCGTTGGCCGAACAGGTCGTTGAGGGTCGCGGTCAGGGTGGAGATTTTCACCCCCAGGCGGGCGGCGCTGTCCCGGTCGATGGTCAGCCGGGTTTGCAGGCCCCGGTCCCGTTCATCCGTGGACACGTCGGTCAACTCCGGCAACTGGGCCAGAGCCTGGCGTAGGCGCGGTTCCCATAGCCGCAGGTCGTCCAGGTCATCGGAACGCAGGCTGTATTGATATTGGCTGTCCGAGGAACGGCCGCCGATGCGCAAATCCTGGGCGGATTGCAGGAACAGCCGCGCCCCGGACACCTTGGCCAGCTTGGGCCGCAGCCGGGCGATCAGGGCCTCGGACGACAGACCCCGTTCCGCCCTGGGCTTGAGGGTGGCGAACAAAAAGCCGCTGCCGCTGGAGCCGGTGTAGGCGACCAAATTCGCAATGGCCGGATCGGCCCGCAATATCTCCACGAAGGCGGTCAGCTTGGTCTGGGTCGCCTGGAAGGAGGCGGACTGATCCATCTGCAAATTGCCCAGCAGCCGGCCGGTGTCCTGCTGGGGCAGAAAGCCCTTGGGCACCAGGACATAGAGATAAATATTCAGACCCACCGTCGCCAGCAACAGGGCCAGCACCAGGCGCGGATGGGCCAGGGCCCAATCCAGGGAGCGGCCGTAACCCCCCTCCAAACGGGCCTGACCGGCGCCCAGGGCCTGGGACAGGCGCCCCGGCGGCCGGGTGCCCGCCGGTCGCAGCCAGCGGGCCGCCAGCATGGGCGTGGCAGTGAGGGACACCAGCAGGGACACCAGAATCGCCACTGACAGGGCAGTGCCGAATTCCCGGATGAAGCGGCCCACCATGCCCCCCATCCAGACGATGGGCAGGAACACCGCGATCAGGGACAGGCTCATGGACAGCACCGTGAAGCCCACCTCCCGGGCGCCGGCCAGGGCCGCCTCCAGGGGCGAGCGGCCCCGTTCCAGGTGCCGGCAAATGTTCTCCACCACCACCACCGCGTCGTCCACCACAAAGCCAGCCGCCACCGTCAGGGCCATCAACGTCAGCAGATTGAGGCTGAACCCGGCCAGGTACAGCAGGCCGCAAGAGCCGATCAAGCTGATGGGAATCGCCACCGCCGGCAGCGCCGCCAGCCGGGCATCCCGCAGGAACAGCCAGACCACGCCGATCACCAGCAACACGGCGATCACCAGGGTGCGGCCCACGTCCTCCAGGCTGGCGCGGATGGTGACCGAGCGATCCATGACCAGATCCAGTTGCACCGCCGCCGGAATCGCCGCCCGCAGTTGGGGCAACAGGTCCCGGATCCGCTCCACGGTGGCCACGATGTTGGCTCCCGGTTGCTGGCGGACTTGCAACATCACCGCCGGTTGACCATTGGCCAGCCCGGCGTTGCGCACGTCCTGCACCGAGTCGGTCACCTCGGCCACATCCCCCAGCGTCACCGGCGCCCCGTCCCGCCAGGCCAACAGCAGGGACCGGTAAGCGGCGGCGGTCATGGCCTGATCGTTGGCGCCGATCCACCACTGGAGGTCCTCGTTCTCCACCAACCCCTTGGGCCGGTTGGCGTTATTGCCCGCCACGGCGCTCCGCACCTGCTCTACGCCGATGCCCAGCCGCTCCAGGGCGCGGGGATTGAGGGCCACCCGCACCGCCGGCAGGGACGAGCCGCTTACGTCCACCTGACCCACCCCCGCCACTTGGGCCAGCTTTTGGGCCAGGATGGTGGCGGCCACGTCATACATCTGGCCCCGGTCGAAGGTCGGTGAGGTCAGCGCCAAGATCAAGATGGGCGCTGAGGCCGGATTCACCTTGCGATAGCTGGGATTATTGGGCAACCCGGCCGGTAGCAGGGTGCGGGCCGCCAGCAAGGCCGCCTGCACCTCCCGGGCGGCGCCGTCCTGGTCCCGGGACAGGTCGAACTGGAGCGTGACCCGGGTCTGACCCAGGCTGGAGCGGGAGGTCATCTCGGTGACGCCGGCGATGCTGCCCAGGCTGCGCTCCAGGGGCGTCGCCACCGTGGCCGCCATCACCTCCGGACTGGCGCCGGGCAAGCTGGCGGACACGGAAATGGTGGGCAAGTCCACCTGGGGCAGGGGCGCGATGGGCAACAGCCGCAAGCCCAGCAAACCCGACAACAACAGCGCCAGCATCAACAAACTGGTGGCGACCGGACGCAGGATGAAGGGGCGGGACAGGTTCATGGGGGGATTTTAGGGCCGCTGGGCGGTGACTGGCGCGCCGGGCCTCAAAGCCCGAGCCGAGGCGTCAGATTCAGCGCCGGTGCAGCGCAGCCGGATGCCCGGCCAGGTCCTCCATCCAGGCCCCCGTTTGGGGAAACCTCCCTTTAAATCATTTAAATACCTTGGATAAAAAATAGACTACCATTACCTGTTGATCATTGACCCGGACCGTTGTTGGCCCCCAAAAACCACCTAAGCTTGTGCTGGCGTAAGCAGGGTTCATCCCGCCCTAGCCGGATCACACGCCGGGACCCCGGCCTGCCGGGCTGCGAAAGTCTGAGGCTCGCGGGGATGTCCCGCCGGTATCCCGCTGGTGCCTGGGCCGACGGCGATTTACTAATTCCTGCTGGACAGCTAGGTGCGGCTGTTTAGCGCATTTCCGGATGAAGTTGATGTCCACTCGTTCTCTCATAGCCAGATTGCTGGTTCTAGCAGCGGTGCTTGCTCCGGTTGGGGCTGTCCCCCAGGGTTCGGATGCCGGTTCGGGCACCGCACCACCGCTGGATCAGGGTGCCCATGCTGCGCCACGCAAGCTGATCGCGCCCCCCGGCACGCTGGATGCCAGCCAGCCTGGCGTGACCCCGTGGCACGACTATGGCGCCTTTGTGCTGTACCGGGTCACGGACGAGGCCTATCAACAACTGAGCGCGGCGCCGGGTCCGCGGGCCGGCATCGAGGCGCTCCCGGACCGGCTCCAATTCGATCTGCATCCCCTCGACACCCTATCCGGACTCGCTTCGGTGCCCTCCCTGCTGGCGGCCCAGAAGCCCACCGGCGCGGCACTACAGTTGATCCAGTTTGTCGGGCCGGTCAAGGACGAATGGTTGGACAGCATCATGGCCGCTGGGGCTACCCCGGTGCAGTACATCGCCAACAACGGTTATCTGGTGTGGGCCGACGCCGCAACCGGGGACCGCTTGCAGGCCATGGTCAGCGAAGGGAAGTTCCTGCAATACAGCGGCGCCTACCATCCTGCTTTCAAACTAGGCCCTAGCATTGAACGGCGCATTCTGACCAGTTCAGACCCGTCCGAAATCGTCCCAGTGGTGGTCCAGATGTATAACCACCCAGGTAAACAGACCTCCCAGGACCTCATCACCGCGCTGGTGGTGGAGGCGGATTCTGACTGGTCCCCGGTTCTCGCCTTTGAGAACCGGGACATCAAGGTTCGGGCTGCGGATTTGCTGGCCATCGCACGGCTGCCGGATGTGGTCTGGGTGGGAGAACGTTTTCCCCGGCACCTGATGGACGAGGTTCAGGCCCAGATCGTCGCCGGCAACCTGGATGGGGCCCATGCCGGACCCAGCGGTCCCGGATACAAGACCTGGCTGGACGCCCTGGGCTTCAGTCAGACCCCGGCGGATTATCCCCTCGTCTCGGTGACCGATGACGGCGTCGGTAATGGCACCACAACCAATGGCGCCGGCGACAGCACCCTCACTCAGCTCGGCGACGGCACCACCAGCCGTATCGTCTTTGCCCGCAATTGCACCACCGACGCCCTTCCCGATGGCAAGGCGGGGCATGGCCACATCAATACCAGCATCATCAGTGGCTATGACAGCCGGTCAGGTGCCCCCTACCAGTTTCCCAGCACCTATCAACGGGGGCAGGGCATCAATCCCTATGGCCGTACCGGTAATACCAAAATCTTCGCCAACAGCGGCTCTTGGAGCATTTCCGGTTGCGGTGGCTCGGATAGCGGCGTCATCAAGAGCGAACAAGACAATGGCGTCTTGATTAGCTCCAACTCCTGGGGCTGTAGTAGTTGTGCCGGGACCTATGATGACACCGCCCAAGCCTACGACCTGGGGGTGCGGGACGCGGACGCCACGGAAAGCGGCAACCAGCCGATCATCTATATATTCGCGGCGGGCAACGACGGTTCCGGAGCCAGCACCATCGGGTCACCGGGCAACGGCAAGAACATGATTACGGTTGGTGCTTCAGAGAACCAACGGCCTACGGACGAGGCGGGGAGCTGGACCGACGGCTGCAGCGTGTCGTCCAGCGGGGCCGACAACGCCATGGACGTAATTGACTTCTCCAGCCGGGGGCCGGCCCCCGGCGGGCGGGTGAAACCCGAGGTCATCGCGCCGGGCACCCACATCCAGGGCACTGCGAGCACCGGGGCTGGTTACGATGGCACCGGCGTCTGTGACCAATTCCGGCCCAGTGGCCAGACCCTCTTTGCCGCCTCCTCTGGCACTAGCCACTCGACCCCAGCCGTGGCGGCCATCGCGTCCCTTTACTACCGGTGGCTCCAGACCCAGCACGGCGTGCCGGTGCCCAGCCCCGCCTTGATGAAAGCCTATCTGATGGCCCATCCCACCTACCTGACCGGCGTTTCGGCCAACGATACCCTGCCTAGCAACAACCAGGGCTATGGTATGCCGGACATGAAAACCGCGTTTGACGGCACGCCGCGGGTCCTGGTGAATCAGACCCACCTGTTTGGCAGTACAGGCGAAACCTGGACCTGGACCGGCCAGGTTACGGACCCGGCCAAACCGCTGCGCGTCAGCCTGGCCTATACGGACGCCCCTGGAGCACTCGGCACCAGCCCCCAAGTGAACAATCTAAACCTGATCCTGGAAGTCAATGGCGCCACCTACTTAGGTAACCATTTCTCCGGCCAATGGAGCACCACCGGCGGCACGGCGGACAGCGCCAACAACTATGAGGCGGTCTATCTGCCGGCCGGCGCCAGCGGTGTCATCACCCTGACGGTCACCGCCGCCAACATCGCTGGCGACGGAGTTCCCAACAACGCCGATGCCACGGATCAGGACTTCGCCCTGGTTTGTTACAACTGTGCTCATACTGCGGATTTCACTCTGGCGGGCACACCCAGTACCAGGTCCATCTGCGCGCCGGCCAGCGCGGCCTATACCCTGAACGTGGGCTCCCTGCTGGGCTTCACCAATCCGGTGACCTTGGGTGTTACCGGACAACCCGCCGGGTCCAGCGCTCTGTTCAGCATCAATCCGGTCACCCCCGCTGGTAGCAGCACCTTGACCATTGGCAACACCGGCGCCGCCAGTCCGGGCTCCTATCTACTGACGGTGAACGGCACCGCCACCGGAGGTACGCCCAAATCCGTCGACTTGGGGCTCAACCTATTCAACGGGGTGCCCAGCGCTCCCAACTTGACTGCGCCCAGCAATCAGGCGACCGGCGTGGCCATCCTGCCCACCTTCACCTGGAACGCCTCGACCCAAGCCGCCAGTTACAGCATCGAGGTGGCGACCGATGCCGGTTTCAGCCAAATCGTCGCCTCCGCCACCGGCTTGCCGAGCCCAACCTGGACTTCGACCACCGCCCTAAACACCAGTACGGCCTACTACTGGCGGGTGACGGCCCTCAACAGTTGTGGCGCCAGCCTCAGTTCCAGCACCTACGGGTTCACCACGCTGGCCGGTCCCGGAGATTGCGGAATTGGCACCACGTCCAACATCCTCCACCAAGCAGATTTTGAGGCCAGCGCTGGCGGCTGGACCAGCAGCGGCACCGGCAATACCTGGGCCATTGCCACCAGCCACCCCTACGCGGGTGTTAAGCATTTCCACGCCACCGATCCGTCCTCGGTCTCGGACCAGCGGCTGGTGTCACCACCCATCAGCCTACCCACCGGGCAAAATCCCCTGACCCTCAAATTCTGGCATGCGCCCTATATGGAGGTGGCAAGTTCCACATCTTGTTATGACGGCGGCGTTCTCGAAATAACTACCAATGGTGGTGGGACCTGGACCCAGATCCCCGCCGCCAGTCTGTTGGCGGGAAGTTACACTGGCTCCATCAATTCTTCCTATGGGAACCCCCTGGGCGGGCTGTCGGGCTGGTGCGGTAATAGCCTGACCTACCTCAACAGCATCGCCGACCTGAGCGCCTACGCGGGACAAACGATTCAAGTCCGGCTGCGGCTAGGCTCCGACAGCAGCGTCAGTAGGCCCGGTTGGGACCTGGACAATGTTACGGTGCAAAGCTGTGGAACCTCCGGCACGACACTCTGCCAAGCAGGCGCAAT
>CAZIHO010000024.1:0-24863 GCA_964538875.1 uncultured Chromatiaceae bacterium
AATTCACTGGCTCGTTCAGAGATCGGTTTGACCCTCATGATCCCTGCTAGCGGGACCTTCGCTTTGAACCCAGGGGCATGGAACTTGGCTCCTCTTTCAGCCAGCGTCCGCCTGCCTAGATTATTTATAAGCTGTCCAGATGGGGGTCCACTGCACCTGGACAGGGGGCGTTGCCGCCGGCCAGCGGCGAGACAGCCGCTGCGGCGACCCCGGTTGACCGCCGCACGGGCATGGAATGGGCCGGATGGCTAGCGGGCGCTCTTGGGCCGTAACTGGTCCGGGCGCAGGAGGGGCGTGAAGTAGTCGTCGGCGTCGTCCAGGTCCACGGGTTGGCCGTCGCCGTCCACCAGTTCCATCTCGTAGTCTTTCCAGCCGCGCAGGCCGGTCTTGAGGGACGCCACTTGCTGGTATCCAAGCAGGCCCATATTGAAGGCGGCCAGTACGCTGCGGTAACCGGAGCGACACACCAGCACGATTTCGCGCTGGCGGGCCTGGACCAGTTCCGGGACCGTTTCTTCGTAGTCCCATTCGCAGGCGGTTTCCAGTATCCCCCTGGGTACATTGAGGGAATTTTGGATGTGCATGGCTTGATATTCGTAGGGTTCCCGCACGTCCACTACCAGCAGCTCCGGGTTGTCCCTTAGCCGTTGTTCCAGGTCCCAGGGCATGAGTTCCGGGACTTGGGTCAAGCATTCACGCACCAGGTCAAGATACCGCTTCATGACTCGGGTTCCTCTACAGCAGGGATGGGTAGGCGGTATGCTAACGGGCGCACAGGTTGCGTTCCACCGCCAGCACCGCCGCTTCCACCCGTGAGTGGAGGTTGAGTTTGCGCAGGATGGCCTTGACGTGCAGTTTCACGGTGCCGTCGGAAATATGCAGGTTGCGGGCGATCAGCTTGTTACTCTGTCCTTCCGCCAGCAGGCAGAGGATTTCCCGTTCCCTGGGGGTGAGGTCGGAGAAGGCATCCGGGTCCCGGCTGGGCTCGGCGCCGCCCTGGGCGCCTTGCACCGCCCTGGCCAGGGCACCGGTCAGTTCCCGGGCCACTACCGTTTCGCCGGCCATGATTTGACGCAGGGCGGTGATGAGTTCGTCCGGTTCCATATCCTTGAGCAGGTAGCCTTGGGCGCCCTGTTGCAGGGAGGCGATCAGGTCGCTTTCTTCCCGGCTGGTGGTGAGGATCACCACCGGCATCTGCAGGCCTCGCCTGCGCAGGCCTTTGAGGACTTCCAAGCCGCTGAGTTCCGGCATCCGCAAATCCAGCAGCACCACGTCCGGCTGAAGTTCAGCGGCCTGGTCGATGCCCTTGGCACCGTCCCCGAGGGCGCCGATGACCTCAATACCGCGCCGCTCCAGCAACTCGGATAGGCCGAAGCGGAATAGGGCGTGGTCGTCGATCAATAGGACGCGCATTAGCTGTCCTCCTGGGGGCAGGATTCGCGAGGAGCATGGGCGGGCTTGAACAGCAGTTCCACCCGGGTGCCTTCGCCGGGTTCACTTTCGATGCGCAGTTCGGCGCCGATGCGCCGCGCCCGCTCTTCCATGATGTGTAAGCCAATGTGTTCGCCATTTTGGGGATCCGCCACCGCCCGTTGGAAGCCAACCCCGTCGTCTTCTACCAGCAGCAGATAGGTGCCCGGCGCCCGGCAGCGCAGCAGGACCCGGACCGTGTGGGCGTCGGCGTATTTGCGGATGTTGGTCAGGGCTTCCTGGACGATGCGTAGCATCTGCATTTCTTCCCGGGCGCCCAGTTCTACCCGGCGGCAGTCCCGGTGGAACAGGGAATGGATGCCGGTGTCCTGGCGAAAGCTTTCCACCAGCCGTTCCAGGGCCGGCACCAGTCCCCGCTGGTCCAGGGGCGCCCGGAAGCTGTTGAGCAGTTCCCGTAGTTCCGTGTGGGCCTCGTCCAGGCCGTGGCGAATGCGCAGGATTTCGCCCCGGGCCGTCTCATGGAGGGGCTGGTCCTGGGCGGTTTCTTCCAGCATCCGGACCTGGATACGCAGGCTGGCCAGGGTCTGGGCCAGGGAGTCGTGGAGTTCATGGGCCAGGTGGGCCCGCTCTTCCATGATGGACAGGCGCCGCGCTTCGGCGTCGGAGCGTTGCTTGGCCACCGCCATGCCTAGGTGGCTGCCGATGGTGGTCAGTAGTTCCCGGATGTCTTCCCGGCCGGCGATGCCGGGCTGGTCCAGGTAGATCCGGTAATGGCCCAGGGTTTGGTCCCGGTAGGCGATGGGGACCTCGATCATCTCGACTTGATCGGCCCGGAAGCGGGTTGGGGCCGGGTCCAGCAGGCAGGGGCCGTCCGGGCGGGGGCAGAGGATGTCGCCGGGGTTGACCACCTCACCGCAACGGCACAGCGTCAAGGGCAGAAGGTCCGCTTCCACTTGGGTCTGGTTGTCGAGGCCCACGCAGCCCACCAGGCGAATCCGCCCGTCCGCGCCCTGCAGACGCACACTGGCGGTGCGCCCGTTGACCATTTCCTTGAGGGTGCGCAAATAGCGCAGCAGCAGCAGGTCCAGGTCTTCTGCCTGATTGATGCTGGCGGCGACACCGTACAGGATGTTGAGGGACGCGGTTTTTTGGGCCAGGCGCCGGGTTTGGCGCTCCACCCGCTGGTCCATGTCGTCGTATAGATCGAACAATTCATCGCCCAGACAGCGCACATCCTGGATCAGGCGGCCCAGCACGCCCACCTGTTCCAGCGCCAGGTTGGCGCCTGGTTCCCCTTGGCAAAGCCGGTTGACCCGGTCTTCCAGGATGGTTAGGGGCAGCAGCAGCCGCTGGTACAGGCGCCAGCCGGCTACCCCCAGGGCGGCCAGCACCAGCAGCGAGCAGCCAAACCCCAGGGCCAGCGGCCAGGGGGCGGTCCCATCCCGCCACAGGAGCAGAATGGGCGCCAGCACCACCAGCAGCGCTAAGAGGCCGAGGGGACCCAGCACGCCGGCGTCGGCCAGCAGGCGCGCCGGGCGGTTGGGGCCAGGCAAGCGCAGGGGCAGATTCTGGAAGGCGCGCCGGGGGCGGGGAGCCGGGTTCTGATCCTGGGGGCAGTTGTTCATGGGCGCCGGGCCAGCAGCCGGTCCAGGGCGTCGGCGAAGGCCTTGCGCTCCACGGCGCCGAGGGCTGGGGGTCCGCCGCTCACCAGGCCGGCGCCCCGCAGTTCATCCATCAGGTTGCGTACCGCCAGGCGTTGGCCGATGGTTTCCGGCGTGTAGATTTCGCCCCGCGGGTTGAGGGCCTGGGCGCGGCGGCTGACCACTGCGTCCGCCAGGGGAATGTCGGCGGTAATCACCAGGTCGCCGGGCTGGACTCGCTGGGCGATGTAGTGGTCGGCGATGTCGAAGCCGGCCTCCACCCGCACCTGGCGAATGAAGGGCGAGGGCGGCACCCTGAGGGCTTGATTAGCCACCAGAGTCAGGTTCAAACCGCGCTTTTGGGCGGCCCGAAACAGGATTTCTTTGACCGGGTTGGGACAGGCGTCCGCGTCCACCCAAATTTCCATGCTTGGCATTCTCTCTCGGTGTCCCGATTGGGCGTCGGGTCGTCCGGGCGTAGCGCCCTTCCGGGGTGGCAAAGGGGTTATAAGTCGATGTCTTGGGGGAAAAGAAGCTCGCTCGGGAGCCGGTTGGGCGCCCAGGCGCCGTTCATCATGACTATACCCATATTGGCGTAGGTCTGGGATAATATCCGGTTTTCCAGCCCTCCCCCTCTGCCGTCCGGAAACTCCCCCATGAATGAAATCGAAAGCTTCGCGCAGCTTGAGTTGCGCGCGCCCCTCCTAGAGGTCTTGACCGAAGTGGGTTATGAAACCCCCACGCCGATTCAGGCCGCTTGTATTCCCGCCATCCTGGCGGGCCGGGATCTGGTGGGCGAGGCCCAAACCGGCACCGGCAAGACCGCCGCCTTCGCGCTGCCCTTGTTGCAGCGGCTGGACCTGGAACAACTGGTGCCCCAAGCCTTGGTCCTCACTCCCACCCGGGAGTTGGCCATCCAGGTGGCCGAGGCGTTTCAGAAATACGCCCATCGCATGCCCGGCTTCCATGTGTTGCCGGTGTATGGTGGTCAAAGCATGGTGCTGCAACTGCGCCAACTCAAGCGCGGTGTGCATGTGATCGTGGGTACGCCGGGCCGGGTGATGGATCATCTGGAGCGCAAGAGCCTGGATTTGTCGGGGCTGCGCGCCATGGTCCTGGATGAAGCGGACGAAATGCTGCGCATGGGCTTCATCGACGACGTGGAGTGGATCCTGGAGCACACGCCGGCGGAGCGGCAGACCGCCCTGTTCTCCGCCACCCTGCCGGACCCGATCCGGCGGGTCGCCCAGCGCTATTTGCGGGACCCGGTCGAAGTCAAGATCCGTTCCGCCACCACCACGGTCGCCACTACCCGGCAGATGTACTGGCAGGTGCGGGGCGCCGACAAGCTGGAAGCCCTGACCCGGATGCTGGAAGTGGAGGACGACCTGGACGCGGCGCTGGTGTTCGTGCGCACCAAGACCGCCACCGTGGAGCTGGCGGACCGGCTGGAGGCGCGGGGATACGCGGCGGCAGCTATCAATGGCGATATGAACCAGGCGCTGCGGGAACGGGTCATCGAGCAACTGAGGGGCGGCGCCCTGGATATTCTGGTGGCCACCGACGTGGCGGCGCGGGGCATCGATGTGCCCCGGGTCAGCCATGTCATCAACTATGACCTGCCCTACGACATCGATGCCTACGTGCATCGCATCGGGCGCACCGGCCGTGCCGGCCGTTCCGGGACCGCCATCCTGTTCGTGGAAAACCGGGAAATGCGTCTGCTGCGGGCCATCGAGCGGGCCACCCGGCAACCCATCGAGCCCATCGGCCTGCCCAGCCAGGCGGCGGTGGCGGATCGCCGGGTCGCCCAGTTCAAGGCCCAGATCGTGGAAGTGCTGGAAGGGGAAAAGCTGGATTTCATGAAGGAAATGGTCAGGTCCCTGGAACAGGAGCAGGAGCTGGACGCCCATGACATCGCTGCCGCCCTGGCCTGGTTAGCCCAGCGGGAACGGCCCTTACAGCCAGAAGCGCCGGAATTGGCGCCAGGGCGGCGGGATGCGCCCCATTCCCAGCCCTACCGGGAGGGGGATGGGCCCCGGCCGGCGCCCCGGCCCCGTACCGGACTGAGTGGTCTGGTGCGCTATCGCATCGAGGTGGGCCGTGCCCACGGCGTGATGCCCAAGGAAATCGTCGGCGCCATCGCCAACGAGGGCGGCATCGAGGGCCGGGAAATCGGCGATATCCGCCTGCTGGACGAGTTCAGCCTAGTGGAATTGCCCGCCGACCTGTCTGCCGAGACCCTGCATCTGTTGCAGCGAGCCCGGGTCCGTCAGCGGCCCCTGGCGTTGCGGCCCTTGGGGGATGACGAGGTGTACGACGAGCGTCCGCCCCGGCCACCCAGGGATTCCGGGCGCTTCGAGCGGGGTGGACCCCGGGGCCGGGATGATCGTCCCTTCGCCCGGGAGCGGACCGCATTCGCGGGGCCGGGACCCAACGACTACGGGGACCGCAATGGACCCCGGCGGGATCGGGATGGGGGCCGGCCGGAGCGTTCCGACGGACCGCCCCAGTTCGACCGTCCGCGCCGGGATGCGTATCCGGCGGACCGGCCCCGGCCTTACCGGGGTGATGCCGGACCCGAAGGCGGCGGCCGGCCGTTCCGGAGCGAAGGCGGTCCAGAAGGAAGCGGCCGCCCGCCCTACCGGGGTGGCGGTACTGCCGAAGGCGGCGGGCGGTCGTTCCGGAGTGAAGGCAGTCCCGAAGGGAGCGGTCGCCCGCCCTACCGGGGTGGCGGTGCCGAAGGCGGCGGCCGGCCCCCCTATGGGGATTCCCGGCCGGCCCGGGAAGAATACCGGCCCGATCGGGGTGGGCGGGACTTTCGGCCGGAGCGCCCGGCCCAGGATTACCGTCCCGACCCCCGTGGCGGGGAATTCCGTCCCCAGCGCAGCGGCGGGGAAGGGCGTCCCGAAGGCGCGCCTGGCGTTTTCCGCTCGGACCGGGGTGACGTTCGCTCGGATCGTCCGGCGCGGCGGGAAACCGTGTTCCGGCCCGAGGGTAGCGAGGCCGGATTCCGGCCCCGGCGGTTTGAAGGAGCGCCCAGGCCGGAAGGCGGCGCCAACCGGCCGGACCGGCCTGGCCGGCCCCCGTTCCGGGGCGAGCGTCCCGGCTCCGGTGGCGACCAGCGGCCGGGCGGTACTAAATTCCCCAAGCGGCGGCCCTAGGGGCAACGGCCGGGGCCGGTCTGCGACCGCCCCCGGCCTGGCTTGGTCAAGGGCCGGCGGTCCGCGAATTGAAAGCCGGAGGGGTAGCCACTAGTCCCACGGGTGCTAGACTCCCCTTTTCATCAGATGCGGGAGGGCCAAGTTCCCCATGATTGAAACCAATTTGCCGGCCGCTTCGTCTCCATCGATCGGCGCGCCCGCCGGCGCCAAGCCGCCGCTGAACGATGCGCGCTTGCGGGAAATGCAGGTGATTCTGGACGACTGCTTTGGCGAGTTCGTGGACGCCTACCTGGTCAGCATGGACGATATCCTGAGTCACGCGGACACGGCGTCAGCACCAGGCCAGGAAAAGGAACTGGAACGCCTGATGCACAGCCTCAAGTCCGCCAGTATGAACGCCGGGGCCGACGATCTGGCACTGCTGTGCGCCCATCTGGAAACCCTGTTGCACCGCCAACAACCCACCCCGGCCGGCTATTTGGAACGCATTCGTGGCGAGGCGCTACGGGTGCGGGAAGCGCTCACGCCATTTCTCTAGCCCCAGTCCCTGCACCGGCCGGATGCTGGGGGTGGCGCTTAGCTCCATGGGCGCCGGACCAGCCGGGCGGTCCGTCCTGCGTCGTTGCTTAGGCAGCCCATCTGCGAAATAATCCCTAGGCTTGGAAGTCCACCAAAAGGCCTCCATGAGGGCTTGAAGTCTTAAATATTGCGATGTTGCGAGGGGGAGTCACCCGCATGAACAAGCTATTGGGCGCATTGGCCTGCCTATTCCCCATGTTTGCAGCGGCGGCGGATTATAGTTCGACGCTGGTGGTGCAAACCGGGCTGTTGGTGGAGAGCGATCTGGTGGTACGGAACATCACCGACTTGGCCAGCAAAAAGACCTGCCTGGCCTTTTACGTGCGCACTCCCGGCACCAGTTCGGTCATCGACTGCTATGACGTTATCGGCGATTTTGGTACCACGGTGCGGCAAGTCGGCCACATCAAGGCGGACGAGGTCATCATCCGCAAAATCGAGGACGTCAAGAATAACCGGGTGTGCCTGGTGGCCTACGTGGGGACTGCCGGCACCGCCCCGGCCGTGGACTGCTACACCACCACCAGCAAGTTCAAGGAACTGTTGCAGGAAAATGGCCATCTACGGGAAGGGGATCTGGACGTGCGGCGCATCCAGGACTCCGGTGCTAACCGCACTTGCCTAGTGGCCTACGTCAAGACCAAGAATACCGCCCCCTCGGTGTTCTGCTACGCCAGTCAGTTGGCGGTAGGCCCGGCCGGTATGGCCGGTCAAGGCATGGCGGGGCAAGGCATGGCAGGCATGTCCGGCCAGGGTCAGGGTGCTGCGCCCCAGGGCATGGGCGGCAACGTCCCCGCCGGCGGTCTTCAGCAAACCAGCTTTATGAAGGAAGGGGACCTGGTGGTGCGTAAGATCAGCGACTACGCCAACCGTAAGGCGTGCATGGTGACCTATGTGAGCACCGAGGGCACTTCGTCCAATCTGTTTTGTTTTGACGAATAACCACCGGCCTGACCGGCGACCCTAGGTCGCTGGTCGCCGGATGGATCCCATGGACCGGGACGGCTTTTGGTCGGTATTCCCCTGAGAGTTGATTGGCTGCCACGGACCTTGATCCGGGGCCTTGTTTGACCTTTTCCGGGCTGGTCCCACGGGCGCGCAAATGGTGATGGTCGGATCGAGAGCCGGGCTTTCCCGCTGGGGATGGTTGCTCGCCTGTTGGATTGGGTTGGCCGGTGGCAGCGGGGAAACCGGGCCGGGTGCCGGCCGGGCTCCGGACATGGCGGCGGCGCGTCGCATGCAGCGGGCCGCACTGCTCATGGATCGCTTCGACTTCCGGGCCGGCGAACAGGCCCTGGCGGAATTGATCCGGGATTACCCGACTTGGCGGGAACCCCGCCTGGACCGGGCCATCGCGATCCTCAACCGGGGTAAGACCGGGGATCAGGCGCAAGCCTTGTTGCTGGTGGAGTCCTTCCTCAAGGGTGAGCCAGGATCAGTTCGGGCCCACTACCTGGCCGGCCTGATCCAGTTGCAACGGGGCGAGGCGGAACCCGCCGCCCAGCAACTGCAACAGGCGGTCGATGGGGATCCCCAGGATGCCTATGCCGCCTATTTCCTGGCCGAGGCCCTGTCCCGGTTGGGCCGGCATGACGAGGCCCTGGTGCACTATCAACAGGCCACCGGACTGGATCCCCTGTTACGCAGCGCCTATTACGGCGTCTTTCAGTCCCTCCAGCATCTCACCCCAGGTACCGACGGCCGGGTACCCCTGGAACGCTTCCAGCGTTTGGCGCGCAATCCCCAGGCCCGCAAGGCGGAGTTTCGCTATACCCGCATGGGTCCCAAGGCAGAGGTGCGCGCCCCAGGCCGGGCGGTGGTGCGGGAGCCGGCGCCCCTGGCCGGATCGGTATTCGAGCCTGAGCGCCGGCTGGGATGGGAGGGGTCGGAGGAGGTTGCCTGGTCGTCCCGGCTCGGCACCCGGCCACCCTCGGATATCACGGTGACCGACTGGAACGGCGACGGTATCCCGGATCTGTTCCTGGCGGACGCCCTCAACGATGCGGACGCGCCGAATCTACTGTTGGAGGGCCTGTCGAACGGGGGGTTCCGTTGGTTGCGGGATCATCCGCTCGCCAAGGTCCCGGATGTCAACGCCGCCCTGTGGGGCGACCTGGATTACGACGGACGGGTGGATGTCTATCTGTGCCGGCGGGGGCCCAACCAATTGTGGCGCCAAACCGAGCCGGGGCATTGGCTGGACGACACCGCCGCCAGCGGAACCTCTGGGGGGGACGTGGACACCCAGGGCGGCGCCCTGTTCGACGCGGATCACGACGGGGATTTGGACATTTGGCTGGTGAATGGGGACGCCCCCAACGAATTATTCAGCAACAACCGGAACGGCACCTTTCGTCCCTTGGCGGAGGAACGGGGCGTGGCCGGCGACGGCCGTCCCTCGGTCCAGGCGCTGCCGGTGGACCTGAACGCGGACCGGGACCTGGACCTGATCCTGCTGCACCGGGATCCGCCCCACGAGGTCTATCTCAACGACCGTCTGTGGAATTACCGGGCCGGGAGTAGTTTCGAGGCGTTCGTGGAGACTCCGGCGCTGGCGGCGGTGGCGGTGGATCAGGACCGGGACGGCTGCCAGGAAGTGTTCACCCTAACGCCGGACGGCCGCCTGTTGGTCTGGTCGGCCCAAAATGGTGGCACCTGGGAATCCAGGGAACTGAAGCGCTTTGAGCCCACCGACTGGGGTCAACTGGCGGTGCTGGACGGCACCGGCGGCGGCGTGCCCCAAATTCTGGTGGTGACCGCCCAGGGTTGGTCGCTGGTAGACGCCCAAGGGCGCACCCTGACGGAGGCGACCGGCCCGGCCGACCGGGCCTGGCGCGGAGCTCTGCCCCTGGTGCTGGATCCGGCGCGGGGCCCTGGGATTCTGGGCTTGAGGGATGATGGAGTGTTTTGGTGGGCACCGGGGGTGGGGCGGTATCCCTTTTTGACCCTGGCCCTGTCCGGGTCCACGGATTACGGCGTGCCAAGCCGCTCCAACGGGTCCGGCATTGGTACCCAGGTGCTGGCACGGGCCGGTGCTCGCTGGAGCACGGCGCCGGTGGCGCGCCAGCATTCCGGGCCGGGCCAGGGGTTCCAGCCCTTGAGTATTGGGTTGGGTGGCGCACGCCAGGCGGACCGGGTGTCTCTCCAATGGCCGGACGGCACCATCCAAACCGAATTGGACCTGGAGGCGGGCCGGATTCAGAGCATCCCCGAAACCCGGCGCCACGCGTCCAACAGTCCGGTGTTGTTTGCCTGGAATGGCAGCCAGCAGGCGTTTGTCACCGACCTGTTGGCGGGCGCCAACCAGGGTTATGCGGTGGGTCCCGGCGAATACGCGCCGGTGCGACCCTGGGAAAACCTGCCTGTTCCGGAAGGTCTGGTTCAGCCCCGCAATGGGCGCTTCGGGTTCAAGCTTACCCAACCCATTTCGGAAGTGGCCTATATCGACGGCGCGCGTCTGGTGATTTGGGAACTGCCGCCGGAATGGCGGGTGGTGTTGGACGAACGCCTGGGCGTGTTGGAACCCAAACCCACTGGCGCCGCCCGCTTCTATCGGGAGGAGCTGAGCCCGGTCAAGGTTTGGAACGAGCGGGAAGAAGATGTCACGGATGTGATCCGGGATCTGGACGGCCGCGCGGCGCCCCCTGGAGACCTGGACCCCCGCTTCATCGGTCGCCTGGCCGGGGAACATATCCTGACTCTGGAATTCGACCAACCCCTGGACGGACATGCCGGCGATCCGGTGCTGGTGGCGGATGGCTGGGTGGAACTGCCCTATTCCCAGACCCTGTTCTCGGCTTGGCAGGCCGGTGCCGATTATTGGGCGCCCACCCTGGAGGCCCAGGACAAGGAAGGCAATTGGCAATTACTGCGGGAGCAGTTTGGTTACCCAGCCGGTATGCGGCGGCGGATTTCCGTGGCCCTCGGACAACTGCCGGCCGGCACCCAGGCGCTGCGTATTCGCAGCAACATGGAAATTTATTGGGACCGGATGTCGGTGGTGTTCACCCAGCCCCAACCGGAAATGCGCCGCCATGAACTCTTTCCGGTGGCGGCGCGGGTCGGCTGGAGCGGCTTCCCCAATTGTCGGCGCACACCGGATGGACCGCCCCGTTGCGATTATGAGCAGCGGGCGCCGTTCGCGGATGTGCGGGTGCCGGCGGGGCTCTATACCGCCTACGGCGATGCCTTGCCGCTGCTGGCCGAAACCGACGACGCCCTGGCCATCATCGGACCCGGCGACGAACTGGAACTGGAGTATGCGGTACCCCAGGTTCCGGCGGCGCCGGGCTGGTCCAGGTTCTATGTGCTGGAAGTGAACGGCTGGGTCAAGGACATGGATCTCTACACCAAGGATGGCGAGACGGTGGAGCCGCTGCCCGATAATAAATTGCCGGACGCCAAGCGGGACGAACTGCACCGGCGCTTCAATACTCGCTATCGGGATGGGGACTGAGTACCCGCCGGCCGGGGGCGGCTAACCGAGCAGGAGATGTAACCCAATTCCCGCCAGTAGCAGGGCAAACACTCGCTTGAGGGTGGCGGTGGGCAGCCGATGGGCCAGGTGGGCGCCGTATCCAGCGAACAGGGTGCTGGTGGCGAGAATCCCTAGGCAGGCAGGCCAATGGATGTAGCCGCTGCTATAGGCCGGTAAATCCGTCTGACCCGCGCCGGATATCCAGTAGCCTAGCGCTCCCGCCAGCGCGATGGGCAAACCACAGGCCGCCGAGGTGGCGACCGCCTCGCGCATGGAGACCCGGTTCCAGGCCAGGAAGGGTACCGTCATGCTACCGCCGCCGATCCCCACCAGGGCCGAAATCAGCCCAATCGATGTACCCGCCAGCGTCATTCCCGGCCAGCCGGGTAATTCGGAATGGGCGCTGGGTTTGAGATCCAGGGCCAATTGGGCCGCCACCCCGAGGGCGAATAGACCGAATAGGCTCCGCAATCCGGTCCCCGGCAGGTTGCCGGCGACGGCGGCGCCCATCAGGCTACCGGCCAGAATGCCGGGCGTGAGTCGCGCTACGGCGGGCCAACGTACCGCGCCGCGCCGGTGATGGGCGCGGATGGACGCCAAGGAAGTGCCAATGATGGATGCCAGGGAGGTGCCGATGGCCAGGTGCATGATGAGATGGTCCGGATATTCCAGCAGGCGGAACCCGAACACCAGGGAGGGCACGATCACCAAGCCGCCGCCGACGCCCAACAGTCCGGCCAGGATGCCGGTGACCACGCCAACCGCCAGATACAGCAGGGCGGCGGTCAGCATCAGAGGCCGGCGTCTGTCAGCCAGCGGCGCCAGGCGTGATGGGCGGCCCGGGTCAGGGCGGGGCCATGTTGAGCGGTGGCGGTCCGGAGGCTAGGGGCGTCAGTACCCGGCGTGGTTGCGATTTCCAGGGCATGCCCAATCAGCCAGCGCTCCAGTTCCGCCGGGTCCAATTCCAGATGAAACTGAAGTCCCAGCACCTTGGGGCCGAGGCTGAAGCCCTGGTTGGGCGTGATGGGGGTGCTGGCCAGCCGTTGGGCGTCCTCGGGCAGGTCAAAGGTATCCCCGTGCCAATGGGGTACCTGGAAATTGCAGTCCTGGAGTTCTGCCAGGCAGCTTTTGGCCCCGGCCGGGGTTAATTGGATGGGGGACCAGCCAATTTCCCGTGCGCTACCCGGATAGACCGGGGCGCCCAAGGCCTTGGCCATCAATTGGGCACCCAGGCAAATGCCGAGCAGGGGCCGCTCGCTGGCCAGGCGTTGGCGAATGAGGGCCAGTTCCTCCCGTAAAAAGGGGTACAGGTGCTCGTCATTGGCCCCAATGGGCGCACCCAGCACCACCAGCAGGGCCGGCTGCTGGGCGTCCAGGTTGCCTAGGTCGTTGATGCCTGCGTCCGCGTATCGGACCCGGTAGCCCCGGCCGCTCAGGATGGGCGCTAGGGTGCCCAGGTGCTCGAAGCCGACATGGCGAATGGCAAGGATTTCCCGCATGGGGTTGGTCTCTGGGTACCTAGGATCTGTGCCCCATGGTCAGTGCTCGCCCACCGGGCCGCCCACCACCGGCGGGGGTTCCGGCGATTGGGGCCGGCTGGCTGGCCGGCCGCCGCCGGCCTTGCTGCCCCCGGAATCCTTGGGCGGTTCCGGTGCCCGCACCGGGCGGCCGGCCATGATGTCGTCGATTTGGTCGCTGTCGATGGTTTCATACAGCAGCAGCGCCTCGGCCATGGCGTCCAGTTTGTCCCGGTTGTCCCGGATCAGCCGCACGGCGGTTTGGTACTGGGTATCCACGATGCGCCGCACCTCCGCATCGATGGTCTTTTCAGTTTCGTCGGAAACCCGTTTATGCCGGGTCACCGAGCGGCCCAGGAATACCTCGCCTTCTTCGTCCGCGTAGGCGAGGGGGCCTAGCCGGTCCGAAAGACCCCAGCGGGTCACCATGTTGCGGGCCAATTTGGTGGTCCGCTCGATGTCATTCTGGGCGCCGGTAGTCACTTGGTCTGGGCCGAATACCATTTCCTCGGCGACCCGGCCGCCGAAGAGGCTGGCAATCTGGCTTTCCAGTTGGCGCCGGTTGAGGCTATAGCGATCCCGCTCCGGTAGGAATAGGGTTACGCCCAGGGCCCGGCCCCGGGGGATGATGGTCACCTTATGCACCGGGTCATGATCCGGCATCAACCGGCCCACTACCGCGTGACCGGCCTCATGCACCGCCGTCAGGCGCTTTTCCCGGTCGTTCATGATGAGGCTGCGGCGCTCGGTGCCCATCAGGATCTTGTCCTTAGCCTTCTCGAAGTCCGCCATGTCCACCAGGCGTTTGTTGGCGCGGGCCGCGAACAGAGCCGCCTCGTTCACCAGGTTGGCCAGATCGGCGCCGGAGAAGCCGGGCGTACCCCTGGCCAGGGTGCGGGAGTCCACGTCGGGATCCAGGGGCACCTTGCGCATATGTACCTTGAGGATGGCGTCCCGCCCGGCAATATCCGGCAGCCCCACCACCACCTGACGGTCGAAGCGACCCGGCCGCAACAGCGCCGGATCCAGCACGTCCGGGCGATTGGTGGCGGCGATCACGATCACGCCTTCATTGCCGCTGAAGCCGTCCATCTCCACCAGCAGTTGGTTGAGGGTTTGCTCCCGCTCGTCGTGTCCGCCGCCCAGTCCCGCGCCCCGGCGCCGGCCCACCGCGTCGATCTCGTCGATGAACACCAGGCAGGGGGATTGCTTCTTGGCCTGCTCGAACAGATCCCGCACCCGGGACGCACCCACGCCCACGAACATTTCCACGAAGTCAGACCCGGAAATGCTGAAAAAGGCGACCTTGGCCTCACCGGCGATGGCCCGCGCCAGCAGGGTCTTGCCGGTTCCCGGCGGTCCCACCATCAGTACGCCGCGCGGAATGCGGCCGCCCAGGCTGCCGAAGTGCTGGGGATCCCGGAGGAATTCCACCAGTTCCGCCACGTCCTCCTTGGCTTCCTCGCAGCCGGCTACGTCTTGTAGGGTGACCTTTACCTCGCCTTCCGCGTGCATCCGCGCCCGGCTCTTGCCGAAGTTGAACAGTCCACCGGAGCCGCCGACGCCCATACCCCGGCGCATGAACCAGAACCAAACCCCGGCCACCAGAAACACCGGCAGCAGGGCGAAGAATAATTGGCTAAGCAGTCCAGGCTGATCCGGCGGGTCCGCGTTGACCGCGACCTTGTTGCGTAACAACTCGCTGATCATTTCGCCGTCGTTTGGATCATAGGTCTGGAAACTGGAGCCGTCCTTCCTGCGGCCATGGATTTCCTCGCCCTTGATGGTGACTTCGACCACCGTGCCGTCCCGCACCGCTTGGATGAAGGTGCTGTAGGGGAGGTTTTCCAGCCGGCGGCTGGCGCCGATGCCCTGCTGACCTAGAACGACCAGGATCAGGAAGGTGGAGATGGCGAGGAGCAGGGGAACGATGATTTTTCGGTTCATAAGCTTGGCCTTGGGTGGTCGCGGCGCACCAGCGGTGGCTTGGATTTCGGTTACCGGAATTGCATAAGTGCGGGCGCGGGCCCCAAAAGTAAAGCGGATGACCGCCGCCGGGGCAGGGAATTCCAGCGCAGAAGCCGCCCTCTGGTTACTTTGTCTTGCGCCTAGGAAATCAAGGTCAGGCAGGCTGTTTTCTGTGTTTCCCCGGGGTTCATCATAACAGCATCCCCAATTCCTGTCCCGGTGCCGCACCCTCGCCGCTGAACTAGGGGGGTGCCTGGTAGCCGATGTCCAACACGATCAGTTGCCGTTCGCCGACGGGGGTCCAGACCCGTACCTGGTCGTCCAGGGTTTTTTTCATCAGGGCCCGGGCCATGGGGGAGTCCATGCTGATGTATCCCAGGCTGGGGTTCAGTTCATCGGGTCCCACGATCCGGTAGCGAAAGGTCTCGCCCGCCTCATCTTCCAGGGTCACCCAGGCGCCGAAATAGATCCGTTCCCGGTCCCTGGGCAAGTCCCGCACCACCCGCAACACCGGCAGACGCCGTTGCAAATAGCGGATGCGCCGGTCGATTTCCCGCAACTCCTTTTTGCGGTAGATATATTCGGCGTTTTCCGAGCGATCCCCTTCCGCCGCCGCCGCTGCCAGAGCCCGGGTCACGTCCGCCCGCCGCACCCATAGGGCTTGGGCCTCGCTTTGCAGGGTGTCGAACCCTTCCGGGGTGATGTAGATCGGCTGAGGCGCGGCGGTGGGTTCGGCCATGGATAGCCCGTGGGTGGGTCGAGGATGGGCGAGTGGCTTCCGGACCGATGGGCTAGCCGTAGGCCAAGGGCCGGTGCGGGCAGGCGGCGATCCAGACGGTGTTTCCCGGCGCGTCCCTGCGCCGAAAGGTGTCGATGCTTAGTATTGGATGGCACTGCCACCGGTTAGGCCATCGACGTGTTTTCGGTACCAGCGTCCGTCCAGGAACAGCCAGGTATCCTGGACCAAGTGGTCGGTCGGCGGAATGGATTGCTCGGACCCCAAGGCTTTTAGGGTCGGCACGGAAAAGTTCACCTGAACCGCGACGGCGGCTTCGTTGCCGCGCAGGATAAGGTCTTTTATCTCGTGCTTGTGGTAGCGAATCGTGCCCCGCTGACCCGCATAGCGAGCAAAGTTGACCCCGGCTCGATAGAAGGGATCCTGGGAACCGTAAGCAGTTTCCAGATTGTCCTGCTCCATGGCCTGCCAATAGGCGTCCACGTTTTCCCTTAGCATTGCTTGCTTGCGGTCCGGCTGGATTTCCGGGGGATCCGCCAGGGCGGCCACTTCGTTCCAGGTCAGGGTCCGGAGTACCGTTTCCGCCTCAGCCTTGGCGTCGGTGCGAAACTGCTGCCAGGAGATGGCAATTTGGTCGGTATTGGCCTCGATCCGGGGGCGCATGGCGTACCGGTCGGCCTGGGAGAGGGGCAGATCCTGGGCCAGCCAGGTGGCGCCCCGATCGGACGACAACTGCACCCGGATGCGGGAGCGGATGTCGCGGGCATCTTCCCAGGCCACCACCACCCGGTCCCCAACCGCCGCGACCTGGGGTAGCCAGGCCCGGGTATTGGCCAGTTCAGCGCTGTCCAACTGGCGGCCAGCCCAGGATTGCCCTCCATCCGAACTGATCGCGACGAACACCCGTTGCTTGGTCAAGCTACGCCGTTCCCCGCTGTATACCAGCAGGATCCGGCCGTCGGGCCAGCTCACCGCGTCCACCCGCGCCACGTCCAGGCCATCCGCCGGACCCACCTGCGCTAACTGCCAGCCGGACGGCTCCCAAACCGCCAGTTGAAGAGAAAATTTTTCATTTTCATAGGACTTATACAGGACCCCCGGCCGTCCATTGACCAGGAAAGGCACCATGAAGGGGGTGATGGGGGTATTTAGAATGGGTTCCAGCGCCGAAACCGAGCCAGTCTCCGCGTCGAAATTGATGAGTCCTATGAAATGATTGGCGTCTCCCAGGGCATGAACAAACAGGTGCAGTTGTTTACCGTTGGGGATGGCGGCGAAGCCATGGAGTTGGGTGATGTCCCCCAGGGGCAAGTTGCTGTGCTGAAAATGGGCACCCCCGTCCGTTGAGTACTCCAGGGCCAGGCTGGGGGATTTGCCGATGGTGCCGTGGGGAATGACCAGACTCTGATCGTCAAGCGCCCAAAGTTCCAGATGATTGGAAGGACTGCCTTCCAGCAAGGGCTTAGGTTCGCTGGGAAAGGACCCATCGGCGCCAGCAGTCAGGGCGAATAGGCGGTTGCCCTGGTGGGCTTTTTCAATCCAGGCGGCCCGAAACCGCTCCCCCACCTTGGCGAAGCGGGGCGCCAGGATTTTCCCCGTGCCTTTGGACCCAGTGAGGATGGGCGTGGGCTCGGTGCGACCTGGGTACAGGGCGTATAGCCCATCCGTACCCTGATAGGCAACCGCCCCCTGGGTTAATAGGGGTTCACTGATTAAATCCACGGGGCCTCCAGCGACCTGTCCCGCCCCCCAGGCGGCGTAGGTCGACAGGTACAACGCGAGGCACAGGCCCCGGGTCAACAGGGTTCTGAATGGTTTCATAATTCGCTTTCTGTTATGAAAAATGAGTTCGCCGTGATCATTCCATGGGGCTCATGGAAGCGCATAATCGCTCAACAAATAGCCATTGTTGACCGTGCCCCCATAAGTTGACGCGCTGGAATACTCCAACTTATAGACAATCGCGCTGCCTGCGGAAACCTGGAACCAGGTCCAGCCCCCGGTGTGTTCCACCGCAGCCCACACCGCGCTATCCACCAGGGACGGCAGGTCCAGAGCGCCGGTGCAGGTGACGGCGCGGGGAATGGGGGTGAAGTTATGGATATTGCCCTGGCGATCGTACAGGGCCTCGTTGCCCCCCAGTTGCACGCTAGCAGTCAGATTGGCGTTGGCCATGCCGGCGCCAATCGGGGTCACGTAAAACCGGGTGGTCCAGGTATCGGCGGGGAAGAAAGTGAAACGGCGGTTATCCCAGTAATTCGACGGCAAGGCGGAATAAACGCCACCGCCGTTATCCTCGGTCAGAAACCCGTCATCTTCCCGCGTCCTATCGTTGATGGCGCGGCCGCCCCAGGCCGCCCCGCCGCCCACGTCCAGGTTGACGAATTCCCCCGCCAGGCCCAGGGGCTGACCCAGAGCCTGGCGGTTACCGCCGTTGTCCGCGTGGGTCACCAGCAGATAACCCCGTTGTGGTCCTTGGACGCCTAGGCCAAAGCTGCCGCCATAAGCGTTGGTATCGCCGAACAGGGCCTGACCGCCGTCCATGGTGCCCGAAACGTCCCAACTCACCAAGTCCCCGGCGAAGGTGGCGCGGCTGGCGGTGGTGGTTTCACACCCGCCGGCAAGATTTGGCAGTCCATCGCCACCTAGGGCGCTTTTGTAGCGATAGATTAAATTGAGCTTGGGGGACGAGCCGCCCGGCCGGTTAATGACCGAAACTAGGGTCCGTATTTGGGGGCCGGAGCTAGTGAGTACGGGAAACAACAGGGTGTCCGCCGTGCCGGTGGCCGGCAAGAGGCCAGTAGCCAGCACGGATAGCCACCCCAAGGGGATCGCTCCCCTCAGGTTGAATGGCAATTTGTTCATGCGATGACCTAGGGCAGGTTGTAGTCGCTCAGCAGATAGCCATTGTTAACCGTGCCGCCATAGGTGCTGGCACTGCTGTATTCCAGCTTATAGACCACGGCGCTACCGCTGGTGACCTGAAACCAGGTCCATCCCCCTAAGTTTTCTACGGCGGACCAGGAGCTGCTATCCATCATATCCTTGAGGTCCAGGGCTCCGGTGCAGACCACGGTTTTGGGTATGGCGGTGAAAATATGCTTGCCGCCATTGCGGTCGTACAGATCGGTGTTACTCAGCTGCACCGTCGCCGACAATTGGGCGCTGTCCATGGCGTTACCGATGGGCGTGACATAAAAGCGGGTACTCCACTCCTGGGGCGGGAAGAAGTTGAAGCGCCGGTCCAAATAATCGTTGGACGGCAGGGCCGCGTACACGCCGCCACTGCTGGCCGCGTTGACGAAGGAGTAGTCCTCTCGGCCCTTGTCGTTGATGGCCTTGCCGCCCCAGGCGGCGCCAGAACTCACGTCTAGGTTGATGAACTCCCCCCCCAGGTCCCGGGCATTGCCGGTGTCCACCCGGTTACCGTTGGAATCCGAGTTGCTGACCAATAGATAACCCCGGGTCGCCGTGGTGACGGCACTGGTGGACAGGGAGAAAACTCCGCCATAGTTGTTGGTGTCCCCAAACAGGGCATTACCGCCGTTGAGGGTGCCGGACAGGTCAAAACTGACCAAATCCCCATCCGAGGTGGGGCGTACCACCTTGGTGGTGTCACAGGAGCCGTTGGTATTAGGAGACGCGTCGGACGCCAGGGCGGCCTTGGTCCGGTACACCAGCGCCAAGTGGGACGAGGCGTTGCCGGGCCGGTTGTTAACCGAGACGATGGTGAAAATATTCGGCGACAGCATGGAGATGGCTGGGATCAGCAGTGTGTCGGCACCGGCCGGCTGAAGAGTTGTTCCTAATCCCAGCATGGCGACCACCGCCCCAACCCGACCCCGATGTTTCATGAAGAGACCCCCAATGGCCATTGATGGAAGGAAGCCCGCCAGAGCGGGCCGCTGAAAAAAACCGTCCCTTATCCCACGGGCCAAAACCGAGGGGTTGGACCCTCTGCCCCGCGCAAGGTTCTGGTGAAGTTCGGCAATGTGAGACATGGGAAAGGGTCGGGGACCCTTTCCGGCTAAGCGCCTCCAGTGGTTCCACCAGGGGCGCTGTCTGGTGGAACCGCCCAGAGGCAACAGTGGCTAAGGCAAGCCGTTTTCGCTCAGGAGATAGCCGTTGTTGACCGTGCCGCCGTAGGTGGCGCTGGTGGCGTACTCCAGTTTATAAACGATGGCATTGGCAGCGGTTACGTCAAATTCGCTCCAGCCGCCGGTGTTCTCGAGAGCCGCCCAGGTGGCGCTTTCCACCAGGTCTTGCAGGGGGATCATGCCGGTGCAGCGTACTTGGACCGGGATTGCGGCGAATACCCGCAAGATTCCGTTGCGGTCATAAAAGTTTGAAGTTGACCGGAGTTGCACAGTGGCAGTCAAATTGCCGGTGTCCATGCTGGAGCCGATGGGGGTGACGTAGAACCGGGTGGTGAAGGCCACCGGCGGGAAGAACGCAAACGACCGATAGCTGAATCCTTGGCTAGGCAAGGCGGGAAAAACCCCACCGCCCGCGCTTGCATTGGTAAAAGTATAGTCTTCCCGGGTAGAGTCGTTGATGGCCCGGCCACCCCAAGCCGCCCCGCCCGCAATGTCCAGGTTGACGAATTCACCGGCCAGGTCCCGGTTGGAACCCACGCTCTGGCGCGCTCCCGCCGAATTGGCGTGGGTGACCAGCAGATAGCCCCGGGTCGGGGTCGCGGAGCCGATGCCGAAGGTGCCGCCGTAGATGCCGGAATCGCCAAACAGGGCATTGCCGCCCAGCAGTTGGCTAGAGGAATCGAAGCTCACCAGATCCCCATTCTGGGTATTATGCACTCCGCCCAGACCCGTGCCGCAGGGGCCGTCATAGTTGTTGCCGCCGCTCGGCGTGGTGGCATTCTTGGTCCGGTAAATGTAATTCAGGTGGCTGGTGCCGCCCGCGTTAGTTCGGTTAATGACCGACATGACGGTGAGGATGTTGGTCGCCGCGCTCAGAACCGGGAACAACAGGGTATCGGCAGTTGCCGAGGTGCTGGCCAAGGCTCCGGCCACCAGGGCGGAAGCGATCGCGTTGCGCAGGACATGCTTAGCTGTCATCTTATCGACTCCTGAATTGGAACCTGATTTGGAACTGGGATAACCGTATCCCCCCTCTCTTTATAAGGCGGATACCGGGATTGGCAGGGTACAAATGCCCCATGATTGGGTACCTGGGCTTGGGAGTTGCCCTACGTTTCCCTGGTATCTGAAATAAATTTAGCATAGACCAGGTTGGTTCGCGCATCGGTGTGCGCCCTGTGGGACTGGCTAGAAGAGCTAGGGCAACTCGCCGGCCGGTTTCCCAGTAGAATGCTCGGTGGGTTCACCCGGAATTTTGGTGTAAGTCGATGCGTTATATCAGCACCCGAGGCGGCGTCAGTCCCCTGGGTTTCTCCGAGGCGGTGATGATGGGATTGGCCAGCGACGGCGGCTTGTTGCTGCCAGAGTCCATTCCCCTGGCGTCCCCGGCGGATTTGCGCCGGTGGGCGGGTCTGAGTTTTCAGGATCTCGCCTTGGAAGTTCTGTGGCCCTATGTGGAACAGGATATCGGCCGGGAACCGTTACGTGACCTGGTAGCCCGTTCTTACCAAACTTTCACTCATAGGGAAGTGACGCCCCTGTCGAACGCGGGGGGGCGCTGGATTCTGGAACTCTTCCACGGTCCCACGGCGGCCTTCAAGGACGTGGCGCTCCAACTACTCGGCAATTTGTTTGAGTTCCTTTTGGAGCGGGAAGGAGGGCACCTCAACATTCTGGGAGCCACTTCTGGCGATACGGGTTCCGCCGCTATCCATGGTGTGCGCGGCAAGGAGCGCATCCAGATTTTTATCCTGCATCCTTGGCAGCGGGTATCGCCGATCCAGGAACGCCAAATGACCACGGTGCTGGATGCCAATGTGCACAACATCGCCATTCGCGGCACCTTCGACGACGGGCAGCGGATCCTCAAAGAATTGTTCGGCGATTTGGAGTTCAAGCGCGATTACCGGCTAGGCGCTGTGAATTCCATCAACTGGGCCCGGGTCCTTGCCCAAGTGGTTTACTATGTTTACGCTTGGGGCCGGGTGAGCGGCGGGGATCCGGGCCACCCGGTGACCTTTTCGGTGCCCACCGGCAACTTCGGCGACATCTTTGCGGGCTATATCGCCAGGCGCATGGGTGTTCCTATCGAGCGGCTGATTCTGGCCACCAATCGTAACGACATCCTGGCCCGGTTCGTGGCCTCCGGGGTCTACCAAGCTGGGGAGGTCGTCCCCACCTATTCCCCATCCATGGATATTCAGGTAGCTTCCAATTTTGAACGTTACCTGTTCTATCTGGTGGACCAGGATCCGGTGGCCTTGCAAGGTCTTTTGGCCGATTTTGGCCGCACTGGCCGGTTGGCGGTCGATGCTGAACGGCATCGGCTGGTGGCACGAGAGTTCGAGGCGCGGGCGGTCAGCGAGGAAGAAACCCTGGCCCAAATCCGGGAGACCCATGCCGCCAGTGGCTATATCTTAGATCCCCACACGGCGGTGGGCGTGCGGGCGGCGGCGGCGCACCCGGACGCCATCTGTCTAGCCACCGCCCATCCCGCCAAGTTCGACCAGGCGGTGTTCCAGGCCATCGGGCGTCACGCCCCGCCGCCGCCCTGCCTCCAGGGATTGTTGGAGCGGGAAACCCGGTGCTCGGTTCTGGATGCGGATCGGGACGTGATCAAGAATTTTGTCCAGCGCTCCCTTGCCAGCGGATGATTGGACCCCATCCTGGGCTGGGAGCAGCCCGCCTGTTCCTAAGTCGTCGTAATGAGTTGTAGTGAGAAGCTTGCCATGACCAGACAAAAACCGACCCTGCGGATTTTGGACACCACGCTGCGGGACGGGGAGCAAACGCAAGGGGTCTCCTTTTCGCCGGCGGAGAAATTGCATTTGGCCCAGGCCCTGCTGGAGTTGTTGCGGGTGGATCGCCTGGAGATCGCTTCGGCCCGGGTATCGCCGGGCGAACAGGAAGCGGTGGCCAATGTCATCCAGTGGGCGGAAGGTTTGGAACTGGCGGACCGGGTGGAAGTGTTGGGCTTTGTGGACCACAAGGCCAGCGTGGATTGGATCCGGGAGGCGGGAGGCCGGGTTCTCAACCTGTTGGCCAAGGGTAGCGAGAAACACTGTTGTCAGCAGTTGCGGATCACCCCCGACGAGCACTTCGCGCGGGTACGTCAGACCCTGGATTACGCCTTGGAGCAGGGTTTCCGGGTCAATCTGTACCTGGAGGACTGGTCCAACGGCTACCGGGATAGCCCCGAATACGTATTCAGCCTTATGGAAAACCTCAAGGATTCCGGCATCGCCCATTTCATGCTCCCAGATACCCTGGGCGTCATGACCCCCGAGCAGGTGTTCGACGCCATTTCCGATATGCGCCGCCGGTTTGACGTGCCGTTCGACTTCCACCCCCACAATGACTATGGTCTGGGCACCGCTAACTGCCTGGCGGCGGCCCGCGCCGGCGCCGCAGCCATCCATTGCACCGTCAATTGCCTGGGAGAGCGGGCGGGCAATGCGTCGCTGGCGGAGGTGGTGGTCAACCTCAAGGATCGCTTGGGCATGGAACTGGGCATCAACGAGGCCCACATCGGGCGTCTGAGCCAAATGGTGGAGCATTTTTCTGGTAAACGGGTGGCGGACAATGCCCCCGTAGTGGGGGCGGACGTGTTTACCCAGACTAGCGGCATCCACGCCGACGGTGACAAAAAAGCCAACCTGTACCAAACCCACCTGCGGCCAGAGCGATTTTCCCGCCAGCGCAGCTACGCCTTGGGCAAGATGAGCGGCCGGGCCTCCCTGGTCAAGAACCTGGAGCGCCTCGACATCAAGCTCGGCAATAAGGACTTGGACAAGGTGTTGAAGCGCGTGGTGGAGTTGGGGGATTCCAAGAAGACCATCACCGCCGAGGACTTACCCTTTATCATCGCAGAAGTGCTGGAGAGCAAGGACTTCGACCATATTGAACTGCTGAGTTGCTCTACCACCAGCGGCTTGGATTTGGAATCCACCGCGAGCATCCGGATCCGGATCGGCGACGAAGTGGTGCTGTCCTCCGGAACTGGCAATGGTGGCTTCGATGCCTTCATGGGGGCAATACGTAAATTACTTAATAAGCGGGACATCCCGCTGCCCGAACTGGTGGATTACGAAGTCCGTATTCCCCGTGGTGGCAAGACCAGCGCCATCACCGAAGCCTTCATTACCTGGGACACGGGAGCGGGAACCCTGCGGACCCGGGGCGTGCATGCCAATCAGGTGTTCGCTGCCATCAAGGCCACCATTCGCATGTTGAATATCCAGATGCAAAAAAATCAGGGTAACGGGGCTGCGGTAACTGGCGCCTTGGTAGCCTCATTGTAATATCACTGATTAAGATTATCGGTGCTCCCGTGGGGGCACGAGGCGGGCCTACGTCGGCTGGTTCTTCTTTGATCGAGGGGTAAGCGCATGGTCGATAAATCAAAAAAACATGCCCACATGGAGGCAGAGCAGACGGTATCCAAGGCCATGCAGTCGGTGCTCCGACAGAACCTGGCCTACATGGCCACCTGGGAACAGGCTGCCCGAACCTGGGACAATATCGAAGGGGTGCATCAAACTCGGGTCGCATTCCGCCGCCTGCGCTCGGCGCTGTCCATCTTTCGTGCGGTGCTCCCGGAGCAGGAAACCAAGGCCTGGGCGGACGGGATGCGGGATTTGGCAACTGGCCTTGGCCGGGCCCGGGATTTGGATGTGTTTATTTCCGAGACCCTGGCCGGGGTGCGCGGCAAGATTCCGCTGGCAGGTGCTAGCAAGCTGGAGGCAGTGGCCTTCGAGCATCGTGCCCAAGCCTATCAGGAAGTGCGGGCCATGCTGGATAGCGACGCTCACGTCCAGTTCAAGCAAGATTTCGGCTATTGGGTGGAAAACCGGGGTTGGGACCAGGGGGAACTCAGCGACAAGCAGCGCCACCAGTTGGAAAGAAATGTGATTCCATTCGCCCGAAAGCTATTGGACCGGCATGAGCGCCGGGTACTGGACGTGGGTACCCATGTGGATAAGCAGTCCCAGGTGGCCATGCACGGTTTGCGGATTCAGTGCAAAAAATTGCGCTATGCTGCCGAGTTTTTCGCCCCCCTGTTCGTGGGCATGGACCTGTTCATCAACCGCATGCGGGGACTGCAAGACCTGCTCGGGGTCCTGAACGACATTTCCCTGACCCGCGATCTGCTGGAGAGATTCCAGGGTGACTCCTCGGACCAGGAGCTAAACACCTACGCGGGTGCCATCACCGGCTGGCAAGCCCGTCAGCGCCAGGAATTGTTGGATGGCTT
>CAZIHO010000024.1:24963-33042 GCA_964538875.1 uncultured Chromatiaceae bacterium
CCGGCGTTCTAGTGGGTTCCGGCACCTTGCGGCGCCGGAATCTGTGCGTCGTTGCTTGAGCCTAACCTAGAAGTGATGTACCAGGCGCAGGTTGAGCCGGGTGCCTTCCGGGCGGTTCTCCGCGTCGGTTTCAAAATAGAGGTTAGCAAACAGGTGGGTGTCCTTGCTCATATGCCAAACGGCGCCGGGCCCGATGCCGAATACCTGTTCCGTCCGGTCACCCAATTTTTGACCATCTGCCTCTGAATCCGTGATTTGCTTCAGCCAATAGCCATTGATGCCGACCCGGAACTGGTTGGGAATCACCGCATAGTCGGCGGCGAAGTTGAGGTGTACCGCCTGTCCGGCCTGTAAATCTTCTACCCGCAGGTCCGGGTGCGCCATTTGAATCGCCGCCCGGGTGCCGCTGCTGGGGTCTTCATTGGTGGCGTTCCACAAATAATGCAGGCGCCAACTAGCGGTTAGGTCCGGCCTGAAGAAATAAGTGCCCGCCCAGTAGGGGCTGAACGAGAAGAAATTGCTGCCGGGATTGACCTCGTGATCCGAGTCGTACTTACCGGTGGGCAAGATAAACTGGAACTCGACCCGGTGCATGAAAATGGGTCCCTGGGAGCCCATGATCGGGTCCCATTGGAGGAATGGACCCACCAGGATGTCCCCGAGCCCCGAACCGTTGGCGCGAATCGCCAGGCTGTCGTCCGGTGACACCTGGGGGTCAACCACCGGCAGGATGGCGTTGATGCCCCATTTGCCGCCCGCCAACACCGGGGTGTCCGACTGATAGATCAACTGGGACAGGGCAGCAAAGGCGTCCACCTCGTGTTCCCTGAACCCGTTGGGCGTCGGGAGGATCAGGCTGTTGCCCTGGCCGTCCTTGAGCTTGCCGCCCTCGTAGAAATTGAGATATTCCGAGAAATACCAGCCGGGTCCAGCGGGCGGACCACCGTCTAAGAACGAGGTGAGACCCAGGTTGACCGCCGGCAGATCATAGGCGGCACCGATTCCGGGCCAAGCGAGGGCCGCCGCCAGGACGGTTGCGGTGGGTTTGAACAACGAACTCTGCATATCGAGGGCCTCCCAGGGTGTTAGCGCGGATTGACGGATTAGCATATACCAAGCAATGAAATGCTGTCCCCTGCCGGTGGTGGAACCTGGCAGGTTAAGGGGCGGTGTCCCGCTCCCCGGACATGTCCGGAAAGTGCTGGTAATGCTTAACCTGGCGGCGAATATTACGCTGCACAATCACTCCCTCGACCTGGAAATCCAGGCCCGCCAGTTCAATTTCCGGATAGCGTTCGTCCAACGCCCGGAGCCATATGCGCCCCGCGCCATCCTCCCGGTATTGGCGGAACCAGCGCGTCCCTTCCACCAGTGCCACCACGAAGGCGCCATCGCCGCAGCGGTCGGTGGGATCAACGACGATGATGCACTGGTCCGGGAACTCGGGCTCCATTTCCTTGCCGAGCACCTGGAGGGCGTAGGGTTGGGACAGGCTGCAATCATTAATGGAATCTTCGCTACTCATCAATCGGTTCCTCCCAGGATGACGCCCGTCGGCGCCGGGGAATTGGTTACAATCGGCGGGGTCGGCAACCGGGCCACCCACGGGATCAAGTCGCTTTAGTATGCATTACTTCGCCGCCGAGGAGCGGGCCCACCGGGATCGGCGGGATCTGCGCAATTTGCGCGCTATGTTGCCCTATCTGTGGGAACTGCGCGGTCGCGCCCTGTTCGCCTTGATCTGTTTGATCCTGGCCAAGGTGGCTAACGTGGGCGTGCCCCTGGTCCTCAAGGACTTGGTGGACCTGTTAGGCCGGCAGCCCGGCGGGGAACTGATGTTGCCCCTGTCCCTGCTGGCCGCCTATGGTTTGCTCAAGCTGTCCTCGACCCTGTTCAACGAGTTACGGGATCTGGTGTTCGCCCGGGTGCGCTACCGGGCCATGCGCCTGTTATCGACGCGGGTGTTGCGGCACCTGCATCAATTGTCCCTGCGCTTCCACCTGGAGCGCCACACCGGCGCCATCAGCCGGGACCTGGAGCGGGGCACCCGGTCGGTGAGTTCCATCCTCAACTATTTGGCCTTCAGTATTTTGCCCATTTTGGTGGAATTCTGCCTGGTGGGGGGCGTGCTGTTGACCAGTTACAAGGTGGGTTTCACGCTCATCACCTTTGGAACCGTGGTCCTGTACGTCACCTTTACCTTCGCCATCACCGAATGGCGCATGGACTATCGGCACCGCATGAATCGCCTAGATTCGGAGTCGAATTCCCAGGCATTAGATAGCCTAATTAACTATGAAACGGTAAAGTATTTTAATAACGAAAATCTAGAGCTGCATCGCTTCGACGCCACGCTGAAAGAATGGGAGGGTTACGCGGTCAAGAGCCAAACCTCCATGTCGGTGCTCAACTTCGGCCAAGGGGCCATCATCGCCTTGGGGGTCACACTGGTGATGGTCTATGCGGCCCAGGAGGCAGTGGCGGGAACCATGAGCGTAGGCGATCTGGTATTGGTCAACGCCTTTCTGCTCCAATTGTTTATCCCCTTGAATTTCCTGGGGGTCGTGTATCGACAAATCAAATACGCGTTGGCGGACATGGACTTGATTTTCAAGCTTCTGGAACGGGAGCCGGAAATTCAGGATCGTCCCGGCGCCAAGCCCCTGGCGCTGCGCGGCGGGGAAATTCGCTTCGAGGGGGTGGATTTTGCCTATCAGCCGGAGCGGGGCATTCTGCACGGCGTAGATCTGCTGATTCCGGCGGGCCGTAAGGTAGCGGTGGTGGGCCCCAGCGGCGCTGGTAAGTCGACTCTAGCCCGGCTGCTGTACCGGTTTTACGATGTCACCGGCGGACGGGTGCTCATCGATGGCCAGGATCTTCGGGATCTGACCCAGGACAGCCTGCGGCGCGCCATCGGCATCGTTCCCCAGGACACGGTGCTGTTCAACGCCAGCATCCGTTACAACATCCTGTACGGTCGCCCGGATGCTAGTCAGGCGGAGGTGGCGCAGGCGGCGGACCTGGCCCATATCCGGGTCTTCATCGAAAGTTTGCCGGATGGCTGGGACACCCTGGTTGGCGAGCGCGGCCTCAAGCTGTCCGGTGGCGAAAAGCAGCGGGTTGCCATCGCCCGGGCGATTCTTAAACGGCCTCGCATCCTCATCTTCGATGAAGCCACCTCCTCCCTGGACAGCCGCACCGAGCAAGCGATTCAGGAAACCCTGGGGGAGGTGGCGGAAGCCCACACCACCCTGGTGATCGCCCACCGTTTATCCACGGTGGTGGACGCGGATCAGATCCTGGTGTTGGATCAGGGGCAGGTACGGGAACGGGGCCGGCACCTGGAATTGCTAGCCCAGGGTGGCCTCTATGCTCAGATGTGGGAATTGCAATTGAAGCAGGGCGCCGAGCAACGGGCGGCGCCATGAAAACCTACTTGGTGGGCGGCGCGGTTCGGGATCAGCTCCTTGGCGTACCAGTGCGGGAGCGCGACTGGGTGCTGGTGGGGGCGCGGGAGGAGGACTTGCTGGCCCAAGGGTATCGAAGGCTGGATAAAGGGTTCCCGGTTTTTCTGCATCCGGTTAGCGGTGACGAGTGTGCCTTGGCACGACGTGAGCGCAAGGTGAGTCCCGGTTACAAGGGCTTCGTCGTGGACGCAGGCCCGGACGTGACCCTCGAACAAGACCTAGTGCGACGAGATTTCCGGGTCAACGCCATGGCTATGGACGAGGCCGGCAATCTGATTGATCCCTGGGGTGGTCAGCAGGACTTGGCGGCAGGACTGTTGCACCATGTGTCTCCGGCCTTTATCGAGGACCCGGTGCGGCTAGTGCGGGGTGCGCGCTTCTGTGCCCAATTGGGGCCGTTGGAATTCCGTGTCGCTCCGCCGACCCAGGATCTGCTGAAGCACATGGCGACCTTCCCGGAACTGGAAACCCTGCTGCCGGATCGCTTTCGGGACGAATTGCTCAAATCCATGGCTGCCGCCAGGCCCTGGCGGTTTGTACGGGTGTTGGAAGAGTGGGGCGCGTTGCAACGGCTGGCACCCCCATTGCACCGAGCTTTGTCGACCGGCCCCAAGCTGTTAGCAGGGTTGGAACGGGCCAGCGCCGCCACGGCGAACCCCGCCATCCGATTGACCGCCTTGTTGGCGCCCACCCTGGACACGCCGGACCAGGCCAACGATCTTGCCCGAGATTGGGGCCTAGGCCGCGCCGAGCGGGATCTCTTGGTATCGGTGGCCCAATGGCCAATTGACCGAGTCATAGCCCCAGACGGGGACCGGCTGTTGCATTTGTTTGGGAGCCTGCGGGCGTTTCAACAGCCGGAGCGGTTGCGGGAGTTGCTGCTGGTGTGGCGCTCGTTGGAACCAGAACTGGGTGATCGGGTAGCCAGGGCCGTAACCTCGGCCTTTGACGCAGCGCGTCGGGTCGATACGCGACCGTTGATCGAGGCCGGTTACCAAGGCGCTCAATTGGGCCAGCAGGTGCAGCAACAACGCCTAGGGGCGATCCGCGAATCTCTCGCGTCCAGTCGCGTTTGCTATCCCGGCGAAATCGCTGGATAATCGCCCGCTTGATCCGGTTCGCGCGGGCGAACCAACGACGAAATGACTGATCGACTCGTCATTCGTCCGCTCGGTTTCCCTTGATTCGTGATTCGCTGGGATAAGGGAGTCCCATTCGGCTATTGTGGCCGGTAGAGCGGGGTTGCCGCCATGGGGCTAGGGGGTGCGCGGAGCACAGTCGCCAAATCGGGTCCTAAAATCCGGAACTTGGATTGACAGCCCCCGGTTTGATCCCTAAAATACGCGGTCTTTATCGGGCCCTAGCCGTTCCGTTCGCACTTCCAGCGGTGCGGCACCGCCGCGCCCGACGAGCTTCTCCGGGAGCGTAGAGTAGGTTGTCAACCCTTCGAAGGGTTGACGGCGAGGGCGTTTTGTCTCTTTGTTGATTTGGTGCCGGATACGACGACCGGCCTCGGAGCTAAAGGTAGATGGCTACAATCAACCAGTTGGTTCGCAAACCACGTAAGCGTAAGGTGGATAAGAGCAAGGTTCCGGCCTTGGATTCTTGTCCCCAAAAGCGGGGGGTTTGCACCCGCGTTTACACCACCACCCCAAAGAAGCCGAACTCGGCCTTGCGGAAGGTGGCGCGTGTCCGGCTCACCAACGGCTTCGAGGTGACCACGTACATCGGTGGCGAGGGGCACAACCTTCAGGAGCACTCGGTGGTCCTGATTCGCGGTGGCCGTGTCAAGGACCTGCCGGGTGTGCGATACCACACGGTGCGCGGTAGCCTGGACGCCTCCGGTGTGGCCAAGCGCCGCCAAGGACGTTCCAAGTACGGCGCCAAGCGGCCGAAGAAATAGTTTTAAGGAATCGGGTTAAAACCTATGCCCAGAAGACGCGTTGTTGCCCGCCGAGCGATCCTGTCCGATCCCAAGTTCGGTAGTTCCCTGGTGGCTAAGTTCATCAGCATGATCATGAAGGACGGCAAGAAGTCCGTCGCCGAGCGCATCCTCTACGGCGCCATTGAGCGCTTGGTGGACAAGCGGGGCGGCGAGCCGGTCGAGCTGCTTGAGCAGGCCATGAACAACGTGCGTCCAGTGGTGGAAGTCAAATCCCGCCGGGTGGGTGGCGCCACCTACCAGGTGCCAGTGGAAGTTCGCCCAGCGCGCCGGAACTCCCTGGCCATGCGTTGGTTGATTGACGCCGCTGGGAAGCGCTCCGAGAAATCCATGTCCCTGCGCCTAGCCGGCGAGCTCATGGATGCTTTTGATAGCAAGGGTACCGCAGTCAAGCGGCGGGATGATACACACCGCATGGCGGAAGCCAATAAAGCCTTTTCCCACTATCGGTGGTGATCCGGCGAGTGGTCATGGTGCAGGATTAAAGTGGGATTTTAGCTGTGGCACGCAAGACGCCTATCGATCGGTACCGCAATGTGGGCATCATGGCCCATATTGATGCGGGCAAGACGACGACAACGGAACGCATCCTTTACTACACCGGAATCTCCCACAAGTTGGGCGAGGTTCACGACGGTGCCGCGACCATGGACTGGATGGCGCAGGAACAAGAGCGGGGTATCACCATAACCTCCGCCGCGACCACCTGCTTCTGGAAGGGCATGGATATGCAGCATCCGGAGCATCGCATCAACATCATCGACACCCCCGGGCACGTGGACTTCACCATTGAGGTGGAGCGGTCGTTGCGGGTGCTGGATGGTGCCTGCGCGGTGTTCTGTGCGGTCGGCGGCGTCGAGCCTCAGTCGGAGACGGTGTGGCGCCAAGCCAATAAGTATGGTGTGCCCCGTATTGCGTTCGTCAACAAGATGGATCGCATCGGCGCCGATTTCTTGCGCGTGGTGGCCCAGGTTCGGGATCGGCTCGGCAGCAATGCGGTGCCCGTACAGTTGCCAATTGGGGCCGAGGATCGCTTCCAGGGCGTGGTCGATCTACTGCGGATGAAGGCCATCATCTGGGACGAAGAAAGCAAGGGAATGAAGTACGAGGAACAGGATATCCCCGCCGACATGGCGGAATTGTGCCAGGAATGGCGGGATACCCTGGTCGAAGCTGCCGCCGAGGCGGACGATGCGACCATGGAGCGGTACCTGGAAGGCGAAGAGCTTTCTATGGAGGAAATCCGTGCTGGGCTGCGGGTTCGTACCTTGCGTAGCGAAATTGTGCCCATTTTGTGCGGATCGGCGTTTAAGAATAAGGGTGTCCAGGCGATGCTGGATGCCATCATCGATTTCATGCCGTCGCCCCTGGATGTAGAAGCCATTCGTGGCGTGCTGGACAACGATGCGGAGGCGGTGCGGCCGCCCCAGGACGACGCGCCCTTCGCGGCTCTGGCTTTCAAGATTGCCACCGATCCCTATGTGGGCACCCTGACCTTTTTCCGGGTCTACTCAGGTGTGCTTAATTCCGGTGATAGTGTGTTCAACCCGGTCAAGTCCAAGCGGGAGCGGATTGGTCGCATCCTCCAGATGCACGCCAATAACCGGCAAGACGTGAAGGAAGTTCGCGCCGGCGACATCGCGGCTGCCGTTGGACTGAAAGACGTAACCACGGGTGATACCCTTTGTTCCCTCGAGAACGTCATCACCCTGGAGCGCATGGAATTTCCGGAACCGGTCATTTCCGTCGCGCTGGAGCCCAAGACCAAGAGCGACCAAGAAAAAATGGGCGTCGCTCTGTCCAAGCTGGCACAAGAAGATCCTTCGTTCCGTGTGCGTACCGACGAGGAATCTGGTCAAACCATCGTTTCTGGAATGGGCGAGCTCCATCTGGAAATCATCGTTGACCGGATGAAGCGGGAATTTAACGTCGAGGCCAACGTGGGCGCGCCCCAAGTTGCCTACCGGGAAACCATTCGCGCCAAGGTGGAGCAGGAAGGCAAGTTCGTCCGTCAGTCCGGCGGCCGTGGCCAATACGGTCATGTGTACCTGCGGGTCGAGCCCCAGGAGTCCGGTGGTGGTTATGCCTTTGAAAATGCCATTGTCGGCGGTGTCATTCCCAAGGAATATATCCCGGCAGTTGACAAGGGTGTTCGGGAAGCCATGGACAGCGGTGTGCTCGCCGGCTTTCCGGTGGTCGACGTGAAGGTCACCCTGTACGACGGCTCCTACCACGACGTTGACTCCTCCGAAATGGCGTTCAAGATTGCCGGGTCCATGTGCTTCAAGGAAGCTGTGCGCAAGGCCCGTCCGGTGCTCATGGAGCCAATCATGAAGGTCGAGGTGGTGACGCCAGAAGACTACATGGGCGACGTCATCGGCGACTTGAATTCGCGGCGGGGTATGGTGTTCGGCATGGAGGACGCGCCCAGCGGAAAGATCATCCGCGCGGAGGTGCCGCTGTCTGAAATGTTTGGCTATGCCACGGATTTGCGCGGAGCGACCCAGGGTCGCGCGACCTACAGCATGGAATTCAGTAAATACAACGAAGTCCCCGGCAATATCGCCGAGGCCATCATTAAAAAGCACTAATCTTGCCCGAAGGGTTGACGACCAATGGCTAAATCCAAATTTGAGCGTAAAAAGCCGCACGTAAACGTGGGGACGATTG
>CAZIHO010000025.1:0-32964 GCA_964538875.1 uncultured Chromatiaceae bacterium
TGGCGGAGAAGCAGGGATTCGAACCCTGGGTACTGCAAGCAGTACAACGGATTTCGAGTCCGCCGCTTTCGACCGCTCAGCCACCTCTCCGGAGCGCGAAATGATACAACAAAGCCCGGGTGCGCTACAGCCCACGCCAGTCCCCCTCCAGGGGCCGTCTAACCGCTGGGTTTGTCAGGGGCTGGGCGGAAATCTGCTATTCTTGCGGCTTTCGTCGCCAGAGGACCTGTTTCGCGGATGAAATCCCATATTCAGCAATTAGTTACCGAGGCCCTCGGGGTACTCGTGGAGGATCTGGGATTGGCTCCGGAGCGGCTTCCGGCCGTTCTGGTGGAGCGTCCGCGTCAGGCCGGTCATGGGGATTTTTCCACCAGCCTGGCGCTGGTGTTGGCCAAGGCGGCCGGGCGTCCGCCTCGTGACTTGGCCCAGAGGTTGGCGCAGGCGTTGCCGCCGTCGCCGCTGGTGGCCAAGGTGGAAATCGCCGGTCCGGGTTTTGTGAATTTTCATTTGGCACGGTCCGCCTATCACGCTTTAGTGCCGCGCATCTTGACGGCGGGTCCGGGCTTCGGCCGCAGTAACCAGGGCGCTGGCCGGCGGGTGCAGGTGGAATTCGTGTCCGCCAATCCCACCGGGCCGCTGCATGTGGGCCATGGCCGGGGTGCCGCTTACGGGGCGGTAGTGGCGAATCTGCTGGAAGCGGTAGGTTTCTCGGTGCACCGGGAGTATTACGTCAACGATGCCGGGCGCCAGATGGACATTCTGGCCACCTCGATTTGGTTGCGTTACTTGGAACTGTGCGGCGAGGATCTGGTGTTTCCGTCCAACGGCTACAAGGGTGATTATGTCTGGGACATCGCCGCCACCCTGCACCGGGAGCACGGCGACGCCTATAGCCACCCGGTGGCGGAAGTGTTCGAGGGTGCGCCGGCGGATGCTCCCGCCGGGGGTGACAAGGAATTGCACATCGACGCCCTCATCGCCCGGGCCAAGCAGTTGCTGGGCGATAACCGCTATCGCTATGTGTTTGAATTGGCTCTAAATGTCATCTTGGACGACATTCGGGACGACCTGGAGAAATTCGGCGTCGTTTATGACGAGTGGTATTCGGAGCGGGGTCTGGCGGAGCGGGGCGCCATCAACCGGGTGATCGAGGACCTGCGGGACTCCGGCTATCTCTATGAGAAGGACGGGGCGCTTTGGTTCCGCTCCTCCGCCTACGGGGACGAAAAGGACCGGGTGGTGGTGCGGGAGAATGGTCAGACCACCTATTTCGCGTCGGACATCGCCTATCACCGGGATAAGCTGGAGCGGGGCTTCGAGCGGGTGATCGACGTCTGGGGCGCGGACCACCATGGCTACATACCCAGGGTCAAGGCGGCACTCCAGGCGTTGGGCGAGGATGCGACCCGGCTGGATGTGTTGCTGGTGCAGTTCGCCAACCTGTACCGGGGCGGCGAGAAGGTGCAGATGTCCACCCGCTCCGGCGAATTCGTCACCCTGCGGGAACTGCGCAAGGAAGTGGGCCGGGACGCGGCCCGGTTCTTTTATGTGATGCGCAAATGCGAGCAGCATTTGGACTTCGACCTGGATTTGGCCAAGTCCCAGTCGTCGGACAATCCGGTGTATTACGTGCAGTATGCCCATGCCCGGATCCATAGCGTTTTCCGCCAGGCGGCGGACAAGGGCCTGTCCACCGAATTGAGTGCTGGCGATGAGAACCTGGCGCGATTGGTGGAACCCCAGGAATTGGCGCTACTGACGACCCTGGCCCGCTACCAGGAAGTGGTGGAGGGCGCCGCCCTCAATGAAGAACCCCATCAGTTGACCCACTATCTGCGGGAACTGGCCAACGATTTTCATACTTGGTACGACAGCCATCAATTCTTGGTGCCGGACCAAGCCCTGCGGGACGCCCGCCTCAAGCTCAGTCTGGCGACGCGGGTGGTGCTGCGTAACGGTCTGGAACTGCTGGGTGTCTCGGCTCCGGAGACCATGTAGGTGAATAGCAATGTCCGTGATTACAAGAACCGTACCGATCCGCCGCCGCCCCGGGCCGGCGCCCGGGTGAGGCGCGGCAACTGCGTGCTGTGGATGCTGCTCGGCGTCCTGGTAGGCGGGTTCGGCGTGGGGATGGTGTGGCTCAAAATGGACCCGGGCCTTAAGCGCACCGGTGGGGAAAAACTGGCGGAAGCCGGTATTCCCAGCGCCACGGGTCCCAAGAAGGACGACAAGCCGCCCCCCATGGCGAGCGCCAACGAATGGTTTTTCATCGATGGCTTGAAGGACCTGCACGTGGAGGTGCCGCCGGACACGCCGCCCGGCCCGCCACCTGGCCCGCCGCGCCAGGCGCCGCCGCCCCAGCCGGTGCAACCCGTGCAGCCGCCTCCACCGCTGCCCACCGCCAAGCCGGAGCCCAAGCCCGAACCTAAACCCGAGCCCAAGCCGGAACGGGCGGAACCCAAGCCGGAGCCCAAACCCGTGCAGGAACGGGTCGCTAAGCCTGAACCCGCCAAGCCGGAACCAGCCAAGGCCGCGCCGGTCCAGGAGGCGGATAATTCCGCTTCCAAGGAGTCCTTCCTGCTGCAATTCGGCGCCTTCACCAAACCGGAGGAGGCGGAACGGCTCAAGGCCCAACTGGCCATGATGGGGGTGCAGGCCCAGGTGCAACGGGTGACCATCAACAATCAGGATACCTACCACCGGCTCCGGGCTGGTCCCTTCACCGACCGTAAGGAAATGGACGAGATTCGCCGGCGACTGCGCAAAAGCAACGTCGATAGCGTGCTGGTGCGCTGGAAAAATTAACGAACCGACCGGCGGGCCAGGGACGGCCCAACGGATTCAGACCGCCGCCACCTGCCACGGGCCGACATTCCGGAAATCCCCCAGGCATCCCGGCCGGGGCAGGCTCTGCTGGCATGACCGGGATTGGGGGGCGTTGGGCGCGGCGGCGGGTTAGCTTAGCTGGGCATCCCGGCTCCTGCCGCTCCTATCGCGGACCTGGCCGGGGTTCCCGCGCCGTCTGGCGCGGCCAAGCAAGGCGCCGGGCTCATACCTCCCGATAGACCTGACTGCCCTGCTCCCGGAATTCCTGGGCCTTGTCCTTCAGCCCTTGCTCCAGGGCTTGGCTGTCATCCTGGATGGCTTGACTGGCTGCGTAGTCCCGTACTTCCTGGGTGATTTTCATGGCGCAGAACTGGGGGCCGCACATGGAGCAGAAGTGAGCCACCTTGTGGGCGTCGTGGGGTAGGGTGCGGTCGTGAAATTCCCGGGCCCGATCCGGGTCCAGGGACAGGTTGAATTGGTCTTCCCAGCGGAATTCAAAGCGGGCCTTGCTGAGGGCGTTATCGCGCACCTGGACGCCGGGCAAGCCCTTGGCCAGGTCCGCCGCGTGGGCGGCAATCTTGTAGGCGATGATACCGTCCCGCACGTCGTCCTTATCCGGCAGTCCCAGGTGTTCCTTAGGGGTGACGTAGCAGAGCATGGCGGTGCCATACCAGCCAATGTTGGCGGCGCCCACGGCGGAGGTGATGTGGTCGTAGGCCGGCGCGATGTCGGTGACCAGGGGTCCTAGCGTGTAGAAGGGCGCCTCAAGGCAGTCCGCCAGTTCCTTGTCTACGTTTTCTTTGATCTTGTGCAGGGGCACGTGTCCGGGGCCTTCGATCATGACCTGGCAATCCCGCTCCCAGGCCTTCCGGGTCAACTCGCCCAGGGTTTCCAGTTCTGCGAATTGGGCCCGGTCGTTGGCGTCGGCGATGGAGCCGGGGCGCAGGCCATCTCCCAGGCTGAAGGCCACGTCATAGGCGGCCATGATTTCGCAGATGTCCTCGAAGTGGGTATAGAGAAAATTCTCCTGGTGGTGGGCTAGGCACCATTTGGCCAGGATGGAGCCGCCCCGGGACACGATGCCAGTCAGGCGCTGGGCAGTGAGGGGCACATAGGCCAGGCGCAGCCCGGCGTGGATGGTGAAGTAGTCCACGCCCTGCTCAGCCTGCTCGATCAGGGTATCCCGGAACAATTCCCAGGTGAGTTCCTCGGCCTTACCGTCCACCTTTTCCAGGGCTTGGTAAATGGGCACGGTGCCGATGGGCATGGGCGCGTTACGCAGGATCCATTCCCGGGTCTCGTGGATGTTGCGGCCGGTAGACAGGTCCATGAGGGTGTCGCCGCCCCAGCGAGCCGACCAGACCATCTTTTCCACTTCTTCCGCCACCGAAGACGAGAGGGCGGAATTGCCGATGTTGGTGTTGATCTTGACCCGGAAGCGGCGGCCGATGATGGCTGGCTCCAACTCCGGATGGTTGATGTTGGCGGGGATGATGGCGCGCCCGGCGGCCACCTCGGCCCGTACCAGTTCCGGCGTCACCAGCTCCGGCAGGCCGGCGCCGAAGTCCTGGCCCCCATGCTGGCGCAGCAGCTTTACATAGCGGGGGTCGGCGCGCAGTTCCGCCAGCCGCTGACTTTCCCGCAGCGCGACAAACTCCATTTCCGGGGTGATGAGGCCCTGGCGGGCGTAGTGCATCTGGGTCACGATGCGTCCGCTCTTCGCCCGCCGGGGCTGGCGCAGGTGGGCGAAGCGCAGATAGGCCAGCGCCGGGTCCCCCTGGCGGATGCGTCCATAGTCGGAGGAAGGGGCCGGCAGCAGTTCGGTGTCGTCCCGCTCTTCGATCCAGGCGTCCCGCACGCCGGGCAAACCACGGGCCAGGTCGATCTGGGCGCGGGGGTCCGTGTAGGGGCCGGAGGTGTCATAGACGTAGATCGGCGGATTGTCCTCCAGGCCGGTGGCGGTCCGGGTCGGCGTCTGCTCCACTTCCCGCATGGGTACCCGCAGGTCTGGCCGCGAGCCCTCCACGTAAACCTTGCGGGAGTTGGCGAAGGGCCGGACGACCTCCTCCGACAGCCGGGAAGTGGATTCGATCAGGTCCTGGGGGATGGCATTCATGGCGTGGCCTCGTGCAGCAGTGGCGCGGGAGGCCCGTGGCTGGCCGGCCCCATGGCCGGGGTGGGCGGCGGGGCTCCCCTAAGCAAAACAGATGGGCCAGGACGGTACCGGAAGGAGGGACGCTTTTCAACCGCGCGCCGGATCTCGAAATTACGCCGGACGCTCGCCTATAATCCCCCCACTCCCCGGCCGTGCCAGGGAATCGCCTTTTATCCAATTCACCAGAGGTAGGGCACCATGGAGCTAAGCACCGAACTCGCTCGCTTCAATATGATTGAACAACAGATTCGGCCCTGGGAAGTTTTAGACCGCCGGGTGCTGCATCTGATGGGGAGTATCCCCCGGGAGCTGTTCGTGCCCGAAGCCTATCGCAACCTAGCCTATGCAGATGTGGAAATCCCCATCGGGTCGGGCCAGACCATGTTAGCGCCCAGGATCGTGGGGCGGATGTTGCAAGCCCTGGCGGTGCGGAGTCAGGAAAAGGTGTTGGAAATCGGTGCCGGCACTGGGTATTTGACCGCCTGCCTGGCGCGTCTGGGCGCCAATTTGGTTAGCCTGGAGTTGCGGCCGGAATTGCTGGAGGCGGCGCGGCGCAACCTGGCCGCGATGGGGGCACCTAGCGCGGAAATCCGCCAAGGGGATGGTCTGGCCGTTATCCCGGACGAATCTCCGTTTGACGCCATTGCCATCACGGGCTCCCTGCCCTCCGAGGAATTGCTACCCCGCTTGCAGATGCAATTGCGGGTCGGCGGGCGGCTGTTCGTGGTGGTGGGCGAGGATCCCCTGATGGAAGCCTTGCTCATCACCCGGGTCAGCGAAACCGGCTATAGCCGGGAAGCCCTATTCGAGACCAGCATTCCAGCACTGGATAATGCGCCGGAGCCACGGCGCTTCCAGTTTTAGGCCCGGTCCCAGCCCATGCGTGAAATGCGGGTGACAGAGTTGAAGGCCCTCCTAGACGGGGACGGCCCCAAGCCCCTGATGCTGGATGTACGGGAACCCTGGGAATACCGCCTGTGCCGTATCGAGGGCACCCGGTTGGTGCCTATGCGGGAAGTTCCTGACGCGGCCCGGGAATTGGACCCGGAGCAAGAAATCCTGGTGGTTTGCCATCACGGCATCCGCAGCGCCTGGGTGTGCCGTTATCTGGAAGGCCAAGGGTTCAGCCAAGTCATCAATCTGGAAGGCGGCATGGCGGCCTGGGCCCGGGACGTGGATCCGGCCACCGCCACCTACTAAAGCGCGCCGGCGGCGGCCGGCGCCGCCGTTCTGTCCCACCGCAAGCCGATTCAGGAGCGCCCGCCGTGACCGAGCCCGTCCCTGCCTTGACCCTATGCCAGGCCCCCGCGTCCCAGTTGATTGTGATAGATGTCCAGGAACGGCTAGCCGCTCACATGCCGCCCGGGGACTTGGCGGCGGCGGTGGCCAACATCAACCGGCTGATCGACACCGCCCGCCTGCTGGAAGTGCCCGTCATCCTCACCCAGCAGTACACCCAGGGCCTGGGACCCACCCTGGCGGGGATTCGCGCCCACTTGCCCCCGGACCTGGCGTGCATCGAAAAGACCAGCTTTTCCTGCTGCGGCGCGCCCGCCTTTGCTACCCAGTTGCAACGCCATCCCCAGCGCCGGCAACTGATTCTGGTGGGCATGGAGACCCATGTCTGTGTGCTGCAAACCGCCGCCGGCCTCCAGCAGTTGGGGTATCAGGTGTGGGTGGTGGGGGACGCAGTTTGTTCCCGGGACCCGGCCAATCGAGAACGGGCCTTGGCGCGGATGGCCGGGGCTGGCGTCCAGGTCGTCGCCAGCGAGTCGGTGGCCTTTGAATGGCTGGTGGATTCCAGCCATGCCCGCTTCCGGGAAGTTTCCCCATTGTATAAATAGCGCTTGCCATGGCGGCGGTCCCAGGCAGGGATGGCGAATTTTTCGCAAGACCATAAAATGCGAAAAAATTTTGGATGAGTTGCCCCATGCCGCCCAAAACCCGCCCTAGCCTGGGACTAGAATTCCCCCAGGCCCCCCGCTCTCCGCTAGCGGGGACCGATTCGTGACTATCCCCGGAGCGGGCGGACCCGGCCCTGTGTTGTCGGAGTCCCTGTTGCTGGCCCTGCTGGACGAGATTCCCGATCTGATCTGGTTGAAGGACCGGGCCGGGGTCTGTCGGCTGTGCAATCGCCTGGCCGCCGCTGTGCTGGGGCGGCCCAGAACGGAAATCTTGGGTCGCAACGATCACCAATTACTGCCGCCGGACCTGGCTGACCGGTTATGCGCTGAGGACCAGCGTCTCCTGGACGGGGGCGAACCCCGGCCCATGGAAATCAACCTGAACTGCCCTGGTGCGACGGTGGCGGGTTTTTTTGAACTCCGTGGCACCCTGCTGCGGGACGCCCAGGGAGAGGTGGCTGGGGTGCTGAGGACCGGCCGGGATTTGACCGCCCACCGCCAAGCGCTGCGGGACCTGGCGGAACGGGAGGAAATGATTCAGGCTAGCCTGAGTCAAGCCGGCGACGGCATCGAGTTCGTGGACGCGGACAGTCTGCGCATCATCGACGTCAACGATGCCTGTTGCCGGATGCTGGGTTACCACCGGGAGGAATACCTGGGACTCCGGTTGACCGATATCCAGGCGGACCTGGATGAGCCCGGATTGCGCGCCGCCATTGCCGAGGTGCGGCGGGTGGGCGGTACCAGTTTCGCCAACCGGCACCGGACCAAGGATGGCCGGATTCTGGACGTGCAACTGCACGTGCGCGCCGCCCAGGTGCCGGGCAAGAACTACCTGGTGGGGGTATGGCGGGATGTCACCGAACATAACCGCCTGCAAGCCGCCGTGAGCCAAAGCGAGGCCAATCTGCGCCGTGCTCAGGCCCTGTCCCAGACCGGCAGCTGGTCGGTGGACATCGCCAGCCGCACCCTAAACTGGAGTGACGAAACCTATCGCATCTTCGGCGCCCAGCCCGGCCGGCCGGTCACCCTGTCGGACTTCGCCGCCCGCATCCATCCAGACGACGCCGCCTTTGTGCTGGCGGCCTGGAAAAAAATTCTAGATGGCGTGCCCTACGACATCGAACACCGCATCCGGGTGGGGGATGAAGTCCGCTGGGTGCGGGAGCGGGCCGAAATTGAATTTGACGCCAGCGGGGCGCCCCGTTCCTCTCTGGGCACCGTGCAGGACATCAGCGAGCGCAAGCGTATCGAGGCGGAACTGGTACGGCACCGGGACCATCTGGAGGAACTGGTCCAGTCCCGCACCCTGGAATTGCAGGAAGCCAAGGACGCGGTGGAAGCGGCCAGCCGCGCCAAGAGCACCTTTCTGGCCAACATGAGCCACGAAATCCGCACCCCCATGAACGCCATCATCGGCATGGCCCACCTGCTGCGCAGCGATTTGGGGGATCCCAAGGCCCTCGGGCAACTGGGCAAGATCGAGGAAGCGGGTCTACACCTGCTGGGGGTCATCAACGACGTGCTGGACCTGTCCAAACTTGAGGCGGGCGGGCTCACCCTGGACCAGGTGGATTTCGGCCTGGAAGCTCTGATCGACCGCATCCTGAGCCAACTGGGGGAGCGGGCGGCGGCCAAAGGCTTACGGCTGGACAAGGTGCTGGACCCGGCGCTGCCGGGCTGGCTACGGGGTGATCCCCTGCGGTTGGGCCAGATTCTGGCCAACTTCCTGAGCAATGCGATCAAGTTCTCCGATTGGGGACGGATCCAGATCCGGGCCCGCTGGCTAGGTGACGAGGCCGGCGCCGCGCTGGTGCGATTGGAAGTGGAAGACCAGGGCATCGGTCTCACCGACGACCAGCGAGAGCGTATTTTCTTACCCTTTACCCAGGGGGACGACTCCACTACCCGGCGTTTTGGCGGCACCGGCCTGGGGCTCACCATCGCCGCCCGGCTGGCGATGCTCATGGGCGGCGCGGTGGGTGTGGAGAGCCGTCCCGGTCAAGGCAGCACCTTCTGGGTGCGGGTACGGCTGGCCCGGGCCGCCGGCCCCGTGAAGCTCGCCAGCGGACCCGCCGCCCGGGATGACCTGCCGCTACGGGCCGCCCTAGGCGCCGTGCCCGGCCTCAATCTGGCACAGGGCCTAGTGAGTGTGCGCGGCCAGTTGGACCGCTACCGGCGGCTGCTGACCCTGTTTCACCAGGGTCACGGCGGCGACGTGGCGGCGTTGCGCGCCCACCTGGCGGCGGATCAGCGGGGCGAGGCTCAGCGTCTGGCTCATAGCCTCAAGGGTGTGGCCGCTACCCTGGGCGCCGAGGACCTATCCCGGCGCGCCCGGGACGTGGAACTGGCGCTGCGGGATGGCGCTCCGGATCGAGAGTTGGAACCCAAGGTCCAGGCGTTGGACGCAGGTCTCGCGCCCCTGGTGCGAGCCATCGCCGCGGTGACCGGCGATCAACTGGCGGCGCCCGCGCCGGTCCCGGAACCGGCCCAGGTGCGTCTGCTGTTGACGGAACTCCAGCGCTTATTGGCCGCCGATAACACCCGCGCCAACAAATTGTGGCAGGAATCCGCCGCCACCCTGAGCGCCGTGCTGGGACCCCTGGCGGCGCCCCTGGGCCGGGCCATCGAGCAATTCGACTATGAGCGGGCGCTGGCGATCATGAACGTCATCGAGCGCTGAACCGCCGTTCAAGACACCATTATCTTAGGAAGCCAAACCATGCCCCAGTGGGACGTATTCAATGGCGACGCGGACGGGCTGTGCGCCCTCCAGCAACTGCGCCTGGCCCAACCCAGGGACTCCCGGCTGGTGACCGGTGTCAAGCGGGACATCGGCCTGCTGATCCAGGTCCAGGCCCAGGCCGGTGACCAGGTGACGGTGCTCGACATCGCCCTGGACAAGAACCGGGAGGCGCTGGTGCGGTTGCTGGACCAGGGCGTCAAGGTGCGCTATTTCGACCACCATTACCCAGGTGACATCCCTGACCATCCGGGGTTGGACACCCACATCGACACCCGCCCGGACCAGGGCACCAGCCTGCTGGTAGATCATTGGCTGGGCGGTGCTCACCGGGCCTGGGCGGTGGTGGGCACCTTCGGCGACAACTTTGACCGCCAGGCACGGGCGGCGGCGGCACCCCTGGGTTTGCCGGAGGCGGACCTGGAGCGCTTGCGGGACCTGGGCATCTACCTCAACTACAACGGCTATGGCGCCAGCCTGGACGACCTGCACGCGCCGCCGGCGGAGCTGGCGCAGCGTATGCTGCCGTTCGCCGATCCCCTGGAATTCATCGCCGCCGAACCTCTGTTCAAGACCCTGGAAGCGGGCTACCGGGATGATATGGCCCGGGCCGCCGGCTTGGCCCCGGTGCTAGAAACGGCCAGCCACCGGGCCTATGTGCTGCCGGATGCCCCCTGGGCACGGCGGGTTAGCGGCGTGCTCGCCAACGATCTGGCCCAGGCCGCGCCGGAACGCGCCCATGCGCTCCTCACCCAATTACCGGCTGGAGGCTTCCTGGTCAGCGTGCGGGCGCCCATGGCTCAGCCCCAGGGCGCCGACGACCTGTGCCGGCGCTTCCCCAGCGGCGGCGGGCGTAAGGCGGCGGCGGGCATCAACCAATTGCCGGAGCACCAGTTCCAGGCATTTTTAGCGGCGTTTCAGGGGGCGTTTTGCTGAAGCCCGGCGAGCGCGATCCCAACAGTGCATCGGGGGTCTACCTCTACACCCGCCGGCGGACCTGCAACACCGCTGGCACTTGCATCAGCCGGGCGATGACCCGGTTCAGTTTGTCGCCGTTGGGGATTTCGATGGTGAACAGCATGGTGGCCACGTCCGAGGTGTGGTTACTGTGGGTCTGGGACGCGATGACGTTGATGTCTTCGTTGGCCAGGGTCGAGGAGATGTCCCGCAGCAGACCCTTGCGGTCGGACGCCTGGACTTCGATGTCCACTGGATAGGCGATGTCCCCCTTGGTGGCGCTGCTCCATTGCACCGACACCAGCCGTTCCTGGTCGTCCGGTGCCAGACGTGCCATGTTGGGGCAGCTGGTCCGGTGTACGGTGACGCCGTTGCCCCGGGTGATGAAGCCCAGGATGGCGTCCGGCGGCACCGGCTTGCAGCAGCGGGCGATGTGGGTGAGCAGGTCGCCGACGCCGGCTACCACCACCTCGCCCTTGGTGGGGCGGCTGCTGGGCGCCGCGATGGGAACTTGCTTGGGTTCCGGCGCCTTGACCGGGTGGATGTCGGCCTGATTGAGGACCTGCACCGGCGAGAGTTCGCCGCGCCCCACGGCGGCCAGCAGGTCGTCGCCCTTCTTGAAGTTGTACCGGGCGGCCGCCCGCTCCAAGTCCGGCCGTTCGTCCACCCCCAGGCGGCCGAGTTCCCGTTCTACGGCGGCGCGGCCGTGGGCCAGGTGCTGGTCGTAGTCCTGTTGCTTGAACCACTGGCGTACCCGGTTGCGGGCCTTGGCGGTCTTGAGGTAGCCCAGTTGGGGTAGCGCCCAGTCCCGGCTGGGAGAGCCGTTCTTGGCGGTGATGATGTCCACGGTCTGGCCGCTGACCAGGGGCTGGGTCAGGTTGACCAGCTTGCCGTTGACCCGGGCGCCCCGGCATTTGTGGCCGATCTCGGTGTGGATGGCGTAGGCGAAGTCCAGGGGGGTGGCGCCCTTGGGCAGTTCCACCACCTTGTTCTTGGGGGTCAGGACGTAGATCTTGACCGGCTCGAACTCGGTCTTGAAGCGATCCACGAAATCCTCGGCGTCGCCGCCTTCGTCCTTGAGTTCCAGCCAGTGACGCATCCAGAGAATGCGCCGCTCCAACTCGGAATCGGAGCCGGTGTTTTCCTTGTAGCGCCAATGGGCCGCGACGCCCAGTTCGGCGTGCCGGTGCATGCCCCGGGTGCGGATCTGGACTTCTAGGGGTTTGTCCTCGGGGCCCACCACGGCGGTGTGGATGGACTGGTACATATTGGTTTTGGGGGTGGCGATGTAGTCATCGAACTCCCCGGGGATGTGGCGCCAGAGTCCATGCACCACGCCGAGGGCGGCGTAGCAGTCGGACAGGTTTTCCACCAGCACCCGCACCGCCCGCACGTCGAAGATTTGATCGAAGTCCACGCCCTTGCGGCGCATCTTGCGGTAGATGCTGTAAATGTGCTTGGGCCGGCCGGTCACCTGGGCGTGTACGCCGGCCTCCGCGAATTTTTCCTTGAGCACCTCGATGATGTGGCTGATGAAGGCTTCCCGGTCGGCGCGGCGGCCGTCCAGGAGGCTGGCGATGCGCTGGTATTCCGCAGGTTCCAGGAAACGCAGGCTGAGGTCTTCCAGTTCCCACTTGATTTGCCAGATGCCCAGCCGGTTGGCCAGGGGCCCGTACACCTGGCGGGTTTCCCGGGCCAGGCGCTGACGGATTTCGTCGGATAGGCGCTTGCTGGCTCGCATCAGGTGCAACCGTTCGGCCAGCACTACCAGCACCGCCCGCACGTCTTCGGCAATGCCGAGTAAGAGCCGACGCAGATTTTCCGCCTGTTCCGCCCGCTCCCCCTCCCGTACGCTGGCATCCAGGCTGCCAAATTGGCCCAGCCGGGTCAGGTTGCCCACCATGTGGGCGACCCGGGGACCAAATTGTTGTTCCAGCAATTCCGGCGTCACCTCCGGGGAGGCCAGGGTGCCATTGAGAATGGCGGTTTCCAGGGTTTCGGAGTCCAGGCGCATGTGGGCCAGGATGTCGGCGGTAGCTAGGTTGTGGCGCAGGCGGGTTTCCCCGGTGCCCAGCATCTGCTCCGCCAAGGTGGCGCGGGCCAGGCAGCAGGCGGACCGGAGCCGGTCCCGCTGGGGCTCGCTGTAATGGGCTTCGATGCCGGCGAACCACTGCTCCAGGTCCTGGGGGCAGATGTGGTTACCGGCCGGGAGGCTGGTCTTGGTGGCGACCATGGTGGCGCTGCGGGTTCCGGGGGGCGGGCTAGCCGAGCAGGTGGCTCACCAGTCCGTCGGCGAGCTTGGGCTCGAACCAGGTGGACTTGGGTGGCATGACTTCGCCGGCGTCCGCCACCGCCATCAAATCCTCCATGCTGGTGGGGTGCAGGGACAGGGCGGCGCGCATGTCGCCCTGATCGACCCGCTGGACCAGGCCCTCCAGTCCCCGGATGCCACCCACGAAGTCGATGCGGTCATCGGTGCGCTGGTCCCGGATACCGAGCAGTGGCTCGATGAGGTGATCCGCCAGCAGGCTCACATCCAGGCGTGCCACCGGGTCGTCCTGGGGGATCTTGGCCCCATCCAGGGTCAGCCGGTGCCAGCCTTGATCTAGGTATAGGCCAAACTCGCCAGGGCGGGCCGGCGTCACCGGCACCGGGCTGGACTCGACCTGGAAACGTTCCCCGACCTGTTCCAGGAAATCGGTGGAGTCCATGCCGCCCAGATCCCGGACCACCCGGTTATAGGCCATGATGCGCAATTGCCGGTGGGGGAAGATGACGGCCAGGAAATAGTTATAGGCTTCGTCGCCACTGTGGGCCGGGTTGGCCCGGCGGCGCGTTGCCGCCACCCGGGACGCAGCGGCGGACCGGTGATGGCCGTCCGCCACGTACAGGGCCGGCAGGGCGTCGAAGCCGGCACTGATGCGGGCCGCCAGGGCGCCATCCCGCACCACCCAGAGTTCATGGCGCACCCCATCCGCGGCCCGGATATCCACTTCCGGCGCGCCCTGGGAGCCCTGCTCCAACAGGGCGTCCAGGTCCGGGGTGCTTCGATAAGCCAGAAACACCGGGCCGGTTTGGGCGTCCAGCACGTCGATCTGCCGCACCCGGTCGTCTTCCTTGACCGGGCGGGTGAATTCGTGGCGCTTGATGCGGCCCTGGTCGTAGGCGTCCACCGAGGCCGCCGCCACCAGGCCGGTCTGGCGATGCTCGCCCATGGTCAGCCGGTACAGGTAATAACAGGGTGCCGGATCCTGTTCCAGCACGCCCTGGGCCCGCATCTGGGCGAGATTGTCCCGGGCCTTGGCGTACACCTCCGGCCCATAAGGATTGGTACCCTCGGGTAGATCCACTTCAGCCCGGGAAATGTGCAGAAAGCTATAGGGCCGGCCGGCGACCTGCTGCCGGGCTTCCCGGGCGTCCACCACGTCATAGGGCGGCGCCGCTACCTCGGCGGCACGGCCGGCGGCGGGGCGTAATCCGGCAAAGGGCTTGACCAGTGGCATGGAGCTTCCTCCCTGGGACGGGGACCTAGAGAACGGGACCCGGCGCGGATGGCGGTTAAGGCCCGGATTGGCGCAGCATACTAGCAGGAAGCCCGGAGCGGGTTAAGGTGGGGATTACCCAATACCGGCCAGGTATGATGCCCGGGAGCGTTCAAAACAACGGGGGCGATGAATATGTACGGTTTCTCCATGCAGATACGGACTGGGCTAGACGAGGCGATCGACCGGGTGACGGCGGCGCTCAAGACCGAGGGCTTCGGCATCCTGTCCGACATCGACGTGGCGGCCACGCTGCGCACCAAGCTGGGCGTGGAAACCCGGCCGTACCGGATTCTGGGCGCCTGTAATCCGCCGCTCGCCCACCGGGCGCTGAGCGCGGACCTGGATGTCGGCCTGCTGCTGCCCTGTAACCTGGTGGTGCGGGAAGAGGCGGACGGGACCATCCGGGTGGCCTTCATGGACCCAGTGGCGGTCCTCGCCCTGGCGGAGCATCCGGAGGTGGCGGCCCTGGCCGTCGAAGTAAAGGCGCGCCTGGAGCGGGTCCGGGACGCCCTGGCGAGTTAGCCCCCATGCTCTGGTTGCCGGACACAGCACGGGCCTGGGGTACGCCGGAATTTCGCGCCCTGTGTAAGCAAGAACTCCGCGCCCAGGCGGCATCGCTGCCCCTGGACGCCGGGCTGGCCCGCAGTAGCCGGGTATTGGACGACTCCCTGGAGGTGCTGGTGCTGGGCGCCAGCGAGGCGGGGGAGCGGCTCGACCTGCGGGTGGGCGTGGTGTACAGCGGATGCAGCGCCGGCTGTGGTTGCGCCGATGATCCGACGCCCCTGGACGAAACTACCGAGTATTGCGAACTCCTGATCCAGATCGACCGGGCCAGCGGCGCCGCCAGCGTCACCCTGGCGGAACCCGACAGTTAGCGATAGCGCCGGAGATACCACCACTCGAACAGGCGCTTGGTCCAATGGAGCAGGCGCAGTTCCGGCAACATCAGGTTGAAGCGCTGGGTGCGGGCCACCAACATACCCCGGTCCCGGCCGTCCAGAATGCACAGGAGTTCCACCGGAAACTCCTGGGTCGGCGGGCGGCCGCGTAGTTCCGCCACTAGGTTGGCGGCGGCCGCCGCCGCTTGCAGGTCCGCCATGTGGGCCTGCTTGGGCATCCAGTCCGGTCCCGCGAAGCTGCCTGCGTCCCCGGCCACATAAACCCGCTCGAAACCCGGCACCCGGCAGTGGGGGTCCGCCTGGATCAGCCCCCCCGGCGACCGGGGCAGGCCGGTGGCGTCCAGCCAGGGCAGGCCGGTAAGGCCCGGCATGAACAAAATCAAATCCGCATCTAGTTCGCCGCCCTCGGTGATGACCTGGCGATCCGTGAACGCTTTCAGCTTGTGGCCCAGGTGGGTGGCGATGTCCCGCTTGGCCATCTGGTCCAGCAGACCCCGCACTGCCTTGGGGCCGAGCCGGTTGCCGGGCTGGGGCGCAGGACTGAAAAAGCTGATCTTGAAGCGGTCCCGGCGCCCCTCCAGCCGCAACTGGCGGTCGATGCCGAACAGGAACTCGAACAGGGGTCCGCCCCGCACCGCCGTGGGTTCGTTGGGATTGCCCGCAAAACCCATGGCGATGGCGCCCCCCGCCAGGGCCTTGAGCCGGTCCCGGATGTTTTCGGCGGCGGCAATGCCCTCGCAGGGGGTAATGGCGTGCTCGATGCCCGGCAGTTTTCTGATAAACCGGGCGCCGCAGGCCAGGATCAAGCCTTCGTTGGCCAGTTCCCCAGCGCTGGTGAGGAGGGTGCGGCCCCCATCCTGGAGGCCGGTGGCTTCCGCCGCCAGGTGGCGTACCCCCATGCGCCGGAGGAAGGGTTCCAGGGGCACCCGCAACTCGTCGCCCTGGCGCAGCCCCGGCGGAATCCAGATCATGCCCGGCAGATAAATAAACTCGGCACGGGGGCTGACCAGGGTGATTTCCGCCCTGGATTTGGCCTTGCGCAACGCGCGCACGGCGGACAGGGCGGCGAATCCGCTGCCGACGATGGTAATGGGCCCCATGATGACTGGCTTCTCCAAGGTGGTGGGGGGACGGGCGTCCATTGTCGCCGGTTCCCGGATGGTGGGCAAAGCTGGGGGACGGGTGCCTAACGGCTAGGCAACTGGTCCAGTTGGCGGGACAATTCCGCCCACAGATTATCCAACATGCGCGGTTGGGCGGCGGCGGTGGGGTGCAGTCCGTCCGCTTGGAACATGGACAGGTCGTCCCCAAGTCCAGCCAGCAGGGTCGGCACCAGGGGCACCTGTTCCTTGGCGGCCAGATCCCGGAACACGGCGGCAAAGCGTTGGTTGTACAGGGCGCCATAATTGGGCGGCAAGATGCCGCCCACCATCAGCACCTGGGCGCCGGCCTGGCGGCAGGCGTCGATCAGGGCCTGGAGGTTGGACCTCAGTTGTTCCAGGCCCAGACCCCGCAGCCCGTCGTTGGAACCCAGCGCCAGCACCACCAGGACCGGCTGATGATCCCGCAACAGGGGCGGCAGGCGCGCCAGCCCGCCGGCGGTGGTGTCGCCAGAAATGCTGGCGTTGACCACCTGAAACGGCAGGCCCTGCTGCTCCAAGCGTTGTTGGAGCAGATGCACCCAGCCGTCCGTCCGGCGCAGGCCATGGGCGGCACTCAGGCTGTCACCCAGGATCAACAGATTGGGCGTGGCGGCGGCCAGGCCGGGTACGATGCCGAGCAACAATAGGGAATAGAGGATTGATTTCATGGCGGACGTGACGACGGATGGGAATGAGCTTGGATTTTAACCAGACGCCGGTAGCGGCGCGGAACTTGGGTAAGGACATCCTGGCTCCCGGCGGGCGCCTAGTGATTCTGGATGGGCTGGATCTCCAGGTGGAGGCGGGCCAAGCGGTGGCCATTCTGGGTGCGTCCGGGTCCGGCAAATCGACCCTGCTCGGTGTGCTGGCGGGCCTGGATCAGGCCAGCCGGGGGGAAGTGCGGCTGTTGGGCCATTCCCTGGCGCCCCTGGATGAGGACGCCCGTGCCGGGCTGCGTGCCGGGCGGGTTGGCTTTGTGTTCCAGTCGTTCCAATTGCTGCCAAACCTGACCGCCTTGGAAAATGTGCTGTTGCCCCTGGAGTTGCGGGATAGCCCAAACCCGGACGCTACCGCCCGCGCCGCCCTGGACCAGGTGGGGCTGGCTGGCCGCGCCGACCATTATCCCCGGCAACTGTCCGGCGGCGAGCAACAAAGGGTCGCCATCGCCCGGGCCTTCGCCACCCGGCCGGCGCTGCTGTTCGCCGACGAGCCCACCGGTAACCTGGACGCCCGCACCGGCGATCAGGTCATTGACCTGCTGTTGCGACTGCGCCAGGAACTGGGCACCACCCTGGTACTGGCGACCCATGATCTGGGTCTCACCCGCCGGTGTGACCGGCGTCTGCTGCTGGAGTTGGGCCGTCTGGAGGAACAGCCTTGAACATTCCACGCCTGGCGTGGCGGGGTCTGCGCCGGGAATGGCGCTCTGGCGAGCTGAGTTTGCTGAGCCTGGCGCTGGTATTGGCGGTGGCGGCGGTCACGGCGGTGGGCTTTTTCACCGACCGGGTGGATCAGGCCCTGCGCGACCAGGGCACCGAACTGCTGGCGGCGGACCTGGTGGTGGAATCCGGTACCGCTCTGGACCCGGCCTTGGCCGACCAGGCCCGCCGGCTGGGCCTGGCCACCGCTCGCACCCTCGGCTTTCCCAGCGTGGTGCTGGGGGCGGGGGCGCCCCAGTTGGTGCAGGTCAAGGCGGTGGACCCGGGCTATCCCCTGCGGGGCCGGCTATGGGTGCGCCGGGATGGAGCGGGCGCGGCGGAGCCGGTCCAGGGACCGCCGGCGCCGGGAAACCTGTGGGTAGAGCCCGGTTTGCTCGCCCTCCTCCCCAGCCAACTGGGGGCGGAACTGGCGTTGGGGCAGAGTCGCCTGCGCCTGGCCGGTCTCATCCAATCGGAGCCAGACCGGGGCGGACACCTGTTCCAAATCGCGCCGCGAGTACTGCTGGGACTGGACGATTTGCCCGCCACCGGCCTGGTCACCCCGGCCAGCCGGGTCGAGCATCGGCTGTTGGTGGCGGGCGATGGGCCGGTGGTGGAACGCTTTCGCGCCTGGGTCAAGGAGCGCTTGCCCCCCAATGCCCGGCTCCTGGGGCTAGAGGATGCCCGCCCGGAACTGCGGGCGGCCCTGGACCGGGGCAGCCGCTTCCTGGGGCTGGCGAGTCTGGTGACGGTGTTGGTGGCAGGCGCGGCGGTGGCCCTGGCCAGCCGGCGGCTCCTGGAACGCCAGGCGGATGCGCTGGCCATTCAGCGCTGCCTGGGGGCCAGCAGTGGTCTGCTGCGGCGTCTGTTGTTGGCGCGCCTGGCGCTGCTGCTGGCGTTGGCCGGAACCCTGGGTTGTCTGCTGGGCCTGGTCGCCCATTGGGTGTTGGCAGAACTGGCCGGTGATTGGTTGGCCCAGAATCTGCCCTGGCCGTCGCCACGGCCAGCGCTGATCGGCTTGGCGACCGGCGCCCTGACCCTGTTCGGCTTCGCCTTGCCGGCCCTGCTGCGCCTGCCCCGGGTGCCGCCGTTGCGGGTGCTGCGCCGGGACCTGGGTCCACCGGCGCCGGGACCCTGGCTAGTGGGCCTGTCCGCATTTGGCGCCCTGGCGGTGTTGCTGGTCTGGCAGGCCGGGGATGCCGGACTGGCTGGCTGGGTGCTGGGCGCGACCCTGGTCCTGGTGCTGCTGTTGGGCGGCGCGGGCATGGCCCTGGTGTGGGTCACCAGCCGGCTGCAACGGCGTGTCCGGGGCATTGGGCGCCTGGGCCTGGCGGCCCTGGCCCGCCAACCGGGTACCACCGCCTTGCAACTGGGGGGCTTCGGCCTCGGCATCATGGCCCTGCTGCTGTTGGCGGTGGTTAGGCTCGATTTGCTGGCCGCTTGGCAACGGGCGTTGCCGCCCGACACGCCGAATCGTTTTCTAATCAACATCCAGCCGGCCCAACAGGCGGAATTACAAGAATTTTTAGACCAGCAAGGCATCAGCGGGTCCGGCCTGCATCCCATGGTGCGGGGTCGTCTGACCCGCATCAACGAGCGTGCGGTGGACCCGGCGGCCTACGCCAATCCCCGCGCCCAGCGGTTGGCAGAACGGGAATTCAACTTGAGTTGGGGCATCCGTTACCAGGCGGACAACCAACTGGCCGCGGGCACTTGGTGGAGCGGGGCCGATGCGCCACCCCAGTTTTCCGTGGAAACGGGCATCGCGGACACTCTGGGCATTCGCCTGGGCGATGAACTCGGCTTCTGGGTGGCGGGGCAGGAAGTCAGGGCGCCGGTCACCAGTCTGCGCCGGGTGCGCTGGGATAGTTTCAACGTCAATTTCTTCGTGGTGGGCACACCGGGGTTGCTCCAGGACCAGCCCGCCACCTACGTCACCAGCCTGTATCTGCCGCCGGGCCGGGAAGCCCTGGCCGCCGATTTGGTGCGCCGCTTTCCCGGCGTGACGCTGCTGGACGTGTCGGCGCTCATGGGCCAGGTGCGGGGCGTGATGGAGCGGGGCGCGGCCGCGGTGGAATATGTGTTTATCTTCACCCTGGCGGCTGGGTTGTTGGTGCTGGTGGCCGGCGTCCAGGCTGGCGCCGAGGGGCGCAAGCAGGAAGCGGCGGTCCTGCGCACCCTGGGCGCCCGGGGCCGGCAACTGCTGGCGGCAGCGGCCCTGGAGCAGGGCGCTCTAGGCCTGCTGGCGACCCTGCTGGGCGCCGGCGCTGCGGCCCTCACCGGCTGGCTGTTGGCCAGGCAGGTGTTCGAGTTGGACTATCAACCGGACCCCCTGCCCTGGCTGCTGGGTATCGGCGGGGCCACGATGGGCATTGCCCTGGCCGGCTGGCTCGCCACCTGGCCCCTGGTCAAGCGTCCGCCCCTGGAGAGCCTAAGGCGCGGGGATTAACCAGCGGCTCATCCCTAGGCACCGGGTCAGGCCGCCGAGTTTTCCAATTCCAGGATGCCGTCCATTTCCACCGCCGCGCCGCGCGGTAGTGCGGCCACGCCCAGCGCCGCCCGGGCCGGATAGGGCAGGCTGAAATATTCAGCCATGATTTGATTTACCAGGGGGAAATCCCCTAGATCGGTCAGGTATACGTTGAGTTTGACCAGATCCCCCAGGCCGCCGCCGGCCGCTTGGGCGACTGCTTGCAGATTGTCGAACACGCGCCGGATCTGGGCTTCCCGGTCCCCTTGCACCAGCTCCATGGTTTCGGGAACCAGGGGAATTTGACCGGACAGGTAAACCCGGTTGCCGCACCGTACCGCCTGGGAATAGGTGCCGATGGCCTGGGGTGCCAGGTCGGTACGAATGATTTCTTTGCGCATGGCGGGACCTCGGGAGCGGATCAGGTCAATGGGATGAGTTCAGCGCCCGCGCCGCTGGATGCGCAGCACCCTGGGCAGGGAGCGCAGACGGCGCATGATGACGGCCAAATGCCGCCGGTCCTGGACCTTGAAGGTCAGTTTGATGGAGGAGGAGAAGCCATCCTGGACGCGGATGCCCACGTCCTCGATATTGGCGTCCAGGGTGCCGAGAATCGCGGTCACTTCCCCCAGGACGCCCGGTTGGTCCTGGGCATCCACCAGGATTTCCACCGGCAAGGCGAGCTGGGTGTTAGGTTTCCAATTGACGTCGATCCAGGAGCGCCCGGATTTGGACCGTTCCCCCAGCCAGCGGCATCCTTGGCGATGGATCAGCAGCCCTTCCCCGCTGTTGAACAGGCCCACCACCGCATCCCCCACCACCGGCCGGCAACAGTCCGCGTAGGTGACGACAAAGCCCTCGGTGCCCTTGATGGCCACCGGTTGCGCCTCGACGCTGGGTTTCCGGCCGTCGGCCAGGCGTTGCGCCACCAGCGGGGCAGGACGGCTGCCCAGGCCGACTTCCACCAGTAAGCCAGTCAAGGAGCTGAGATGGGCTTCCTTGAGAAATTGTTTGACCAGCGCCGGTTCCAGGCTGTCCAGGGTCAAATCAAACACTGCCAACTCTTTTTCAAGCACTGATTTCCCTAATTGGGCGGCCTGTTGGTTGTGCAGATTTTTCAGGTAGGCGCGAATGTTAGACCGGGCCTTGCCGGTGATGGCGAAATCCAGCCAATCCAGCTTGGGCCGTGCGTTCTTGGCGGTGATGATCTCCACGGTCTGGCCATTGTGCAGAATGGTCCGCAGGGGTACTAGGCGCCGGTCCACCCGGGCCGAAACACAGGTGTTGCCCAGGTCGGTGTGCACCGCATAGGCAAAGTCCAGGGCCGACGCCCCCTTGGGCAGCACCTGGATGCGCCCCCGGGGGGTGAACACGTACACCTCGGCGGGAAATAAATCGCTCTTGACGTTGTTCAGGAAATCCACGGAATTTTCCGTGGTGTTCTTGAGTTCCGCCAGATTCTTGAGCCAGGCGGCGGTGCGGGTCTGATTTTCCCCGTGATCGCCTTGCTTGTAGTTCCAATGGGCGGCGACGCCGGATTCAGCGGTGCGATGCATATTCAACGTGCGAATTTGAATCTCCATATGCACGCCGTTGGGGCCGATCAGCACCGTATGCAGAGACTGATAACCGTTGGACTTGGGGATGGCGATGTAATCCTTGAACCGGCCGGGCACCGGCTTGTAGAGGTTATGCACCAGGCCCAGGGCCCGGTAGCAGCTATCCACCCGGTCCACGATGATGCGAAATCCGTACATGTCCATCACTTCGGACAGGGTAAGAGACTTCTCCTTCATCTTGCGGTAAATGCTGAACAGATGCTTTTGGCGCCCCAGTACTTCGCCCGGCAAGTCGTCCCGGTACAGGCGGTCCCGGATCGCGGAAGATACGCTGCTGATGAGTTCCTTGCGGGCACCCCGCACGCGGCGCACCGCGTCGGCCAGGATCCGCTGCCGCCAGGGATTGGCGTGGGCAAAGCTCAGGTCTTCTAGTTCGACCCGTAGGCTGTTGATGCCGAGCCGTTGGGCGATGGGCACATAGATTTCCTGGGTTTCCTGGGCGATGCGGATCACCTTGGCCCGCCCAAAGGCGTCCAGGGTGCGCATGTTGTGCAACCGGTCCGCCAGCTTGATCAAAATCACCCGGATGTCCCGGGTCATGGCCAACAGCATTTTTTGCAGGCTGGCGGCCTGGGCGGCCGCCCGGGTCTCGAAATCCATTTGGGTGAGCTTGGTGACCCCATCCACCAGTCGCGCTACCTCGTCGCCGAATTCCTTGGCCAGGATTTCCCGGGAAACCTTGGTGTCCTCGATGACATCATGCAGAATCGCCGCCATCAGGCAGCGGTAGTCCATGCGCAATTCCGCCAAAATGCGGGCTACCGCCACCGGGTGGAAAATATAGGGTTCGCCGGACTTGCGCTTTTGGCCCTCGTGGGCTTCCGCACTGTAGAGGTAGGCCCGATAGACCTCGCGGATTTGTTCCGCCGGGAGATAGGATTCTAGGTAACTACAGAGATCCGAGATCAAGTAGCGGGGCTGGTCCTGGCGCGTCTCCGGGGATTGGGGTAGGAGCGCGCCGGCCATTTCAGCGTTTCCGACAGGGTTGTTGGCCCGCCGAACCCTTGGGTTCCCTGGGCAATAACCGGCGACCGCCGCTGGGCGGGAAGCGGATGGCAATGAACTCTGCCGTGTTTAGACAAGTCATTAGCTGCTTTCCCATCATGGGCGTGGTACCGCCAACCCTAGTCGTCCAAGATCCGATCCGCCGGGTCCGGGAACACCCGTTCCACGCGCGTGATTTCCGGCTCGTCCAGATCTTCCTCCGGTTCCACCGTGGCCTGGGTCACCAGTCCCCGGGCAATTTCCCGCAACGCCACCACCGTGGGTTTGTCATTATTGGCTGGCACCAGGGGTTCCGGGGGCCGGTCCGGATTGGCCAAATGCCGGGCACGCCGGCTCGCCAACAAAACCAGGTCAAACCGGTTGTCCACGTGCTGCAAACAGTCTTCCACGGTGATACGAGCCATCTTCTCTCCAACTATCGCATTCAGGATCAATTTTGCTAAAACGCCAAGCGGCCGTTCCAGACCAGTGGTCAATCATCCCTGGGCCATCCACCCGGTATCATCCCGGCCAGCGCGGATACTAGGCCCCCAACGGCGGGCCAGATGCGGGGTCCGTGCGGAAATCCCCTCAAATACCCCCGGCCACCAGTCCCTTAAGTTCCCCCGCGAGGCGTACGGTTTGAACCGGCCGGCGTAATCGCCAGGCTCCAATAATACAACAGAGATCGTCTAGGGCCTGTTCGAATCGATCATTGACCACCAGATAATCGTATTCCGGGTAATGGGACAGTTCGGCCACTGCTGCGGTCATGCGTCCTTCGATGACTGAGTCCAGGTCCTGGCCCCGGCTCTGGAGCCGTTCCCGGAGGGTCGCCACGGACGGGGGCAGGATAAAAATAGAACAGACTTCCGGGAACTTGTGACGTACCTGGCGTGCGCCCTGCCAATCGATTTCCAGGATCAGATCATGGCCCTGCCCCAATGCGGCCCGCACGCTGGACTCCGCCGTGCCATAGGAGTTACCGAACACCTGGGCCTGTTCCAGAAATTCACCGGCATCCCCCAGCCTGGCGAACGCCGCCTGATCCAGGAAATGGTAGTGAATCCCGTCGATTTCCCCCGGCCTGGGCGGACGGGTGGTATGGGAGACGGACACCCGCAAGCGCCCGTCTCTACCCAACAAGGCTTTGATCAAACTTGATTTTCCCGCGCCGGACGGGGCGGAAATCAGGAACAGTTGGCCCAGTGTCTGCATCTTGAAGCTGGAATCCTAAGAAAAGGCCATAACCCAAGGCCGCGATCGGGCTGGCCGGCTGTGGCGCCGGTTCCAAGCCAAGGGGTGGGCCCGCTGCCGACTGGCGCCGACCTCAACCCGATTCTAGCAGGCGACGGAACCGTCCCGCGGTGCCCTGTTCGGCGGGCTAGCGCGGGTTCTCAGTCATCTTGTTAGCCCAGGAGTGGTATTGGAACAACTTATCCAGGGGCCTGTCCCGAGCCACGGGTGACCACCAGCCGGGGCCGGGGCCGCTCCTTGGTGTTATCCGGCCGGCTCAGATGAATACCATTGAACAGATTACGCAGCGCGGTCAGTTGGCGGGCCTGCTCCGCGTAATGGGTCTCCAACTCCTCAATGCGGGACTGGAGCAGGGCCTTGGATCGGCCGATTTTCTGGAGATTGACTAGCCGCTTTTCCACGGTGTCCTTGTATTCCTGAATCTGATCGATCAAGGGCGTGAGCACCTGGTTCAACCAGGTGTCCTGGGCCTGATTCAGTTGGGTGAGGATGTCCCGGGCGCGGGCCACAATGACCTGGAAAAAGCGTTTGACCACAAAATTCTGGTCACTCACCAGAAAGATGGGACTGTTCCGGTAGGTCTCGGCGTCTTGGTACAGGATCTCCAGTTCCACCCGATACTTCATGGTGGAAAAGGATTGGGGCTGGCTAGAGGCAAACCCGAATTCGTTCTGGAATCGTTGATAAATGCCCCTGGCCAGCTTGCGGGCGCCGTCGCACTGGGCGGTGGCGGCCTGCATGGTGCCCCGCAAGTTGTCAAACAGGGATTTCATGGTCTTCTTCATGCCCAGGGTGGTCCAGCTTTTCAGCATGTCCCGATGGGCCTGTTCAATGAGCAGGTCTAACCTCTGGGGCTCCAGGATGTGCCGCAGTTTTTCCGCCTCGACCAGCAATTCCCGGCGACTGGCTTGAAACTGGGACACACTTTGCAGGTACTGGGCCTGCTCGTCCCGGGTTTTTTCTAACAGGTGGTGGATGACGTCGTCGCTTTTGTCCCGCAATTCCTCCAACTCGGCGAGCTGGCGCTTAACGTTGCTGAGCTGCTGGGCCGCCAGATTGCGATTGGTTTCGATGAGTTGGCCCACCTCGGCTTCCACCGAGTCCAACACCGCCTGTTGATGGGCATCCAGCATGTCGGTGGCCAGATAGGCCTCCAAATCGGCTAGGGCACTTTTGCGCAGCAGTTCCGGGTCGTCCCGGACCTTGGCCAGCAGTCCCTTGTAGGCCGATACCGGAAACACGGAGGACTCCCCGATGCCCAGGATCTTTGCCGCCGAGCCCTTCTGGCGCTCAATGGTTTCCTCCACTCCTTGATCCGTCTTGAGGTCGTCCCAGAGGGTGTCGATCTTGTTCAGCACGACCACCAACCCCCGTTGGCGCCGATTCTGAAAACCCTTGATGTGATGCCGCCACATATCCAAGTCGGAACGGGTCACGCCGGTGTCGGCGGCCAGCACGAACAGGACGGCTTGAGCGCTGGGCAGGGTGCTCAAAGTCAGTTCCGGCTCGCTACCCAGGGCGTTGAGTCCCGGAGTGTCCAGGATCACCAGTCCATGCCGTAGCAGGGGGTGGGGGAAGCTGATGACCGCGTGGCGCCAGCGGGGAATCTCCACCATGCCGGCGGGTTCTCCGTCCAGGCTCGCAACTTCTTCTTGATAAAGCCCCAGTTGTGCCGCTTGTGCGACGCTGACCACCTTGGTCTGCGCGATCTCGCTCAGGGCATTTTCCATCTGCTCCGGCGACTGGATATTGAGGGGGTAATGCACCCACTGGGCCGGGGTTTCTTTGAGTTGTTGGACACTCAAGTCCGAAGTACGGGTTTCGATGGGCAGCAGTCGCAGGTAGGCCTCGTTGCGGTCTTCGTCCCAGAGCATTTCGCTGGGACACATGGTGGTGCGGCCAGCGCTGGACGGTAGCAGACGCCGTCCCTGACTGGCGAAGAAGATGGCATTGATGAGTTCCGTCTTGCCCCGGGAAACCTCGGCGACGAAGGCGACCGTTAACTTATCCGATCGCAATTCCTGCAAGGTGCTCTTGATGCGTGCCACCGCCTCGGGGGTTGATAAACCCTGCTGAGCCAACCAGGCTTCGTATTCCTTGACCGTGCGCGCCAAGCGGAGCTTCCACTGGGCATAGGCTTGGAAGTTTTGCTGCAAATTGGGCTTGGCCATGGTCGTCAGGTCCCTCAAAAGCATTCGCGTACCCCCATGGGCCGAGGATCGCCCATGAATTTCACCCGCCGGTTGCATAAGAATAGAACAAATCCGCACCCTACTCCCACAGATCCCCTCGGCCTATTGGGATGGATAGTTTTGAATATTGGACCAACACAAAATTTTTTTGTTCTGAAAGGACCGCAGGGCGTCAAGGGGCATGGGGGGATCGAGGCGCTGCTCCGTCGGGTTCCGCCGCCGTGCCCAGCAGGAGGGCCGGGATTCGACCCGGATTCTTGACCCGTACCTGCTTGCGCCGCCCCATGGAGCCGCTTGCCAGGATGACCCGGGCGCGGGGCACGTCGAACAGGTCCGCCAACCAACGCAGCAAATGGCTGTTGGCCTTGCCTTCCACCGGGGGAGCGGTGATGCGTACTTTCCAGGCATCCCCTTGGCGCCCGATGAGTTCGTCGCGGGCCGCCCGGGGTTGCACCCATAGGTCCAACAGGAGGTCGTCCCCGTCCCAGCGCACGGGTTCCGGGCTCAAAACGGCGAGCCGGTGAGCACTTTCAGGGGGGGCAGCAGGAGCATTTGCAGCAACACCAATCCCGTTCCCACCAGCATCGGCGATAGATCGATGCCGGAAAAGGGCGGCAACCAGCGGCGCGCCGGGCGCAGTAGGGGGTTGGCCAGGGATTGAAACAGGTTCATGGCCGGGTTGTATCCCGCTGGTGCGAACCAGCTCACAATAGCCAGGATCACGACCGCAATCAGGAACAGGTTGATGGTCACGCCCACCAGTTCCGGGATGGACCAGGCCAGGGCCCCAAAAAGCTGAAATTCCCCCTTCACGAGCAGCCAGATCAACGTCAATTCCAAGGTTTTCACTAGCCAGGCCAGCACCAAGGAGGCCAGGTCCATGCCGGCCAACCCAGGGATCAAGCGCCGCAGGGGCCGCAACAGGGGGGCGGTGGCCTTGACGATGAGTTGTGAAATCGGGTTATAGAAATCGGCCCGAAATATTTGCAGGAAAAACCTAAGAACAATGACGTAGCAATACAGGCCGAACAGGGCTTGTACCAAAAAGACCAGGGGATCCGTGAAATAGTTGTTGCCCATCAGCCGGCTCCCAGCCGTTCCGCCAGCTCCTGGGAACGATTCCGGGCCGCTGTCAGGGCCTGCTTGAACAGATCCCGCAGGTGCCCCTGCTCCAGCACCGCCAACGCCCGTTCCGTGGTGCCACCCGGGGAGGTTACGCGCTGGCGCAGGTTGGCCGGCGATTCGCTGCTCTCCATGGCCATGCGCGCCGCGCCCAAGGCGGTCTGCAGGGTCAGCAGGCGGGCGGTTTCCGGCGCTAGGCCCAGGTCTAGCCCAGCCTGCTCCATGGCTTCCATCACCAAGAAAAAATAAGCGGGACCGGAACCGGACAGGGCCGTGACCGCATCCATTTCGGGCTCCTGGCGCGCCCAGCGGGTTAGGCCCACGGCGCGCAGGATGGATTCCGCCAGGTTGCGCTGGTCGGCGCTCACCCAGGACCCGGCGTGAAGTACGGTGGCGCCCGCCTGGATCATGGCTGGCGTATTAGGCATGGCCCGTACCAGGGGGATGCCGCCACCGAGCCAGTCTTGCAGGAATTCCTCCCGCACCCCGGCCGCTATAGAAATGATCAGCGGGCGGCGGGACTGCACCTGTTCCCGCAGTTCGTGACAGACATTCCGCAGGATCTGGGGTTTGACCGCCAGCACCAACACCTCCGCATCCTGGGCGGCAGCCAGATTGTTCTCCGCACTGCGTACCCCGAAGTGGGCGGACAGGTGCGCCAGCTTTTCCGGTTCTGGATCGCTGACCTGGATGAGGTCCGGGGTATAACCATCCGCCACTAATCCGCCGATCAGGCTGGCCGCCATGTTGCCGCCGCCGATCAGGCCGATGCGCGCCGGGACCCGGTGCTTGTTGGTCAGGAGGGCTTCAGGTGCTCCTGGGTTGGAGCCGCTATGGGTTCTTTCAATACGTGCCATGATTTCTTGATCCAAAAATCGCAGTACCGACGCGTACCAGGGTCGCCCCCTCGGCGATTGCCGCCTCCAGATCCCCGGACATGCCCATGGACAGGGTGTCTAACGGCAGGGCCGGAGTTGCCAGTTGGTCCCGCAGCTGGCGCAACCGGGCAAAGGGGAGCCGTGCCGCCGCCGGGTCCGCCGCTGGAGCCGGAATGGCCATGAAGCCCCGGATGCGCAGGCGGGGGAAAACTCGACATTCTCGCAAAAGATCGGCCGCCTGGGCGGGGGAAACGCCGCTCTTGCCGGCTTCTCCGTCCAAGTTGATTTCCAGGCAGACGTTCAAGGGCGGGAGATGGGGCGGACGCTGGTCGTTCAGCCGGCGCGCATGCCGGACATCGTCCAGTCCATGCACCCAGGCGAAGTGCTCGGCGATGGGGCGTGTTTTGTTGGTCTGGAGATGGCCGATGAAATGCCACTCGATGGGTAGATCGGCCAGTTGCCCCATCTTAGTTAGGGCCTCCTGCACATAGTTTTCGCCGAATGCCCGTTGTCCGGCCGCCCAAGCCGCCCGCATCAGGTCGCTGGATTGGGTCTTGCTAACCGCCAACAGGGTCACCGCGCCGGCCGCCCGCCCGGCCGCTAGCTCGGCGCCACGAATGCGCCGGTGGACCTGGTCCAAACGCCCTGCCACGCTATCGATCATGGTGATATTGTCAATCTCATGATTCAGGTGGATCATGTCGGTTTGGGGCTGGTCCATGATACAACAAATCAGCTTGCGTCAGTTCGGCCGAGTTTCTCAGGGGCCGGTGATCTCGAATCGATAAAGGAACTCACCATGGATATCGCGGAATTGCTTGCCTTCAGCGTCAAAAATAACGCGTCCGACCTGCATTTGTCCGCTGGGTTGCCACCCATGATCCGGGTGGATGGCGACATGCGGCGCATCAACGTGCCGGCCTTGGACCACAAGACCGTCCATGCGCTGGTTTACGACATCATGAACGACAAGCAGCGCAAGGACTACGAAGAATTTTTTGAGACGGACTTTTCCTTCGAGATCCAGGGCCTGGCCCGCTTCCGGGTGAACGCCTTCAACCAAAACCGGGGCGCTGGTTCCGTATTCCGGACCATTCCGTCCAAGGTGCTGAGCCTGGAGGACCTGGGCTGTCCGGCCATCTTCAAGGACATCGTCCAGGTCCCGCGCGGCTTGGTGCTGGTCACGGGTCCCACGGGCTCGGGTAAGTCCACTACCCTGGCGGCCATGATGGACTTTCTCAACGACACGCTGTACGGGCACGTGTTGACCATCGAGGACCCCATAGAATTTGTGCATACCAGCAAAAAGTGCTTGGTCAATCAGCGGGAGGTGCACCGGGATACCCTCGGCTTCAGCGAGGCGTTGCGCTCCGCCCTGCGCGAGGATCCGGACATCATTCTGGTGGGCGAAATGCGGGACTTGGAAACCATCCGCCTAGCCCTGACCGCCGCCGAAACCGGGCATTTGGTGTTTGGCACCCTGCACACCAGTTCCGCCGCCAAGACCATCGACCGGGTGATCGACGTGTTTCCTGCCGGCGAAAAGTCCATGGTGCGTTCCATGTTGTCCGAGTCTCTGCGCTCGGTCATCGCCCAATCCCTGTTCAAGCGGGTTGGCGGGGGTCGTACCGCCGCCTGGGAAATTATGATCGGAACGCCGGCCATCAGGAACTTGATCCGCGAGGACAAGGTGGCCCAGATGTATTCCGCGATCCAGACCGGACAGGCCCACGGAATGCAAACCCTTGACCAGCATCTGATCGAACTAGTAAAGAAAGGCATCATTACCCGGACCGATGCCAGGGCCAAGGCCCAGAACAAAGACGCATTCATGTAATTCAGGCTGCGGAGCACCGTTTTGAAGATCGGCGCCTTCGCCAAGTAGAGGGAAGTCAAGTCATTGGGGTTGGCCAGGTTTCAGGGCAATCGGGTGTTACCCCAAGCCTAGCCGCGCCGATTCCAGAGGAAGCAGTCATGGCATACGAACCAACGTCTAGCACCACCAGTCGCGCCGTCGCGCCCTTCGATTTCAACAGCCTGTTGGTCATGATGGTGGAAAAGAAGGCGTCGGACCTGTTCGTTACCGCCGGAAGACCGCCCATGATGAAGATCCACGGGCGCTTTCATCCGGTGGGCAAAACCGCGCTGTCATCGCGCCAAGCACGGGATACCGTGTTGAGTGTCATGAATGAAAAACAGCAAAGGGAGTATGAGAGAACCAACGAATGTAATTTCGCCATCTCCGCCCAGAGTTTGGGCCGCTTCCGGGTCAGCGCCTTCGTGCAGCGGGAAGCCGCCGGCATGGTGCTGCGGCGCATTGAAACCCGGATCCCCACCTTCGAGGAACTGCATTTGCCGCCGATCCTGCAAGACCTCACCATGGTCAAGCGGGGTCTAGTGCTGTTCGTGGGTGCCACCGGCGCCGGTAAGTCCACGTCCCTGGCCGCCATGATCGGCTACCGGAACCGAACCGGGACCGGCCATATTATTAGTATTGAAGACCCGATTGAATATATACATGACCACGACCAGTGCATCATCACGCAACGGGAAGTGGGCTTGGATTGCGAGTCCTTCGACGTGGCTTTGCGCAATACCCTGCGCCAGGCACCGGATGTCATCCTAGTGGGCGAAATCCGCACCCGCCAAACCATGGAATACGCGGTAGCATTCGCGGAAACCGGCCATTTGGTGTTGAGCACCCTGCATGCCAACAACGCCAATCAGGCTCTGGACCGTATTATTTCCTTCTTCCCGGAAGATGCCCGCAATCAGCTGTTCATGGATTTGTCCCTCAATCTCAAGGCGATCGTCGCCCAGCAGCTGGTGCCGAAAGCGGACGGTTCTGGCCGCTATGCGGTGGTTGAGGTCTTGCTCAACACGCCCCTGGCGTCGGACATCATTCGCAAGGGTGAGTTGCACAAACTCAAGGAATTAATGAAACGCTCGGGCGAGCACGGCATGGTCACCTTTGACCAAGCGTTGGTGAAGATCTACCGGGAAGGCATCATTTCCTACGAAGACGCCCTTAAGCACGCGGACTCCACCAACGAGGTGCGTCTGATGATTAAGCTGGGAACCGACGACGGACGCGGGATTGGCGAAGGCGTGGACGTGGACGGCATCACGCTGGAGGAGGTGGACGAAGGCAATGCCCTCAGGGTGCGGATGCGCTCCCAGTCGGCGCCCAAGCGCTGATTGGCCTCGGCAATAAATTCTCTCCGGCGGTGATCCAGGCTCCTGCCTCCCCTAGGATTGCCGCTGGTTGCAAATACCTCATTCCCAGGGTTGTTGGTTCCATGACTTGGGTGTTGTTTCAGACCCTCGGGCTGTTGGCCCTGTCCAACTTATTTATGACCACCGCTTGGTACGCCCATCTCAAGCATCTGAACGATAAGCCCTGGTGGCTGGCCGCCTTGGCCAGTTGGGGCGTCGCTCTATTCGAGTACCTGATCCAGGTACCGGCCAACCGGATCGGCTATGAGTCCCTGAGTCTTGGCCAGCTCAAGATTCTTCAGGAAGTCATGACCCTGACCATCTTTGTGCCCTTCGCGGTGTTCTATATGCAGGAAGCCCTGTCTTGGAATTACCTGTGGGCGGGCCTGTGCCTGATGGGGGCGGTCTACTTCATTTTTCAGGGCTAGGACGTTGATTACCCGCCTGAGTCTGGTGGCGGGCGGCAAGCTTGCCATGGGCCGGTTTCCTGCCTATCGTTGAGACTTCCCGACCCTGGACCGATGCGCCATGCCATCTAATTCGGAATTGGAACTACACCGCTTGCGCCGCTTGGGTCTGCTGGCGGTCGCGGTGTTGCTGCTGATCCTGGTCTGGCCGCAATTGGAGATCTGGTATGCCCGCTGGACCGCCAATCCCCGGGCGGTCACGGCGCGGGGCGACTTGGCCTCTGACGAGCAGGCTACCATCGAGATTTTCGACCGGGTCAGCCCCTCGGTGGTGTACATCACCACCCTGTCCCAGGTGGTGAACCCTTGGACCCGCAACGTACGTCAGGTACCCCAGGGTACCGGGTCCGGCTTTGTGTGGGATGAGCAGGGCTTGATCGTCACCAATCGCCACGTGCTGGAAAACGCTAGCCAAGCCCAGGTGCGGCTCAGCGATCAACGGGTGTACAAGGCGGTACTGGTGGGCGCCAGCAAGGAGCACGATCTGGCGGTGCTGCGCATCAATGTCCCGGTCAACCGGCCGCCGCCGGTGTCCATCGGCACCAGTCACGATTTGCGGGTGGGGCAGAAGGTGTTGGCGATCGGCAATCCCTTTGGTTTGGACCATACCCTCACCACCGGCATCATTTCCGCCTTGGATCGCTCCATCGACGCGGAAAACGACCGCACCATCGACAACCTGATTCAAACCGACGCCGCCATCAACCCGGGTAACTCTGGTGGACCCCTGTTGGATAGCGCCGGGCGGGTGATTGGGGTCAACACGGCGATTTACAGCCCGTCCGGTGCCTATGCCGGCATTGGTTTCGCGGTTCCCATCGACACGGTGAACCGGGTGGTGCCCCGCTTGATCGCCGAGGGTCGCTATGAGCGGCCGAGCCTAGGAATCCAAGTGGATGACGACGCCACCAAGGCGGTGACCAAGAGCCTGGGGATTTCCGGCGTGCTGGTGCTCAATCTGGTGCCGGGTTCCGCCGCCGAGCGGGCCGGCTTGCGGGCCAGTAGTCAAACCCGGGACGGGGATCTGGTGGCTGGCGACATCATTCAGCAGATCGCCGGGCGGGAAGTGAAGAATGTTCGCGAACTATTGGACGCCCTGGACCGGCATAAGATCGGCGAGAAAGTGCTGGTCACCCTCTATAGGGATGGGAAATCCCAGGAGGTTTCTGT
>CAZIHO010000026.1:0-32267 GCA_964538875.1 uncultured Chromatiaceae bacterium
CAGCGGCGGCGGCGGCCTTGCGGGAATTGGCGGCGAGACAGGATGTTCCGGGCGCGTGGGTCCGCCGGCTACCCGGCAGGGGAACCATTCGGCCCATTCCCTAGGCCCGTCGCTGTGAAGTAGCTAGCGGCGAAGGAGCGCCCCGTTCCAGCAAGGTGACAATGGCAACCTTGGGAACTTTAGAGGGTTTGACCAGGGACGTCGCCATCCCTGGTCCGATCTTATTTTCTTTGCCTAAAACCTTAGGCAGCGACCAGGCAAGCGAATCAGTAGCGGGGGCTGCGGGCCGGGCGGTCCCGCTCCCGATCCCCACGGGGCTTCGCTTGGTTAACCTTCATGTTACGACCCTTGAGGGGCGTTTCATTCAGGGCCTTGATCGCAGCGTCGGCGTCGGCGTTCCTCGTCATCTCGACAAACGCAAAACCTTTGGACTGTCCGGTGAACTTATCCGTGATCAAATGCACGTTGGCGACCTCGCCATAGGCGGAGAACGCCGCTCTCAGCTCATCTGCGGTAACGGAATAAGCCAGGTTGCCTACATAAATATTCATCAATCAGCTTCTCTCGGGAATGTGTATTGGTAAAGTGAAAAAGCCGAATAATCAACACACAACTTAATCGACGTTTGTTGCCACCCTTCCGAGGGACCAAACAACGACCATCGGAAAAGCCTTAGCCTAGGGGACCTGACGTTCGGGGTGAGCCTAAAAGGGGTATTCATCCGCGATACGGGAATAGCCGCCCAAAACGGCGCATAAACCGAGTCTGAGTATAGTCGAGAACTTTCACCTAGACCAACAAAAAAATCTGGGGCATGGGAGCTGGCCCACACCAGCCGATAATCAATTCATAAGTCTTCAAAGACTTTATGAAGACTCATTTCCCAGCCAGGCTCCCAGAACCATAATTCTTATTTTATGGACCTATATTCTGGCGCCCTCCCCGCCAGGTGGGCAAGCTGGCGGGAATGAACATGGGTATAGCTTGGGTTTGGACTAACAAAAATTCTGATGCCGATGGGAGCAAGGGGTCTTGGTCCCCCCATTGACAAAAAAAAGCCCTGCAACCTGGCCAAGCTAACAAAACCTGCTGTACGATACCCGCCGTTCACGTCGCCCCATCGCGGGGGCGTCTCCGTCGATCCGGCCGCACCCTGAACGGGGGGCAAGCCGGGATTTCGCTTGAACACTTCTTTGTTAAAGTTCCATGGAGAGACCCATGCCCCGTGTTCGTCCTCTTGTTTTGTTAGTCGCCCTCGCGGTCGGTTCCTCATCCGTATTGGCCGCCGGCTATGCCGCTAAGGTCAATGACACGACCATTTCCAAGTCCGAGGTCGATCGGGTTTTGTCAGCCAACTCCAGTCTCCCGGACAATGACAAGGCGCGCCGCGCCGTGGTTGAAGAGTTGGTTGCCCGGGAGCTGCTCATTCAAGCGGCCAAGAAGAACAAGCTTGATAAAGATGGCGATGTTAGAGACGCCATCAATGCGGCCACCAAGCAGATCCTGTTCAGCGCCGCGGCGGACCGCTACCTGAAGGATCACCCGGTCAATGAATCGGACATGCGCCAGCACTTTGATGCCATGTCAAAAAATATGCCGAAGGAGGAGTACAAGATCCGGCATATCATGGTCAAGACCCAGCAGGAAGCGGAGAAAATTTCTTCCCAGTACAAGAACGGCAAGTCCTTCAACGACTTGGTGAGCCAGTCCCAGGATACGGAAACCGCCCGCAAGGGAGGTGAGGTCGGCTGGGCGTCGCCGATCGCGGTGCTGCCAGAAATCGGCAAGGCCCTGCCCAACCTCAAGAGCGGCCAGCTTTCCGACCCCATCCAAACCGGCAAGGGCTGGTTCTTAGTCGAGGTCCAGGACAAGCGCACCGCGCAACCGCCGACTTACGAGCAGGTCAAGGAGAAGTTGCGCGCCGCCCTGCAACAGGACCAGTTGCGCAAGTATGTCCAAGAATTGGCTTCCAAGGCCAAGATCGACATCCCTCAATAGCGGCTCCCTGGGTCCCGGTCTCCTCCGGGGCCCAGAAACCATCCCCTGCCCTCAACCTACCCGGCCCGCCCCAGCCTAGGACCGCTAGGTTGTGTCTCGGTCCCCGGCCCGCTTGACCCCCGTCAAAGGATCCCGGGAGCCACGGGTTTAGGCTGGCATCTGAACCCATTCCGGATCCCGCCATGCAGTTGCCCATCCTCGGTTCCGAACCGCCTGCGGCCAAGATCAACCCCCGCCCCAGCGGCTGGGCGCCCTTTGCCCTGGGTTTTCGACCCTTCTTCCTGGCCGCAGCCCTGGCGGCACTGGTCCTGGTGGCCGTTTGGTTGGTCATGTGGATCGGGCGCCTGCCGCCGGTCGCCTATTACGGCCAATTGACCTGGCACAGCCATGAGATGCTATTCGGCTACGCCGTGGCGGTGATTGCCGGTTTTCTGCTCACGGCAGTACGCAATTGGACCAACCTGCCCACCCCGGACGGCGCGCCCCTGGCCGGGCTGACCGCCCTCTGGCTGGCGGGACGCTTGGTGCCCCTGGCCTATCCGACGCTGCCTGGCATTCTGGTGGCGCTGGTAGACGGCTTGTTCCTGCCGGCGCTGATGGCCGGGTTGGCGGGACCCCTGTGGCGGGGCGCCAACCGGACCAACCGGCTGTTCTTGCCTCTCCTGGGGGCCATGGCGGTGGCCAACGGACTGGTGCATCTGCAAGCCTTGGGGCTGGCCCAAACCGGAGCCTTAGGCACCCAGTTGATGTTGAACCTGGTGGTCATCCTGGTCAGTTTCATCGGTGGCCGGGTCATGCCTTTTTTCACTGAAAAAGCCATCGCCGGCGCCACGCCCAAGGCCAGCTTACCCCTGGAATGGGCGGTATTCGGGTCCCTGATAATCCTGACTCTGGTGGAACCCCTGGCGCCCAGCGGCTGGGCGACCGCACTGGTGGCGGGCCTGGCCGCCGTGGCCCAGGCACTGCGTTTGCTGGGCTGGTACGACCGCCGGATCTGGCAAATCCCCATTCTGTGGGTGCTGTACCTGGGCTACGCCTGGCTGGTGGTGGGCCTGGCCTTGAAGACCTTAGGTGCCCTGGGCCTGTTCCCGCCCACTTTGGCCCTGCATGCCCTGACCCTGGGCGGCTTCGGCCTATTGACCCTGGGCATGATGGCGCGGGTAGCGCTGGGCCATACTGGACGCGCCATGCAGCCTTCGCGCTGGATGACCCTTGGCTTTGGCGCCCTATTCCTGGCCAGTTTAGTCCGGGTGTTTGGCCCCCTCCTGCCCGGCGTGCCTTATCTAGCGATGGTCCACCTGTCCGGGACTCTTTGGCTGATTGGCTTTCTGGCCTTTTTGTGGCTCTACGCTCCGATTCTTACCCGTCCCCGGGTTGACGGGCGCCCTGGCTGAGGCGTCTGGTTTGGGGTGGGACGCCTTAGCTGCGGCGTCCGGCGTCACCTTGGGTGATTCACCGCTACCCAGGCGCGCGTCCAGAAAGGCGGCCAGCCCGTCCCGATACAGGGGCCCGCTGACGATGAAGCCGTCATTGTGCCCGCCCCGAATCTCCAACATTTGCTTGGGCTCCGGCGCCGCACTAAACAGGGCCTGGCCGTGGCGGAACGGAATCATCTCGTCCTGGGTGCTGTGCACCAGCAGTAAGGGCGTTTTCAAACCCGGGATCTTGGCCAGATTGTCATAGGCATAGCGGGCCAGCAGCCGGACCGGCAGAAAGGGATAGAACTCCGCGCCCAGGTTAGGTATTGAGGTGAAGGGCGACTCCAGGATCAAGCCCCCGGCCTTGACCTGGGTGGCCAGATCCAAGGCCACGGCGGCGCCCAGGGACCGCCCAAAGATTAGGATTCGATTGGCCGGACGACGATCCGCCAGCCAGGCCCAAGCGGTGGCGGCGTCCAGGTAGGTCCCCGCCTCGGAGGGCTTGCCGCTGCTGGCGCCATAACCCCGGTAATCAAATATCAGCACGTCCAATCCCAAGGCAGCGAAAATCCTCAGGGACTCTAGCCGGTGACTCATGTTGCCGGCGTTGCCGTGGCAATACAGCAGGGTACCCCGGGGCGCCCGGGTTTTAACGAACCAGGCATGGACGCGCTCCCGGTCGCTGGTATCCAGCCATACGTCCTCGTAGGCCAGGCCGATGTCGCTGGGATTGCCGAACCGTCCGCCGCTGGCCTCCGGTTGGTACAGCAGGCGTTCCTGCCCAAAATAGACCACTCCCATGCCCACGCCATAAGCCACCAGCAGGGCCACCAGCAACGTGACCATCATGCGCTTATCCATGCCGCTCAATCCGCTCCATAGCGCCTCCGCACATAGTCTTCCAGGATCGCCTTGAATTCCTCGGCGATATTGTCCCCCTTCAAGGTCAGGCGCTTCTCCCCGTCCATGAATACGGGGGCCGCCGGGCGCTCGCCGCTACCCGGCAAGCTGATGCCCAGATCCGCATGGCGACTCTCGCCAGGCCCATTGACCACGCAGCCCATGACCGCCACCTTCATGCCCTCGACGCCGGCATAGCGGGCACGCCAGTCCGGCATACGGGTCCGCAGGTGGGCCTGGATGTCCTGGGCCAGTTCCTGGAAGCGGCTGCTGCTGGTACGGCCACAGCCCGGACAAGCGGTGACCAGGGGTGCGAACGCCCTCAGGCCCATGGTTTGCAGGATTTCCTGGGCCACCACTACCTCCCGGCTGCGATCGCCGCCAGGGTCCGGGGTCAGGGAAACCCGAATCGTATCCCCAATACCCTCCTGGAGCAGCACCGCCAGCGCGGCGGTGGACGCCACCACGCCCTTGCTGCCCATACCCGCTTCGGTGAGTCCCAGGTGCAGGGCATGATCGCAGCGGCCCGCCAACGCCCGATAGACCCGAATCAAATCCTGGACGCCGCTCATCTTGCAGGACAGCAGAATGCGCTCCCGGGGCAAACCCAGTTCCTCGGCCCGGGTGGCGCTTTGCAACGCCGACTCGACCATCGCCTCCACCATCAATTCGCCAGCGGAGCGGGGTCTGGCGCTCTGGGCGTTGGCGTCCATCAGCCGTGCCACCAGATCCTGATCCAGGCTGCCCCAGTTGACGCCGATGCGCACCGGCCGTTCCTGGGCACAGGCGACCTCGATCAGGGTGGCGAATTGGCTATCCCGTTTTTCGCCGCTGCCCAGGTTGCCCGGATTGATCCGGTACTTGGCCAGGGCCTGGGCACAGGCCGGTTCCTGGGTCAACAGCCGGTGGCCGTTGTAATGAAAGTCACCGACCAGGGGCACCGTACAGCCCTGGGCGTCCAGGGCATCCCGAATGCGGGGTATGGCGGCCGCCGCCGCCGGCGTGTCCACGGTCAGCCGTACCAGTTCCGAGCCCGCCGCCGCCAACGCCCGCACCTGGGCCACGCTGGCGGCCAGGTCGGCGGTGGGCGTGTCGGTCATGGACTGGATGACGATGGGTGCCCCGCCGCCGATGGGGACGGCGCCCACCAGCACCTGGACCGACTGGCGGCGCGGAATCGATTGCTCAGACATGGACTTTAGCCTCGGAAACGGGAACCGGAGATTATAGGGCTACGGGAAAACCCGCACCGCTTTTCCTAACCCAACCGGGGCAAAAACGCCGCCCGCCAAGGGTCCCCTATAATCGCCCCTGGTTTGGTTGCTGGAAAAGGAATACTCAGTGCTCGCCGATCCGGCCCCCTGGGCCAGTCCTCGACCCAGGAGCCGCCCGCCGGTCCTCGTCCTGCTGTTTCTGGCGGCGCTTCTGCTGCTGGGGATCGGCATCTGGGAGCCCAGCGGTGTCACCGGCAAGGATGAATATTACCTAGGCCTCCGGACACCCCTGTGCATGATGGAGCAGGATGTCTGGCTAGTACCCTGCCTAGATGGGGAACCCCGGCTGCGCAAGCCGCCCCTGGTGTACTGGCTGACCCGGGCCAGCCTGGAAGCCTGGGGCCCGTCCCTGGCCGGATCCCGCTTGGTGGCGGTGCTGTTCGGCGCCTTGCTGGTGTTGGGCGTCACCCTGGTGGCGGAGGAACTGAGCGGGGATGCCGGCTTGGGCCTTCGCGCCGGCTTGGTGGCCCTGTCCTGCCTCGGCCTGGCCATTGGCGGGCGACTGCTGGAATTGGACGTGCCGGTGGCCGCCTTCAGCACCCTGGCGCTGCTCGCCCTGCTGCGCTGGTACCGGCGGGACCAAACCGGCTATCTGCTGCTGGGGGCAGTCCTGTTGGCGGCCGGCTTCCTGACCAAGGGGCCGGTGGTGCTGGTGGTGTGGGGCGCCGGGGGCGCCGCCCTATTGGCCTGGGACCCAGCGGCCCGCTCGTTCCTGGCCCGCCGTTGGCGCGCCGCCCTCGGCGGAGTCCTGTTGACCCTGGCCCTGGCGCTGCCCTGGTTTCTGTACGTGGGGGGCCTCTACCCGGAAGCCAGCAGCCAGTCCCTGAGCCAGGAGTTGACCGCCCGCCGCTTCCTACAGTTTTCGCCAGTGCCCCTGTACGGCATCCTGATGCTGAGCCTGCCCTGGGCGCTGCTGGTACCGGCCCTGCCCTGGCTGACCCGTACGCTGCCCGGCCCCCAACGGCGCCTGGCCGGGCAACTGCTGCTGTGGCTGGCGCTGACCCTGGCGCCCTTCCTGCTGTTTCGGGTGTTCGAGCGCTATCTGATGGGGTCCCTGGTGCCCCTGGCGATTCTGATCGCTCTGGCGGCGCCGACTCTGGCCGGTCACGGCTGGCGCTGGCTGGTACGCCTAAGCACGGGACTGTGCTTGCTGGCTGGACTCATCCTCATCGGCCTAGCCTATTGGTTCGGTCAGGCCCCTATTGCCGCCCTGCTGGGACTGGCCGCCTGGTTGGGGCTGGCTTGGGCTGGCTGGCGCGCCGACCCCCGTATCCTGGCGCCGGTGGCGGCCCTGGCCTGGGCCTGCTGGCTAGGCGTCGTCTATCCGCGTCTGGGCATCAACGCGGTGCCCGAGGCCCTATTAGAACAAGCCCAACACCAGGAAGTGGTGTTGTTCCAGGGTCCCCAGCCGGGTTTGTTGCCGGCCCTGCTGGGCCGCCCCCTGGTCCACCTGGACGAACGCTGGCGGCTGCCGGAACGCCTCCAGAGGCCGGACGCCCGCTTCCTGCTCATCAGCACCGCCGAGGAGGCGGAGGCGGCCCTGGCCGGATTGAACCGGTTAGGTTTTGCCGTGGGGGAACCCCAACGCCACGGCATCCTGAGCGCCCGGGTCAAGTGGCACCAGATGTTTAGGCCAGGACTGACCCAGGAACGGCTCTGGCAAGCCCTGACCCAACGGGACCTGGAACCCATCAAACCCCAAATCCTGGTCTTCCCGGTGGAGCGGCGCCCATGGGCGACGCCCTGAAGCACGCCCTATTTGGCGTCGCCTTGGCCACCACCCTGGCGGCCAGCGCCTGGCTGGCGCCAATGCCGCCGGAGCCCCGTTTTGCCGCCAGGGAATATCACCCCGCGCCGGCCACCCGCCCGGAACCCCTGTTCGAGCGCCACCCGATCGACCCACCGCCAGGGACGCTCCAGGTGCACAGCGGCACCCTGGTGGAAGTGGCGGACGGGGGCCTGCTGGCGGCTTGGTTCGGGGGCAGCCGGGAAGGCGCCGCCGACGTGGCCATCCAGGGTGCCCGCTGGGACCCGCGCCGGGGCTGGGGGGATCCCTTCGTGATCCTGGACCGCCAGGACTTGGAACGCCGGCTGGGCCGCACCCTGCGCAAGCTGGGCAATCCGGTACTCTGGCGCCACCCGGATGGGCGCATTTGGCTATGGGTGGTCACCAGTGGCCTCGGCGGTTGGTCCACCAGTTCCCTGGTCCTGTGCATCTCCCAGGATCAGGGTCGCACCTGGGGGCCACCCCGCCAGCTCGTCACCAGTCCGTTCCTAAACATCAGTACCCTAGCCCGGGGCCGGCCCCTGGACAGCGCGGACGGGGGTGTCCTGCTGCCGGTTTACCACGAGTTGGCCGGCAAGTTCGGGGAACTGCTGCGCCTGGACGCCCAGGGCCACATTCTGGCCAAATCCCGCATCAGCGCCGGTCGCGCCGCCATCCAGCCCAGCCTGGTAGCCAGCGGGCCAGACCAGGCCCGCGCCTTTCTACGCCGCACCGGCGCCGCACCGGCTCAGGTGCTGAGCAGCAACACCCAGGATGGCGGCCATAGCTGGTCGCCCCTGGCCGCCACCACCCTGCCCAACCCGGACGCTGCGGTGGCGGCGCTGGGGACTCCCGCCGGTCACTATTTATTGGTCTATAACGGCGCCCCGGACCAGCGCGGCCGCCTGGACCTGGCCCGTTCCCCTGATGGGGATCAGTGGCGCCACCTATGGAGCCTGGAACAGGGCGACGCCCCCGACGATGAGTTTTCCTATCCATACCTGATCCGTTCCCAAGCCGGGGATTACCAGCTCATTTACACCTGGCAGCGCCGCCGCATGGTCCACATCCGCTTCAACGACGCCTGGCTGGAGCAACGGCCATGAACCCCGCGCCCTGGCTTTGGGCCCACTTGCAAACCGCCCTGCTGCTCGCCGCGCTGGCCGCTTGGCTGGCGCCACGCCTGGGTTGGCGGCGCGGCGGAGCGCTGCTGCTGTTGGCCTGGCTGCCCCTGGGACAACTGGACCTGACCGCCCGGCTAGTCCCCTATACGGGCTTGCTCAGCCTACCGGGCCTCGCCCTGCTGGCCCAGGTCAGCCTGCGGCGTTGGTTCGGCTGGGAACTGCTGTCCGGCCAGGACCGGCGCGCCCTCTGGCTATCCCTGGCGCTGACTGCGGCCTTTCTCTACCCCTTGGCTCTGGGTCTGGGTCCTTGGGATCCCTATGGGTGGGGCTACGGCGGTCCCTGGCTAGCCCTGGCCCTGAGCCTGATGGCCGCCGGCCATTGGTGGATGGGACGGCACCGCCTGGCAGTGCTGCTGCTGGCAGTGATTTGGGCCTGGTTGCTCCGGCTGGGAGAATCGGACAACGCCTGGGATTACCTGATCGACGCCTGGGTGGCCATGGCCGCCCTGGTCCAACTGGGATTAAGACGCACGCCCCATGCGGAACGGATGGGAGACTGAGCTAGATCAGCTAAGCATTCGGTCTTGACTGCGGCTGTTGAAGATCGAAATAAGACAGCGCTATGCTACCTGTACGCACACCCCGGCCCCTCCGGAGGAACGATCCCATCCCCGGCGGCCGGATTCGCGGATTTAGGCTGTTTCCTGAATTTTCATGTTCGGAGGACCAAACCATGCTTGGAGAACACCACGACATTGATCACGAGTTTCCTGAGTATCACGGAACGATACTCAACCTGAGCAGCAAGGACCCCGAATTCGCCACTTTGATGCAATCCCACGACGACCTAGACAACCAGATCCGGGATTTGGAACTGCACGATCAGCCCGTTGCCGACCTCTACATGGAAGAACTGAAGAAGCAGCGTGCCCTACTCAAGGACAAGATCTACGAACGACTGCGCCACGCGAGCTAACCACTTGCCCCCGGCGGCGTGGATGTCCTTCCAGCCTCATCCGGACATCCCGCCGCACGGCACGGCCGAGGGTCGCCTAGCGGCCATCTAGCGCTCCCCATCCCGGCCCGCCTTTCCCAACCCTGCGTTCACGAACCCAGTCATCATCTTCTGAAACACGTCCATGGACGCGTTTGCCTGGCTAAAAAACGGCTTCATCAACTCCTGGGGGTCGTAAACGCCGGTATTCAGCCGTTCCTTGAACTTATCCAGTGATTCCTGATAGAAGGGCTGCAAATCCGGCAGACCCATCAGCCGGCGGAATTCCTCGGGCGTAATATCCATGTCGACCTTAATATTCATGGCGGCAATCTCCAGGGCTTGAGCCCATTGTTTAGGGTTTTTTGGACGGTCGGTTTCATTGTGAGATCATCGCGCCTATCCGGCCCTACCCCTAGCGGCCATTTCCGCCCGGAATTCGCGCCTCGATGAATTATCACATTATCCCAGTTACCCCCTTCCAGCAAAACTGCACCCTGTTATGGGAGAAGGACGGCCAACAGGCCGCCATTCTCGATCCGGGCGGGGAAGCCAAGCGCATCCTAGCTCAACTGGAGCGCCTCAAACTGGAACCGGTCAAGATCCTGCTGACCCACGGACATCTGGATCATGTGGGCGCCGCCGGGGATCTAGCCCATCAACTCGGGATTCCCATCGAGGGCCCCCACCGGGATGACCTGCCCTGGATTCAATCCCTGGACCAACAGAGCACCATGTTTGGCCAACCCAGGGTCACGGCCTTCACCCCCAACCGTTGGCTGGAGCCGGGCGAGCGGGTGACGCTGGGGGCCGAGGAGCTGGAAGTGTTGCATTGTCCCGGCCATACCCCGGGCCATCTGGTGTTCTTCCACCGGGCCAGCCGCCTGTTGTTGGTGGGGGATGTGCTCTTCCAGGGCTCCATCGGCCGCACGGATTTCCCCCTGGGCAATCACGAAGCCCTGCTCCAATCCATCCATGAACAGCTCTGGCCCCTGGGGGACGATGTACGCTTCATTCCGGGGCATGGCCCCATGTCCACCCTGGGTGCCGAACGCCGCACCAACCCCTTTGTCGGCGACCGTGCCTCCCGGGGCTGGGGATAACGGCCCCCCATGGGCGGATTGGGTAAAATGAATCCACTCCCCCGACTATCGGTCAATCCATGATTTTCAAACGCCTGTTTTCCGTCAAGTGGCGCAAGGATTCCGCCGCTCCCGCGCCCGTGCCCCCTGGCGACTTGTCCGGCGCCGACTCCGAGTTGACCGGCCGCCGTCTGGCCTGCAAGGAATCCCTGGACCTGGGACTGCTGGCCCGGCTGGCAGCGGACGACCCGGACGCCACCATCCGCGATCTGGCCATGGCCCGGCTGCGCAAGCTCCTGTCCGGGCGGGAGCCAGAAAGCCCGCCCCTGACGGCGCGCCTGGCCCAATTCGGCCAGTTGGGCGACGACCGCATCGCCTGCTTTCTCGCCCTGCAAGGCAAGGAGCCGGAACTGCGCCGAACCGCCCTAGGCCGGGTGAATGACGCCGGTACCCTGGCGGAAGCGGCTTTCCAGGATCCGGCCGCCACGGTACGCCTGGCGGCGGTGGAACGGATCCAGGACAAGGTCACCCTGGAGAGGGTACTGCGTCAGATGGGTTCCAAGGACAAAAGCATCTACCGCCTGGCCAAGCAGAAGCTCAAGACCATCGCCGACCAAGAACAGGCGCCTTTGCGGCTGCGCGCCGAGCTGGAAGCCCTGTGTGTCAAGGTGGAACGCCTGGGCCGGCGTGGCACCTGGGTGCAGGACCAGGGCTTGTTGAACCTCATCGACAAACAATGGGACGGCGCTGGCGCCGCCCCCGCCGATCTGGCGGAACGTTTCCAACAGGCCCGCGCCAGCTTCCTGGCCGGTCTGGACGCCTACCAGGCGGAACACCAGGCCCGCGCCCGGGCCGCCCAGAACCAAGCGGAACTGCTGGAAACCAAGCAGGGCCTGATCTCGGAAACCCAACAACTGGCGGATGCCCCGGACGACAGGGAACCCACCAGCCTGGAGCCCCAACTCAGCGCCCTGCGCGCCCGCTGGGAAGCCTTGGACCCTTTGCCGGAGGGCGACGAAGCCCTAGCCCGCCAGTTCCACCGCGCCGCCCAGGCGGTGGAGGACCGGTTGACCCGCTGGCGGACCCGGCACGAACAAGCGCGGCGCCTGGACCAGTTGCTGAGCCAAGGCGAGGAGTGGCTCCGTCATTCCGACGCCCTGGAGCAAAAAAACGTGCTGCGGACCCTGGAGCGGGGAGCGGACCTGGTCACCCAAGTCGGAGACCCGGACGCCGGGGAACGCTTCCGCGCCCTGCGTGAACATCTGCAAGCCCGGCTGGACAAGCAGGCCCAGCATGCGCGGCAAAAGCTGGATCATCTGGACCAGCGCCTGACAGAACTGGAGCAGGCCCTGGACGAAGGCGCCCTGCGCAAGGCCACCTCCCTGCACCAGAGCCTGCATGCGGACCTGACCCTGATCGGCGCCAGCACCGAAGAGCGGGGGCGCCTGACCCAGGCCGAACAACGGCTGCGCCACCTCACTCCGCGTCTACGGGATCTCCAGCACTGGCGCAAATGGGGCACCGATCAACACCGGGCCGAACTGTGCGACCAGATGGAAGCGCTAGTAGGGGCGGAACTGGCGCTGGACAGCCTGGCGGAACGGGTGCAGGACCTGCAACTCCAATGGAAGGGCCTGGACCAGGGCGGCTCGCCGGTGAACGAAAACCTTTGGCGGCGCTTCCATGAGGCAGCGGACCGGGCCTACGCCCGCTGCCGGCCGTTCCTGGAAGAACAGGCCCGGCAACGGGAAGCCAATCGCCAAACACGGGAGGCCCTGTGCCAAGACCTGGAAGCCTTCCTGGACCAGGTGGACTGGGAACGCATGGACTGGAAGAAGGCCCTGCGCGCCGAGCGAGAGTTGCGGGACTACTGGCCCAACCTGGGGGAAGTGGAGCCGCGCCAGCGCCGGGGCCTGGAACGCCGCTTTCACGCCGCCCTCACCCGCCTGGGAGAACGGATCAACGGCGAACGGACCCGCAACCGGGCCCTCAAGCAGGATCTGGTGACCCGCGCCGAGGCCTTGGCCCAGGGCGGGGATCTGGAACAGGCGATGCGGGAGATCCGTGCCCTGCAACAGGCCTGGCATACCAGCGTACCCTCCAAGCGCCACCAGGAAAACCAACTCTGGACCGCGTTCCGGGCCGCCTGTGACCGGGTGTTCGAGCGCCGCCGGGAACTACAGGATGCCCACCATCAGGAACAGGGTAGCCATGTAGCGCTCCGCCAAGCCCTCTGCGAGGAGCTGGAAGCCCTGGCACGGAACTCCGCCGCCGATGCGGAACGATTGGCAGCCGACGCCCAGCAACTCCAGGAGCGCTGGGAGCAGGGCCGGGACCTGGAACTCCCCCGGCAGGAGGCGGGACGCCTCCAGCGGCGCTGGCAAAATGCTTGGGCGAACCTGCAGGACGGCATTCGCCAGTCACGGGAAGGGGCCAAGCGCCGGGAACAGGACCTGCTACGGGAACGGGCGCGCCTCTGTCAAGAATTGGAGCTGGCCGCCGAATCCGGCACCGGGGTCGCGACCCAGGATTGGATCACCCGCTGGGACGCCCAGGAACCCCTGGCGGACGCCCAGGCCGCCCAGGCGATCAGAACCCGCTTCCAGGCCGCCCTGGACGCCCTGGCCGACCCGGCGGCGCTAACCGCTTGGCGGGCACGGCTAGCGGTCCAGGCGGAGCAGCGGCAGCGCCTCTGTTTGCATCTGGAGGTTCTGAACGGCGTCGAATCCCCGCCCGAGGTGGCCCAGGAACGCCTGTTGTTCCAGGTGGCACGCCTGCGGGAACGGCTCGGACAGGGCGAGGTGGATCCCCTGGACAACGCCCCGGCGGTGGAACAGGCCTGGTATCTGTGTGGACCGGCCGCAGCGGATCAGACCGCGGCCCTGGAGGCCCGTTTTGAACGGGCCCGGGTACCGGGTGCCAGCCAACCCCACCCGGGCGATGGGAGTGACCCCTGATGTCCCGCCGCTTCGACAGCCCGGCGGACGCGGAGGCGGCCTTTTACCAGGCGTTTCGGGACCTGGACCTGGTGGCCATGGAAGCGGTTTGGGACGACGAGTTGGAACCGCTCTGCATCCACCCGGCCGGCGTGATGATGCGCGGCAAGGCGTCCATCGTACAAAGCTGGGCGGAGATTTTTGGCCGCGCCCGTCCGCCGGTGATCGAGGTTCATTCCGGAGCCTTGACCACCACCGGCGATCTAGTCATTCATTTGGTGGAAGAACTCATCCGCCCCGGTGACCGGCCCAAGTGCGAGTCCACCCGGCTGCTGTCCACCAATATTTTCCGGCGCGGCCGGGATGGCTGGCGTTTGTTGGTCCATCACGCGTCCCTGCCCCTAGTGGAGGGGCGTTCCACACCCCACCAGCCCCTGTTGCACTAGAATCCATCGAAGTAATTCGAGTCTAGTCCTGGCTGTTTTCAGCGAATCTTAGTCTTTTTTCTGACCATCGAATTCAACCGCCCAGGCAGCCAGCCGGTTGGGCACCGACATTCGCCCTTGAACGGACGCCATGCCCATCAATCCTCCCATGCACCCGAACACCCTCCTTGACAGGAACCCTGGTCATGTCCCGAACTTGCATCGGCAGGCTGGCCTCTGGCCCATCCACCAGTTAGGGGCCGGCCACCGCGCCCCTGGCCACTGTTGGAACGGGTGACGGCGGTGGCGCGGGTAACGCCCGGCTTGGCCGGCGCCGGAGCCTTGGATGGGGACCCGCCGGCGATCTCCCACGAGACCCTACTGGACCTGGTACAGGAAGGCGTCTGGGCCACCGACCGGCAGCATCGCATCCGCTACGTCAACCGGGCCCTGGGCCTGATCGCCGGCGTACCCGCCGAGCGGATACTGGGCCGGCAGGTGCTGGCGCAATTTCCGGCCGACCTGCTGGGCGACCTGGCCCCCCTGTACCTGGCCGCCCTGGACCACCTGGTCGCGGTCCCCTACGAAACCCGGCTCCCGGCCCCCAGCGGGGGGCAACGCTGGCTGGCTGGAACCCTGACGCCCATCCTTGCGGAGGGCCGCTTCGCTGGCCTGGTGGCTACGGTGGTGGACCGGACCGCCGTCAAGCGGGACCAGCAGGCGTTGGCGGAGCGGGAAGCCTGGCTGGGCTTGGCCATGAGCGCTGGCCACGCGGGTGCCGGCGAATGGCAATTGGATTCCGGCCAGTTGCGCCTGAGTCCGGCGGGCTGCCAGATCCTGGGCTGGAGCGAGCCTACCGCCAGTCTCGCCGCCCTGTTCCGGCGGGTGGTGGCCAAGGATCGCAAGCGCCTGCGCCGAGAATGGCTGGCGCCCAGGGAGGACAGCGGTCATCGGGTGTTCGAGTTCCGCTTCCGGCGCCCGGATCATGGGGCGACCCCCTGGTTGCGCGCCACCATTGGCTGCACGGGCACGGCGCCGGATCGTGCCATCGGCCTGATCCAGGACATCAGTGAACAACGCCGCGCTGAGGAACAGGGCTCCCGGCTGGCCGCCATCGTCAACTCGTCGGATGACGCCGTCGTCGGCATCAGCCTCGGGCACACCATCTCGGACTGGAACCCGGCGGCGGAACGGATCTTCGGCTATGGGGCGGCGGAAGCGGTGGGCCAACCGATCGCTTGCCTGGTACCGCCGGAGGAACTGGACCGGGTGGGAGAAATCCAGGCGGATATTTTTCACGGCCGCCGCATCGACCACTTTGAAACCCAGCGGCTGCACCGGGACGGGTCCCGGGTGGACGTGTCCATCAGCGCCTTTCCAGTGTTCGACCCCCGGGGCCAGGTCACCGGCGCCGCCGCCATCATGCGGGACATCCGCGCCCGCCAACGTCTGGCGGCGGCGCGGCTGGAAATCCACCAGCGCATGGAGGAATTACAGCACCATCAGGTGGCCAGCCACACGTTGGCGGCCTTGGCCCATGAACTGGGCCAGCCCCTTAGTTCCATCGGCTTCTACGTGGCTCTGGCCCAGGACCTGCTCCCCAGGGGCGACGCCGCCGACCCCCTGGCCCAGGCCCTGTGGGGCGTGGCCGCCGAAGTGCAGCGGGCCGACGCGGTGGTGCGGGGCATGATTGCCCAGGTGTTGCGACCGCCGGCAGCCCGGGAACCGGTCGACCTGCACGCCCTGATTCGCACCTGCATTCAGAACCACCGGGCCGCCGGCCGCTTCCCCTACCCGGTGGAGGCGGACCTGCCCGGCGTTGCCCCGGTGGTGGTGCGGGCCAACCCCCAGTTTGCCGCCACCGTGCTGGACAATCTGCTCAACAATGGCGCCGAGGCCATGCAGGGCGCTGGCTTAGCGGCGAAGGCGGGATGGCTACGCATCAGCACCCAGGTGGACGCCACCATGGCCCAGATCCGGGTTCAGGACCAGGGACCCGGCTTGACCCCGGAACTGGCGCAACAGGTGTTCGAGCCCTTCTTCACCACCAAGCCGGACGGTCTGGGTATGGGCTTGCCCATTAGTCGCACCCTGGCCCAATCCCAGGGCGGCCGGCTTTGGTGCCAGCCGGGACCACCGGGCGCCACTTTTATCCTGACCCTGCCTTTAGCAAAATGACCTTGAATTTACCTGCGAAGCACATGAAAATAATGCTGCCGTAGGCAGTATGGTTTTCCCTAACGGATTCAGGTTGCGGGCCAGGGTGGCGCCCCTGGAGTCGCCACCCCATGCCAGCCACCCCGGCATCCGGGTTGTTGTCCCTAGTCAGTCCTGCCCGAGCGTTCATGATGACCTCTACCGTTTTCCTGGTGGATGATGACCGATCAGTTCGCACCAGCCTGGCGCTGTTTCTCCGTTCCCGGGGACTCACCGTGGAGGCCTACGCCGATGGACCCTCCTTTCTGGACGCCCTGGACCCCAACCGGGCCGGCTGCCTGATCCTGGATCTGCGTATGCCGGGCATGGATGGCTTGGAAGTGCAGGCGGAGTTGGCGCGGCGCGGCAGCCAGCTACCCATCCTGTTCCTGACCGCCTATGGCGACATTCAGACCACGGTCACGGCCATCAAGGCCGGCGCTCAGGACTTCCTCACCAAGCCACCGGACATCCCGGCGCTACTGGCCAAGGTTCAGGAATTGTTGGCCCAGGTCAGCGACTCCGCCGCCACCCGGCGGGAACGGCAGGATCTACAGGAACGGCTGGCGAGCTGCTCCGGCCGGGAGCGGGAAGTGCTGGCGCTGGCGGTGCAGGGTTTGACCAGCAAGGAAATCGCCCAGCGCCTGGGTGTCAGCCAGCGCACCGTGGAGAACCACCGGCTGCGCATCAACAGAAAGCTGGACACCAGTAATCTGTTGGAATTCGCCAGCCGGGCGCTGAGCTGCGGGGTGGATCCGCGCACTCCCTAACTGCTCCCCGGCGTCGCGCCACCAGCTCCATCTCCCAACCGGGACGCCCCGCCCTACAATGGGGGGCTGGGTAGGCTAGCCCTCGGGTGGTCCGAGCCGGATGGGCCGCCCAGGGACCCTTGAGGCCGCGCCCCACCCGCCATGAATCTGTCCCGGCCCTTCATCCTGCGCCCCGTCGCCACCTCCTTACTGATGCTGGCGATTCTGCTTACCGGGATTCTGGCGGCGCGCCTTTTGCCCATCTCCGCCCTGCCCCAGGTGGACTATCCCAGCATCCAGGTGGTGACCCTCTACCCAGGCGCCAGCGCCGAGGTCATGACTTCCTCGGTCACCGCGCCCCTGGAACGCCAGTTCGGGCAAATGCCGGGCCTTGAGCAGATGTCCAGCACCAGCAGCGGCGGCGCCTCGGTCATCATCCTGCGCTTTGGCCTGGACGTGCGCCTGGACGTGGCGGAGCAGGACGTGCAGGCGGCCATCAACGCCGCCGCCAACCTGTTGCCCAACGACCTGCCCATGCCGCCCCTCTATCACAAAATCAATCCGGCCGACGCGCCCATCCTGACCCTGGGCATCAGCTCAGCGGACTGGCCCCTGTGGCGGGTACAGGATCTGATTGAAACCCGGGTAGCGCAAAAGATTTCCCAGATTCCCGGCGTGGGGCTGGTCAGCCTGGCCGGCGGCCAGCGGCCGGCGGTGCGGGTGCGGGCCGACCCAGCGGCGCTGGCGGCCCTGGGCCTGACCCTGGCAGAGGTGCGGAGCGCGCTGGCGGACGCCAACGTGAACCGGGCCAAGGGCAGCTTCGACGGCCCGGAGCAGGCCTCCACCCTGGATGCCAACGACCAGTTGCGCTCGGCGGACGAGTATCGCCGCCAAATCATCGCCTTCAAGCAGGGCGCGCCGATCCGGCTGGGGGACGTGGCGGAGGTGCTGGACGGGGTGGAGAACAGCCGCTTGGCAGCCTGGGCCAACCATCAGGCGGCGGTGGTCCTGAACATCCAGCGCCAGCCCGGCGCCAACCTGATCGCCACCCTGGACCGGGTCCAGGCCCTGTTGCCCCAGTTGCGGGCGGCGCTGCCGCCGTCCCTGGAAATCATCCCCCTCAGCGACCGTTCCCTGACCATCCGCGCCTCGATCCGGGATACCGGCGGCGAATTGCTGCTATCGGTGCTGCTGGTGGTACTGGTCATGTTCCTGTTCCTGCGCAGTCCCTCGGCGACCCTGATTCCGGCCCTGGCGGTGCCCCTGTCCCTGGTGGGGACCCTGGGCGTCATCTACCTGGCCGGCTTTTCCATCAACAACCTGACCCTGATGGCCCTCACCGTGGCCACCGGCTTCGTGGTGGACGACGCCATCGTGGTGGTGGAAAACATCGCCCGCCATCTGGAGGCCGGCGGGACGCCCCGGCAGGCGGCGTTGCGGGGCGCCCGCCAGATCGGCTTCACCATTCTGTCCCTAACCATTTCCCTGGTGGCGGTGTTGATTCCCCTGCTGTTCATGGGCGACGTGGTGGGCCGCCTATTCCGGGAGTTTGCCATCACCCTGGCGGTAGCGATCCTGATCTCGGCGCTGGTGTCCCTGACCCTGACGCCCATGCTATGCGCCAAACTGTTGCGGCCCATCGCGGAGCAACGGCAGGGGACCTGGAAGCGGCTGTCCGGCCGTGCCATCGAGGGCCTGATCCGGGCCTACGGCGTCGCCCTGGGCCGGGTGCTGGACCATCAACCCCTCACCCTCGCCCTGGCGGTGGGCCTGCTGGGCCTGACCCTGGCCCTGTATCTGGCGATTCCCAAGGGCTTTTTCCCGGTCCAGGACACCGGGCTGATCCAGGGTATTGCCGAGGCGGATCAGTCGGTGTCGTTCCGCGCCCTGGCGGAACGCCAGCAGGCCCTGATCGAAACGCTGCTGGCGGTGCCCGAGGTAGAATCCCTAGCGTCCTTCGCCGGCGTGGACGGCACCAATCCAGCCCCTAACACCGGCCGCCTGCTGATCCGGCTCACCCCCCACCACCAGCGCCAGGTCAGTGCCGCCGGCCTGATCCAGCGCATCGGTCCGGAACTGGCCAGCCTGCCGGGGATGCGGGTGTATCTCCAGCCGGTCCAGGACCTGGCCATCGAGGACCGCCTGACCCGCACCCAATTTCAACTGGTGTTGGACAGTCCCCGCGCCGAGGATCTCGGCGACTGGGTGCCCCGGATCCTGGACCGGCTGCAAGCCCGGCCGGAATTGCGGGATCTGGCCAGCGACCTCCAAGACCAGGGCCTGCAAGCCTATTTGGACATCGACCGGGCCAGCGCCGGACGCCTGGGGGTCAGCGTGGCGGCACTGGATGCTGCCCTGTACGACGCCTTCGGCCAGCGCCAGATTTCCACCATCTTCACCCAGTCCAGCCAATACCGGGTGATCCTGGAGGCGGGGCCGGGCCTGGCGGCGGGGCTAGGGGCCCTGGAGGGCATTTACGTGGCCGGCGCCGAGGGTCCAGTGCGCCTGGCCAGCCTGGTTCAGGTCAGCGAACGGGCCGCGCCCCTGACCATTAACCGCCTGGGCCAGTTTCCGGCCGCCACCCTGTCCTTCAACCTGGCCCCCGGCGTCGCCCTGGGCCAGGCGGTGGCGGCCATCGACCAGGAATTGGCTGAGCTGGCGCCGCCGGCCAGCCTGCGTGCCAATTACCAGGGCGCCGCGCTGGCCTTCCAGGCGTCCCTGGCCAATAGCCTGTGGCTGATCCTGGCGGCGGTCATCACCGTCTATATCGTGCTGGGGGTGCTGTACGAAAGTTTCATTCACCCGGTCACCATACTCTCCACCCTGCCCTCTGCGGCAGTCGGCGCCCTACTGGCGCTGCGGCTGGGGGATCAGGACCTGGGCATCATCGCCATCATCGGCATCCTGTTGCTGATCGGCATCGTCAAGAAAAACGCCATTCTGATGATCGACTTCGCCCTGGAGGCCCAGCGCCGGGATCAGCGTCCGCCCCGGGAGGCGATCCAGCAGGCGGCGCTGCTGCGCTTCCGGCCGATTCTCATGACCACCCTGGCCGCCCTGCTGGGCGCCCTGCCCCTGATGCTGGGCGCCGGGACCGGCTCGGAACTGCGCCACCCCCTGGGGATCAGCCTGGTGGGCGGCCTGATCGCCAGCCAGTTGCTGACCCTGTTCACTACCCCAGTGGTTTATCTCGCCTTTGAGCGCCTGCGCGGGCCGGCCTCCCAGGCCCCCGGCAGCGGCGCTTCCAGTGCGCGCCCCTAAAGATCTGGCGCCCAGTAACGCTAACCTGAAAGATGGGTTCCGGGTTGCGGGGCGGCGACGCCGTTGGCCCCCAGTCAACCCGGACCGGGCGACCCAAAGGGTCGCCGCAGCCAAGGACTCGGACCCCGTACGTTCCCCGACCCAGGCGCCCCTGCCGGAGAAACCTAGATGGAGATCCTTGGCGGACTCGTCCATAACGCCACCCTGCTGCTGACCCTGGCGGTCGCCTACAGCCTTTTCATCAGCCGCCTGCCCCAGGATCTCAGGTCCACCCAGGTGCTGATCGGCGCCCTGTTCGGTATCACCACCCTGGTGGGCATGGCCTATCCGGTTACCCTGGCGCCGGGCCTCATCTTCGACGGCCGCACCCTGGTGCTCGGCATGGCCGGGCTGTTCGGCGGCCCCCTCACCGCCCTGGTGGCGGCCCTGATCTCCGCCAGCTACCGGCTGTGGCTGGGCGGAACCGGCGTCTACATGGGAATCGGCACCATCCTCACCGCCGCCGTTCTGGGCGTGGCCTTCCACGCCCTGCGCCGCGCCAACCGGGTCCGCCTGAATGCCGGGAACCTGCTGGGCTTCGGTTTTCTCACCCACCTGCTCTGCCTGGCCTGGGTCGTGACCCTGCCGGAGGAACTGCGCTGGAAGACCCTCACCGAGGTTGGGCCACCCTTCCTGACCCTATTTCCCGCCATCGGCATGTTGTTGGGTCTGCTGTTGCGTACCCAGGAACAGCAGGTTGAGGACCAACGCGCCTTACGGGACAGCGAGTACCGCTACCGGGAACTGGTAGAGACCGCCAACAGCGCCATCATTCGTTGGGACCAGAACGGGGCCATTACCTTCATCAATGCGTTTGGCCAACAGCTATTCGGCTGGCCGGCGGAGGAGCTGATCGGCCGCCCCATATCCATCCTGATTAACGGGCCGGGCGCCAGTGAGGTGGACCAGGTCAACCTGATCCGGCGCATCCTGCTGCATCCGGAGGACTATACGAATCATCTCAACGAAAACCAGTGCCGGGACGGGCGCCGGCTCTGGATGAGCTGGACCAACCGGGCCAGCCGGGATTCCTGGGGCCAGGTGCGGGAAATTCTCTCCATCGGCAACGACATCACCGAATTGAAGCAGGCCCAACAGGCGATCAGTGCCAGCGAAGCGCGGCTGCAGGAAGCCAAACGCATCGCGGATCTGGGCTACTGGGAATGGGATCTTGAGAACAATTTGCATTCCTGGTCTGGGGAGATCTATCGGCTATTCGGCCGGGACCCCAGCCTCCCCGCTGCCGACTTTCCCGACTTGGGGCAATATTTCACCGGGGAAAGTTGGGAGCGGCTGAGCGAGATCGTTCCCCAGATGTTGGTGGATGGCGACCCCTTCCAATGCGACCTGGAAGTGGCCCGGCCGGACGGCAGCCGCCGCTGGATCACCACCCGGGGCGAAATGGTGTCCGATGCGGCCGGTAAACCCATCCTGCTGCGGGGCACGGTGCAGGACATCACCCAGCGCAAACAGGCCGCCGACGACCTGGCCCGGGAGCGGGGCCTGTTGGCCAGTCTCATCAACACCATCCCGGATCTGGTGTGGCTCAAGGACCTGGATGGCCGCTATCTGGGCGCCAACGCCCGCTTCGAACAGCTGTACGGGATCGGTCACGACGAATTGACCGGTCACACCGACGCGGATTTCGTGGCACCGGAGCGGGCCGCCCAGGCGTGGGCCCTGGATCAGCAAGCCATCGCCATCAATGGCCCCTGCAAGACCGACGAATGGTTGACCTTCGCGGCAGACGGATACCGGGGCATCTTCGAGACCATCCGGGCGCCGGTCAAGGGGCCGGGCGGCGGACTGCTGGGGGTACTGGGCATCGCCCGGGACGTGACCGCGTCCCGGCAACTGCAAGACACCCTGGTGCAACAGGAGTCCTTTCAGCGCGCCCTCATCGACGCCCTGCCCGACATGGTGTGGTTCAAAGATGCCCAGGGTGCCTACCGGCTCTGCAATCGCCAGGCGGCCCGGCCCCTGGGCCGGGAGCCCGACGCCATCCTCGGCAAGACCGACCTGCAACTGGTGCCCCCGGACATCGCCCAGATGTTCCGCCAGGTGGATCTGGAGGTGATGGGCAGCGGGCAACCCGCCCAGATCGAGGAACAGCTCACCTGCCTGGACGACGGCTATCAAGGCATCTTTGCCACCGTCAAGGTACCCATGCGGGACGCCGCCGGCGCCGTCACCGGCGTGCTAGGCATTGCCCGGGACATCAGCGAGCGCAAGCGGGCAGAAGCGGAACTAGATGGCTACCGAGTCCATCTGGAACAACTGGTGGGGGAACGCACCGCCAAGCTGGAGGAGGCCAACCGGCGCCTGACCCTGAGCGACCTGCGCCTCAACGCCATGTTTGCCCTCAGTCAACAGGCTGGCAACCTGTCCGAACCGGACTTGCTGCAACTCGCCATCAACGAGGCAGTGCGCCTGACCGACAGTGAGATCGGCTATCTGCACTTCGTCAACGAGGACCAGACCAGCATCCGCCTGGGCACCTGGTCCGAGGGCACCCTGCGCTATTGCAGCGCCGCCCATGATAGCCACTATCCGGTCGCCCAGGCCGGCATCTGGGCGGACAGCATTCGCACCCGGCAGCCGGTGATCCACAACGATTACCAGCAGATCCTCAACTGCCAGGGCTATCCGGAGGGTCACGCCCACTTGATCCGTCATCTGGGCGTGCCCATCGTCGAACAAAATAAGGTGTTGGTGGTGCTGGGGGTCGGCAACAAGGCCAGCGACTATGAGGAATCGGACGTCCGGGAACTGCGCCTGATCGGCGAGGACATCTGGCGCATCTATACCCGGCGGCGTGCCGAGCTGGCGCTGGCGGAGGCCAAGGACGCAGCGGAGGCGGCCAACCGGGCCAAGAGCACCTTCCTGGCCAACATGAGTCACGAAATCCGCACCCCCCTCAATGGCGTGCTGGGGCTGGCCCAAATCGGCTTCCGCAACAGCGCCGGACGGCCCCAGGCCCAGCAGACCTTTGCCCGTATCCTGGATTCCGGCAAGCTGCTGCTGACGGTGGTCAACGACATCCTGGACTTTTCCAAGATCGACGCCGGCAAGCTGAGCGTGGAATCCGTGCCCATCGATCCCAGGCAATTGGTGGATGACGCTCTGGCCGCCCTGCGGGTCGCTGCCGCTGCCAGTGACCTGACCCTGACCGGCGATAAGGCCCGGGACCTGCCCAACGCCTGCCTGGGAGACCCGGTGCGGATCAACCAGATTCTGTTGAACCTGCTGTCCAACGCGGTCAAGTTCACCGCCCAGGGCCAAGTCAAGCTGGAGGCGTTGCGGGATGCAGGTCAACTGGTGTTCCGGATCAGCGACACCGGCATCGGCATCGCCGCCGAGGATATCGACCGCCTGTTCCAGCCCTTTGAGCAGGCGGACGGCAGCACCACCCGCAAGTTTGGCGGCACCGGCCTGGGGCTGGCCATCAGCCAGCGCTTGGCAGAACTGATGGGCGGGCAACTCTCGGTACAGAGCCAACTGGGTGCCGGCAGCCGCTTTGAATTGCGCCTGCCCATCCAGGAAGTGCCCCAGCCAGCCAGCCCGTCACGGCCCCTGGGCGACCAGCCGGGCACCCGCCTGGCCGGATTGCGCATTCTGGTGGCCGAGGACAACGACATCAATCGTCTGGTGTTGGAAGACTTGTTGCGGGGCGAAGGCGCCCAAGTCAGGATGGTGGAAACCGGCCGGCAAGCGGTGGACGCAGTGGCGGCCGCCCCCGGCGCCTTCGACCTGGTGCTGATGGACGTGCAAATGCCGGAGATGGACGGCATCGAGGCAACCCGCCGGCTGCGCGAGTTGGCCCCCAGTCTGCCGGTCATCGGCCAAACCGCCCACGCCATGCGGGAAGAGCAAGATCGCTGCCGGGCCGCTGGCATGATCGCGGTACTCACCAAGCCCATCGAGCTAGAACCCCTGGTGGCGGGGCTGCTGGAACAGACCCGGGGCCTCCCGCTCCGGCACCTGGAGCCCGCCCAGGCTCCCGAAGCCCGGATCGCCCCCCGAACGGTGGATTGGCGGGCCTTGAACGAGCGCTTCAAGAGTCGCGCCTCCCTGATCGACCGGCTGGTGGCCACCGCCCTGGCGGCCCACGCCTCCGCCCCGGAACGTCTGAAAAGCCTGGTGGAAGCCGGCGACTTGCCCACCATCGGCCTGGTCGCCCACAGCCTGAAAGGTATGGCCGGCAACCTGTGCGCCTGGGAGATCGAACAACTGGCAGGCCGGGTCGAACAAGCCGCCAAATCCGGCTCTGGAACCGCGCCACGGCTGGCCCTGGAATTGGCCGCCGCCATGGAACAGTTCCTAGAAACCCTAGGAGCGGGCGCACCGGGCGGTGGCGGCCCTGTAGGTTAGGGACCAGGACCGGGATCCCGCCGATGGGTTGGCCCGGTCTGGCCAGAGGTCAGCCCAGCACCCGGCGTTGCTCCAACAGCGCCCGGATGCCGGCGGCGTCCAGGGGTTTGCTATATAGATAGCCCTGGGCCAGGTCACAGCCGCCCAGGTTCAAAAAGTCCCGCTGTTCATGATATTCCACACCCTCGGCGATCACCTGGATACCGAGACTGTGGGCCAGCTTGACGATGGCGTCCACGATCTGGGCATTGCTCACGTCATGGGGCAGAGTCTTGATGAAGGACCGGTCGATCTTGATACGGTCGATGGCGAAGTCCTTGATATAGCTGAGGCTGGAATAGCCGGTGCCGAAGTCATCCAGAGCCAGCCGAATGCCCTTGGACCGCAACTCCCGCAGATCGGCGATTTGGCGCTCCGCCGATTCCATGACCACACCTTCGGTGATTTCCAGCTCCAGGTCGGCGGGGGCGATGCCACTGGCATGGAGGATGCTGAATACCCGCCCTACCAGGTCCACCTTGCGACACTGAACCGCCGAAAGATTCACCGCCATGGTCAGGTCCCGGAAGCCCTCGACCTGCCAGGCCGACAACTGGCGGCACGCTTCCGCCAGCACCCATTCGCCCAGTTCGTGGATCATGCCGATTTCTTCGGCGATGGGGATGAACACCACCGGCGATATGCTGCCAAACTGGGGATTGTGCCAGCGCAGCAAGGCTTCCATACCCACTAGGCGGCCGGTCGGTAACGCCACCTGGGGTTGATAGACCACCGACAGTTCCCTATTGGCCAGGGCTAGCCGCAGCGCATGTTCCAGGCGCATCCGGTTCTGGGCCTGATGGTTCATCTCTTCCGTATAGAACTGATAGTTGTCCCGCCCCCCGTTCTTGGCCTTGTACATGGCCATGTCCGCGTTCTTCAACAGGGTGTCCGGATTGGTGCCATCGGCGGGATACAGGGTGATGCCAATGCTGGAGGTGATGCTGAATTCGTACTCGCCGACCCGGATCGGCGCCGCCAGTTCCCGGATGATGCGCCGCGCCAGTTGAGCGGCAGCCTGGCCATCCGCAATCTGGGGCATGACCACCACGAATTCGTCGCCGCCAAACCGGGCCAGGATCTGGTCGCCGCCGGCCACGCCCTGGAGGCGGCTGCCCACTTCCCGCAACACCATGTCGCCGACCCCATGCCCCACCGTGTCGTTGATGTGCTTGAACAGGTCCAGGTCGACGAACAACAGGGCCAGGGGAATGCCGGTGTCCTGGGCTTGGTCCAGGGCCAGACGCAGGTGGTCCCCCAGGTAATGGCGGTTGGGCAGTCCGGTGAGGGCATCATGGTGAGCCAGGATGCGGACCCGCTCCTGGGCCGCCTTGAGTTCGCTCACGTCCGTGAACACGCCGATGTAATGGGTGACGCCCACCCCATCCCGCACCGTGCTGATGGTCAGCAATTCTGGATACACATTGCCGTCCTTACGCCGGTTCCAGATTTCCCCCTGCCACCAGCCCCGCTCCAGGATGCTGGCCCACATGGACTGATAGAAGGCCGGGTCCTGGACGCCGGACGCCAGCAGACGCGGCGTGTTGCCCAACACCTCGGTGTCCCGGTAGCCGGTGATGGCCAGAAACGAACGGTTGATGGATAGGATGCGCTGCTCCGCGTCCGTGATGATGATCCCTTCCGTGGCGTGCTCGAACACCTGTGCCGACAGGCGTAGCTTGGCATTGAGGACCCCCAGATCCCGCTGCCGGGCGTCCAGGGCGCTAACCAATTGGTGCAGAGACAGGGACAACCGGCCCACCTCGTCGCGGCTTTCCACCACCGGAATGGGCAGGGATTCACCCCGCAGGCGAATGCCGTCGGCGGCTTGGGTGATGCGGGTCACGGGTCCGATCACCCGGCCCAGGGTGGCCCACATGGCGGCCAGCAGGCCCAGGGCGGTCAGGGCGGTAACCGCCACCACCTGGGCGCGCAACCTGTCCGCCGCCTTGAACGCCTCGGCCACGTTTTCCCGCACCAGCGCGATCCACCCCAAACCCGGATAATCCGCATGGCCGTTGCCCTGGCTGAACCCGGTCAGATACTGCTGGCCGTCCAGCCACCGCTCCACCTGGGCGCCTTGGCCACCACGGCGGGCCGTTTGCACCGCCGCCAGCGCCAAGCTTTGGGACTGATCCGGCAACTCCGGCGTCCCCATCAAAATATGGCCTTCCCGGTTGAGCAGAAAAACCTCCGGTGGGGCCTGACCCGCCACCGGCTCCAGCAGGGCGTCCCGCACCTTGCGAGCCCACACCCAACTCAAGTGCCCACACAGGACGCCAATGACCCGCCCCTGGTCATCCCGAATCGGGGCAGATAGGTCCACCAGGCGCAGGGGCAGATCATCCCCCTCCGCCTTGGGCAACAACTTGGCGAGCAGGAAGGCGTCATGCACGTCCCCGGCGAACGGACCTTCCTTGCCCTTGATGAACCAGTCCCGGGCCGCCACGCTCTTGCCTTCCAGCAATCGGCCGGTGCCGGCCAGGATGGTGCCCTGATCGTCGGTAAAGCCGATCCAGGCGTAATCCTCATAACTCGTTTTTAACGATTCCAGGAAGCGCCGCTTGGTATCCAGGGGCACCGCCGGATCCCGGATCAGGTCCAGTCCAGCGACGATGAGGATTTCCCGGCGCCGCTCGAACATGACCCGGTCCATGCTCTCACCTAAACTGGCGGCCATCTGCCCCAGCAACTGGCCCCGGTCGCCCTCGACCTGGGCGGTGGTTTGGGTGCCCACCATCAGGCCCATGCCGACGCCGAACACCAGCACCAGGCTGGTCATCCACCAAAACAGGCGGGCACGAACACTATAGGAAGGATGCAGGATGCGGGCGCCAGCCAGGGGCGCCGTACTGATCGCCAAGGACTGAGAGTTAGCTAAGGTATCCATAGGTCCCAAATGGGCAAAAAGAATAGATTTTGGTCGTTGTTTGCGGTTGCCACTCCGAAGTCACCCGCAGCGGCCAACAGAGTCTAGTAGCAAAATCTGGGAATTTTTTGACCTATTTCGGTATTTATCACCTTTATTAGGGATAATCCCGAAATGGGGGACTGGACCTAAGCAGGGTTCCCGCGCCTGACCCCGGTTGGCTGGGTTAGCCTGGGAATTGGCCTGGAGCGGAGCGCTCCGAGGCCTGGCAAACAGAGCGTCTGGATTGGTGCAATTAGAATCTGGAGGCCATCCACCAGCCCCAGCGCCCGGCCATCAGGTACGGGTGGTGGCGTTACCCCGGCTGTCCGCCAGGTTGGCATAACTGCCGGCCGCTTTGATCTTGTGGTAAACGCCTTGGGTGGGAGCGATCCAGACCACACCGGGCCCGGTAAAGGTTTGCAGCAGGGCTTCGCCGCTGGTCAGGGACTGAAACAGGGTCTTGGCGGATTTTTCCGCCTGGAAGGTCACCGTCGAGGTCCTGGCGAAGGCAAAGTTGCCGTCCACCGACAACTTCTCCCCCTTGTCCAACTCGATCATCAGTAATTCACTGGCCGGCACCGGCGTATTGAGCACTACCACGCCGCTCCCCTTGATTTCCGTCTGAAAGAATCCCTCGCCGCCGAACAGGGCGCTGGAAATATTTCTTTGCAGCACGGCGGTCACCGCAAGCCCGGCGGAAGCGCAATAAAATGCCCCCTTGTCCACCACCAGGGCCTCGTCCTCGATTTGCACCAACATGAAATGGCCGAAGGTCGGCTCCAGGAAAACTTCCCCGCTGCCGCTGATCTTGGACTGAAACAGGGTTTCGCCGGTCACCAATTTGCGCATCAGACCGCGCGCCAACCCGCCCTGGACGCCGGACTCCAGCCGCAGGTCACCGCGCATGAAGTACAGGGCCCGGGGTTCGATGGCGATCTCGCTCTGGGTCAGGGTCACCCGGACCATCTTGAGGTGGATATTCGCCTGATTGACCAGAAAAATCTTTTCTGCCACGGCCAGGTCGTCGGAGCCTTGCAGCTTCTGGTAGCACACCACTTCGAACAAGGCGCCCGGCGCCTTCTCCGTGTCGATCACCTGGAACACCGGGCTAGTCAGCATACTTGGCTCCAAGCTTGCCAGGCTAACGCCTGGGGATGGGGAGAGCGAGTCCGGGCCAGCGGCCTCTGACCGGCCCAGACAAATTTGGCGAAGCCGCCACCGGCGCCGCAGCGGCGGGATTCAGCCGGAGCGGCCAATCCAATCCGGACATGCCGGCCCGCAAAAACGCCAAAGGCCGCTTGCGGCGGCCTTTGGTTGCTTGCGGATCAAGCCGCTGTTGGTGGGCGCGGCTGGGTTCGAACCAGCGACCCCTGCCGTGTGAAGACAGTGCTCTTCCACTGAGCTACGCGCCCAATTGGCGTTGCCGCCGGCGGTTTCTGCCGCCCCTTCTCGCTGGACGGCGTGGAAGGAAGGCGTATTTTAGGGGCTACCCGCGAGGCCGTCAAATGGCGTCTTGTCGCTGCTGGGAATGGCTTGGGATACAATCCGCGACTTTCTGTTCAGCCGGAAAATCCATCAGCCCATGAGCGTCCGTACCCGCTTCGCCCCCAGTCCCACCGGCTATCTGCACGTCGGCGGGGCACGCACCGCCCTGTTCTCCTGGTTGTTCGCCCGTAAGCACGGCGGCACCTTCATTCTGCGGATCGAGGATACGGATCTGGAGCGTTCCACCCCGGAGTCGGTCAACGCCATCCTGGAGGGCATGACTTGGCTAGGGCTGGACTATGACGAGGGTCCCTTTTTCCAAACCAAGCGCTTTGATCGTTATAACCAGGTGATCGACCAGCTCTTGGCCCAGGGCCTGGCGTACCGCTGTGACTGCCCCAGGGAACGGCTGGAGTCGCTACGGGAAAGCCAGATGGCCCAGAAGGTAAAGCCCCGCTACGACGGCCGCTGCCAAGGCCGGGACATCGACCCCGCCACGCCCCATGTGATCCGCTTCCGCAACCCGGTATCCGGCTCAGTGCGGGTGGATGACCTGGTGCAGGGGCCGGTGACCTTCAGTAACGAAGAGCTGGATGATCTCATCATCCGCCGCACCGACGGCTCGCCCACCTATAACCTGAGCGTGGTGGTGGACGACATGGACATGGACATCAGCCATGTGATTCGGGGCGATGACCACCTGAATAACACGCCGCGTCAGATTAACATTCTGCGCGCCCTGGGCCGGGAGCCGCCCCGCTACGCCCATGTACCCATGATCCTGGGCGACGACGGCGCCCGGCTGTCCAAGCGGCACGGCGCGGTGAGCGTGGTCCAGTACCGGGACGCAGGCTATTTGCCAGAGGCGCTGCTCAATTATTTGGTGCGGCTCGGCTGGTCCCACGGCGACCAGGAACTGTTCAGCATCGACCAGATGATCGAGTTATTCGACATCGGCCAGGTGAATAAGTCCGCGTCCAGCTTCAATACCGGCAAGTTGTTGTGGCTGAATCAGCAGTATTTGACCAACGGAGACCCGGCCCGGGTCGCCCGGCTGCTGAGCCCCCATCTGGGCCACTTGGGCATCGACCCCAGCCAGGGGCCGGACCTGGTGGACGTGGTGCGGGCCCAACAGGGCCGGGGCCAGACGCTGGTAGAAATGGCGGACATCAGCGCCTTTTTCTACCAGGATTTCGCCGAATACGAGGACAAGGCGGCGGCCAAACATCTGCGGCCGGAAGCACGGGAACCCCTGGCCGAGGCCCGCGCCGCCCTGGCGGAGTTGGAGGATTGGACCCCGGAGCGGATTCACCAAAGCCTGCAAGAATTGGCGGCCCGCTTGGCACTGGGCCTGGGCAAGATCGCCCAGCCCCTGCGGGTGGCGGTGGTGGGCCGGGCCGCCTCGCCCGGAATTGATGTCACCCTGTACCTGGTGGGGCGAGACGCCTGCCTACGCCGCATCGACCGCGCCCTGGCCCGGTTGTCTGCCTCCTAACCACCGCTACCTGGAACTTGAATCCGATGACCGAGCCCACTCCCGCCCCCGTCAGCAACTTTATCCGGCAGATCATCGACATGGATCTGCGCACCGGCAAGCACAGCCTGATCGCCACCCGCTTCCCGCCGGAGCCCAATGGTTATCTGCACATCGGTCACGCCAAGTCCGTGTGCCTCAATTTCGGCATCGCCCGGGATTACCAGGGCACCTGCAACCTGCGCTTTGACGACACCAATCCCCACAAGGAAAACCTTGAGTTCGTCGAGTCCATCAAGAACGACGTGCGCTGGCTGGGTTTTTCCTGGGATAACCGGGAATATTACGCATCCGATTACTTTGAGCGGATTTACCAGTTTGCCGAGGAACTGATCGGCAAGGGCCTGGCTTATGTGGATGACCTGAGCCACGAGGAAATCCGCGCCCACCGGGGCACCCTCACCGAACCAGGCCGGGCAAGTCCTTACCGTGAGCGGTCCATCGATGACAACCTGGACCTATTCAGACGGATGCGCGCCGGAGAGTTCCCGGACGGCGCCCGGGTGTTGCGGGCCAAGATCGACATGGCGTCCCCCAACATCAATCTGCGGGACCCCACCCTGTACCGCATCCGGCACGGCGTGGTCCATCATCAGACCGGCACCGAATGGTGCCTGTACCCCATGTACGACTTCACCCATCCCATCTCGGATGCCCTGGAAGGCATCACCCATTCCCTCTGCACCCTGGAATTCGAGGACCACCGGCCCCTGTACGACTGGACCGTGGAAAACATTTCCGTGGGGTGCCGGCCGCGCCAGATTGAGTTTTCCCGGCTCAACCTGGAATACACGGTGATGAGCAAGCGCCGCCTGACCCGCTTGGTGGACGAGGGCCATGTACAAGGCTGGGACGATCCCCGCATGCCGACCCTGGCGGGACTACGCCGGCGGGGTTATACACCTGAATCCATCCGGGTGTTCTGCGACCGGGTGGGCGTCACCAAGTCCGACAACCTGGTGGAAATGAGCCTGTTGGAGAACTGCATCCGGGAAGACCTGGATCGCCACGCGCCCCGCCGCCTCGGGGTGCTGCAACCCCTGCGGCTAGTCATCCTCAATTACCCGGAGGATGGCGAGGAGCTGCTGCCGGCCGCCAACCATCCCAAGGACGAGTCCCAGGGCAGCCGGCAAATCGCCTTTTGCCGGGAGCTGTACATCGACCGGGACGACTTCCGGGAACAGGCGCCCAGCGGCTACAAGCGCCTGATCGCGGGCGGCGAGACGCGCCTGCGCCACGCCTATGTGATTCGCTGCCAGGAAGTGGTGAAGGACGCCGCCGGCGAAATTCAGGAACTCCGCTGCACCTATGACCCCGGCACCCTCGGCAAGAATCCCGAGGGACGCAAGGTCAAGGGCGTCATCCACTGGGTATCCGCCCGCCACGCCTTGAAAGCGGAAGTGCGCCTCTACGACCGGCTGTTCAACCACCCTACGCCGGACGCCACCAAGGATGGCCAGGACTTCATCGCCCACCTGAACCCCAATTCCCAGCGCATCCTGTCCCCCTGCTGGGTGGAACCCGCCCTGGCCGACGCCCAACCCGGCACGCCGGTGCAGTTGGAGCGGGAAGGCTATTTCGTGCGGGACACCGGACCCTCGGCGGACGGGGGCCTGGTCTTCAACCGCACCGTCACCCTGCGGGACTCCTGGGAACGGGGTTAAGGGTCCGGTGGCAGACTAGGCGCCTGCCTGGCCCGCGTCACCTAGCGCCGGAGCGGCTCGCCGCCTCGGACTTGCCTGCCCCGGACAGTCTGGCCCAGCATT
>CAZIHO010000027.1:0-32182 GCA_964538875.1 uncultured Chromatiaceae bacterium
GGGCCTTGATCGAGGCCCGGATTCGGCTCGCCAGTATAGCTCCAGGCCGGCCGGGACGGGATAACCTCCGGGGGGCTGACCCTGGGGGTTTGGCAACCGCCAAGCCCCTGGCCGCTGTGCGGAACCGGTTTAAGTTTAACGGCTGGAGGACGCTAATCAGGTTAAGGGAGACGCGCATTGACGGCTAGGCGTTTCCCGGTGGTCTTCGACGCGGGTCGGGGGCCTAACTCGCAGCTCGGGAGAATTGGGGGTGCCCCATGATGACCTTGATCGACATGGAAACGGGTGAAATCCTCATCCAAACCGGTACCAGCAGAGCGGTTGCGCGGCCTACTGGTTGGCAAGCTGTTCCTCCGATCGGGGAAGTGGCGCCGGGACTCCAGGAGGTGGGCGTCCGCCGCGTCACCGCACGGCCTATGCCCCCGGATTTGGCCGTGCTGGATCCCGAGCAGTTCCTGGCCCGCCTTGGTTGACCCCTTGCTGTAAGCCTAGCCTGGCTTGGTGCCGACCAGGCAGGCTGACTAGGGGCGAGGCGCCTGCTCGCCCCGGGTCGGCCGGGTCCGGTACCCCGAACCGGGGCCGGGCCGGAACTTAAGGATTGCGAGCGACCCGAAAGCCCAGATTTTGAAGCCGGGAATCCTTGGCCAACTGCAAGCGGGCGCTGCCACGTACCGAAGGGGGTGGCTTGTTGAAGGCACCGCCTCGCACCACCCGTGACCCGCACTCCCCATCCACCCAGGCACTGCCGTTGGCTGGAGCGCCCTGGTAATCCGGGTGATAGCAGTCCTCCGCCCATTCCATGATGTTCCCGGCGGTGTCGTACAGGCCGAATGGGTTGGGTGCCAGGGATGCCACCGGCGCGGGGCTACGGTTATCCCACTTGGACCCGCAACCAAAGCACACTGCGTTATTGCGGCCTAGCTGAAAGCCCCACCAGAAGCGGTTGTCCACGCCGCCCCGGGCGCCATATTCCCATTCTGCTTCACTGGGCAACCGATAGTGGGCGCCGGTTTGGCTGGATAGCCAGGCCGCGTAGGCGCGGGCGTCATCCCAGCTCACGTTGACCACCGGTTGCCGGCCCCGACCCCAACCCTGGTCGCCCGGAAGGCTACGGCCGGTGGCGCGGGCGAAGCGGTCGTAGTCCTCGAACGTCACTTCCGTGGCGCTCAGATAAAAAGTACCCAATTCCACCGTATGGATGGGCTGCTCGTCGCTTTGTGCCATGCCGGCCGAGGACACACCGCCCATGGTGAAACTCCCCCGGACTAGGCGCACCATCGCGGGGCCTTTGCCGCCGTCACGGAGGTTGTCCCGAATCGTCGCCGGACCGGCGTCCGGGGCCGGCTGGCTACTGGGGGCGCTGGCTTCGACGGCTGGCGCGGGAGCCGGCTGAGGCGCCGCGACGGGGGTAGCGCCCAAGGCGGGGCTGGCCGCTGGGGGCATCGGCATCGGTAAAACCGGTGGCGCGGCGGAATAGTTGACGAACAGCCAATAGCCCCCGGCCAGGATCAGGGTGCTGATCAGGATTCCCGCCAAGATGGCAGTCCGGTTGGTGGGACCTCGCGGGGCCGGTCCCATGTAAACCAGGCTGGAGGCGTCCAGGACATCGGAGGTGTCCTTGTCGTCCATAGAGCCCGGCTGGGTGCCGCCCTTGGCAAACACCGGCGTCGTGTTGGGGCGGCTGGCGACTCCCAGAATCCCCCCACCCTGGTGGTCCAGTTCTTGGCGGAGGTGGTCAATTTCCCGGTCCCGGTCCTCGATGTGGTCCTCCAGATTACGGAAACGGTTGGCCAAATCATCTAAGGTGTGGTCCTTTTCGCGCATGCCGCTACGCAGCAGGTCATTTTGTTGCCTAAGCGCCTGGAGTTCCGCTTCCAATTCCACGTCCCGTTCCGACTGCTTAGTGGACGCGACTTCTTGCAGCCGGTGACGCAGGGACTCGATTTCGGCGGTGGATTGACGGCGCGACTGCTCTAGTTCCTTTTGCAGTGCGGCCGGGTCCGTATTCGAGTCCCTGGACAGATAGTTCTTGATCTCATTGGCCTGCTGCTCCAGGGCTTCGGTGAGCTGCTTCACCTGGCCCCGCAGTTCCTGATTCTGGTTTTGGGCGCGGCGCAGGTCGCGGTCCAGTTGATCGATTTGCCGGCGCGCTTCCACCAGCCGGTCCGATAGGACATCGCTGGTTTTCCGCTGGGGGTGGGCTAGTTTAAGCTGGTCCAGTTCCTCTCTTAGGTCGTTATTCTCCTGTTGAAGAATATCTACCTTAACGTGCAGGATCTCCGGGTCCAGTTCGTTGAGGTCCTTGCTCAGGGACGCGAGGGAATCATGGATCAACTCGGATGAATCCCCGGCCCTGGCGAGGATGCTGGCCGGTGCGCCGGCGGGTTCCCGGGCTGGCGGGGGCCGATTGGCGTCCACCGAATTGTGCCGGCGCAGCTCGTTAATATGGACTTCCAAGGGGATCGGCTCGGGCCGTTGCCGATCGGATTCCCGAAAGCTACCTATGCGGGCGGTGGCTTGACCTTGCTGAAACTTTTTGTCCTTCTCAGACATTTGAATAGCTCTTCTAGTTTTTGACAGCCTTATCCGCCTTCTCGCGAACCTGCGCCGAGCGGAGAGATTCTAACCGCCGCAAGGTTTCGTCGCTTTCCTGGCGCAGCACTTGGTTGATCCGCTGTTGCTCTTGTAGCAAGGACTCCAAGCGCTTGATGCGCTCTTCCAGGCGAACCTTCTCCCACTGGCGGGTGGACTCCTCTGCAGAAGCGTCCTGCAGCACTTCGTTGATCTCATCGAGTTCCCGGTTTAGCTTGGACACCAGCGCTGTGAGTCCGTCCCGTTCCTTGGCCAAAGACTGATTTTCCAGTAACAAATTATTGTTTTCTTCCTCCCGCGCGTGAAGCATTTTTTCTAATTGTTCCTGGGCTTTTCTTAGGCCGGCGTTTTCCTGCTGGCTGTCCGCCAGCGCCTGGCGCGCCTGCCGAACTTCAACCACCCGCTGATATAGGGCCTTCTGAAAGCGTTCCTGGAACTGGCGCGCCATTGCCTCATCGGCTTCGATCCCTGGGCGTTGGCGGGGTCCATCCTCCGGTGCCCCTGGTGGAGCGGACCTGGCGACCGGCGCCACTTGGGCGGCCACTTCCTCGCCGACCGGCACGGGCTGGGATGCGCCGCCATGCTCGATGCCGGCGGGGGCATCCCCCTGGACTAGGGTGCCGGGAGGCAGGCTGGCCATGTCCTGGTCCAGGGCCACCACGTCAAGACCCCGGGAACGCAGCAGGAACGCGCCCACGCTGCCCTTGTGCTGGTGGTCGCCATAGACCAGGTATTCGCGCTCCGTGTCCAGGGCCGAGGACTGGAGGCGGATGATGTCTAGGGGTAAATTCATCGCCCCCGGCAAGTGTCCCTGCTCATAGACGTGCGGTGCGCGCACGTCTATCCAGAGGGCGCCCCCATCCGCCCGTTTTTTGGCAGCCCCATAGTCCACGCGCTGGGTGAGGGGGCGTTGGATCAGTTCCACGAAGTCCGCCTTGCCCAGGCGAGCCAGCACGCCGTCGCTCAACATGGTGACGCTGCTGTCCCGGGTTTCTCCGGACACCAGGGCCGCCTCGCCAAAACTGTCGCCGGGGCTTAGACGGGCCAATTCCAGGGTTTTGCCGCCCTCGTCCCGGGTTACCACGCAGGTGCCCCGGATGATGACGTAATAATAGTCCCCAAAATCGCCCGCTTTGATGACGACCTGCCCCCTGCCTACCCCCACCTCACTCATGCGCCGGAGGACGTTTTGAATGCTGGCGGCGGGAATTTGCTGGAACAACCGGGAGCGGAGCACCTGGCTCATCCAGTCGTCATCCTCGTCTGATTCCAGTTCCTCGACCCGGTAGCTTTGGGTCTGGGTGCGTACCAGCAATTCACTGAGTTGGCGGCTGTCGATGCGGACAAACCGCACCGCGACCAGGGCGCGGGCGGAAAACTTGCGGGGCCATTGATGGGCTAGGGCAAAGCGGGCGATATTGGAACCGCTGGAAATGGTATCGACTTCCTTGTCGCCGCTCAGTAAGGCGATCTTCCCTTCCAATAGGTAAAGATTCTGGTGATCCGTGTCACCTTCGCGGAACAAATATTGTCCGGGCAGAGCTTTTTCGATCCGGATACGGCTCAAAATCTGGGCCAGGCTTTCCTCCGACAAGGCATTCAGAGGCACCAGATTTTTTAGCAAAATATTGTCGCCCTGCTCGACCTCGGATGCCGCATCAATGGCTAACATGGTCTGTGCGCCAACTCATAATGTTTCCCACCAGAGGGACATCCCCATTTGGGGAGACTCGCGCAACACAAGGGCGATGTCCCTGAAATCGGGAAGTGCCAAACGAAAAATGCCGGGCTGGCTTTTTTCCCGCTTCCCTGGAGTGTACACAGCAAGTAGCGACGGGAACCAAGAAAAACTGAGTGGTCGCTATGGCCATCGGAAGTTTTCGTGACTGGGGATTCAGACTAGGACCGCCATGGGGACAGCAGTTCAACCGGGTTTGAAAGGCGTGATCGCCGCCGGACATCCTGCCACCGCCGACGCCGGGGCAGTCCTATTGGAGGCCGGCGGTAATGCCTTTGACGCGGCGTTGGGTGCCCTGTGCGCCGCCTGCGTGGCGGAGCCGGTGCTGGCTAGCCTGGGGGGCGGTGGTTTTTTGCTGGCGGATCCGGCCGGTGACGGGGCCCGGGTGTACGATTTCTTCGCCCAAACCCCCGGTTACAAGCGCCCCCCGGACCAGTTGGACTTTCGTCCGATCCGGGTGGATTTTGGCGTGGCCCAGCAGGAGTTCCATATTGGCCTCGGTTCTGCGGCGGTTCCGGGCGTCATCAAGGGACTGTTTCGGATTCACCGGGACCTATGCCGATTGCCCCTGGCCCGCATCATCGAGCCCGCCGCCCGCTTGGCCCGGGACGGGATCATCGTCAACCCGCTCCAGTATCAAATCGCCCGCTTGGTGGAGCCCATTATCCGCGCCACCCCCGGCTCCCTGTCCCTGCACCAGCCGGAGGGCGGCGGCGAGCGCTTGGCGGAACCCGGTGAACGGGTGCGCCACCCGGAATTCGCCGCCATCCTGGAAACCTTGGCGGCGGAAGGAGAACAGCTGTTTTATCAGGGGGAACTGGGCGCCGTCCTGAGCCGGCACTGCGCCGAGCGGGGCGGGCAATTGCGCCGGGACGACTTGGCCGCCTACCGGGTGGAGCGGCGCCCGCCGTTGCGGGTTGCCTACCGGGGCGCCGAGTTGCTAACTAATCCTCCGCCGGCCCTGGGGGGCTTGCTGATTGGCCTGACCCTGGCGCTGCTGGAACGGGATGCGCCCGAGCCGCCGCCCTGGGGGAGCGTCGCCCAGCGGGCGTGGATCGCCAGGGCCATGGCCCGCACCCAGGACCTGCGCCAGCGCTCGGATCTCCCGGCTCGCTTGGCCGGGGATCCGGACGGGGACGCGTTGCTGGCCGAGTTGTTGGCGATGGACGGGGGCGGAGCGGAGCCGCTGCCCAGATTCAGCCGGGGTACCACCCACATCAGCGTTTTGGACCAGGCCGGCAATTTGGCCAGCCTGAGTCTGTCCAACGGTGAAGGCTGCGGCTATCTGCTGCCCGGCACCGGCATCCTGCTTAACAACATGCTGGGCGAGGAAGACTTGGCGCCCGGCGGTTTCCACCGGTGGCCAGAGAATCGGCGCATTTCGTCCATGATGGCGCCATCGGTGGCCCGGTTGGCGGATGGTACCCGGGTCGCCCTGGGTTCAGGCGGGTCCAACCGGATTCGCGGCGCCATTTTGCAGGTGGTTTCCCATCTGATCGACGCCGGCCTGCCCCTGGACCAGGCGGTGGCGGCGCCCCGTATCCACTACGAAGGGGATTTGTTGAATCTGGAACCCCCCTGTTCTCCGGCCCTGTGCCAGGAGTTAAGACGGGAATTTCCCAATTTGCGGATTTGGGACGGGCTGAATCTGTTCTTCGGCGGCGTGCACAGCGTACTGCGGCGCCCCGATGGCGGATTGCGTGGTTGTGGTGATCCCCGGCGCGGCGGGGCCAGTCGCCTGGTGTAAGCCAGGGCTGGGGCGGACCCTACGGCCCCGGCGGATGGGGCAGGCGTAGCGTCAGGGTATCGCCCTTTTGCGTCATCTCCAGTCCCCTGAGAAAGTTCATACCCAGCAGGATTTCCTCGCCGCCCAACTCCGGCAGGATGATGGCGCGCAGGTCCCGGCGCTGTATGCCACCCACTTCCAGGCTGCGCAAGCGGGTGGACCAGGTGCGCACGTCGCCGCCGGCGGTGCGGCTGACGCCGGCCCGGCCGAATGCCAAGCCCAGGCGCCGGGCCAGGGCTTCTGGAATGCCCACTTCGGTGGCGCCGGTATCCACGAGAAAAGTCACCGGCTGGTCGTTGATGCGGCCCCGCGCCAGATAGTGACCGGCGCTGTTGCGCCTGAGCACCAGCTCCCAGGCGCCGCCATCACCCCGTTGGCCCTGGGCGTTACGGTTGGGGTCCGCCCGGTCCTCCAAAAATCCGGCGAACAACCAGGTCAATAGGGCCAGGGCCAGCGCCCAGGCCGCCAGAGTCATGAGTCTACCGAGGGATTCCATCGCTGGGTGCCGCCATGGGGGGAATCCGGACCATTCCCGGATTCCCCGGCTCCGAAGGCGGCGTGGACGCCGCCCCGGATGGGCTAGGGACGGCTAGGGTTGCCCGGTTGTACCGCGCCGGTGCGCATAAAGCGCTGGCGATAATGATTGACGGCGCTGCTGCCATTGGCCTCCACGTCATACACCTTCCAGCCGTCGGCGGACTGATGGAGGCGGAAGTCCAGCCGGGACGGATAGGAGTTGGGATTCATGATGCCCACGGTGACCTGGGCCAAGCCGTCCCGCCGCTGATGGGGCCGGAAGTAACGGATCCGTTGGCTATCGTAGGCGGCCAGGTGCTTGGTCAGGACCCGCAGGAAGTCCTGCTCGATGTTCTGCACCAGGTCTTGCCGCTGTTGCTTGGACAGCCCGGGACCGTAGGGTCCCGCCACCATGTCCGCCATGCGCTCGAAGTCAAAGGCGGGCGCGATCTTTTCTTCCAGGAACGCAGCGACCTTGAGTTCCGTGGGGCGGGGCTCCTGATTGAGGAACGTCAGCAGGGCGTCCACCCCTTCCCGGACCCGGGCGCCCGCCTCGTTGGCCGTCCCGCGTTGGGGCGGTGCGCCGTGCCAACCCGGGGCCGGCATGGCGTAGGGAGCACCGGGCTGGCCGAGGCTGGGTCCTGGCGGCATCCCGTCATCGGCCGAGACTAAGCCGAGGGGAGCACAGAGGGCGAGCCAGAGCAATGAATATTTCATCTAATTTTCCTTAAGTTAGCCAATAGAGCGAGTTGGCCCTGACCAGGGGCCTAGCGCCGATGGTGGCAACCGACCGGGCAAAAAGCAAGGCCGGCCGCGCCCGGCGGTTCTAGAACAGGGAGGTGCTCAGTTCCTTGACGGCGGCCAGCATTTCCGCTTCATCGGTGAGGGGTTCGGCGATGCAGGCGCGGCAGGCAGTGACCGGCGCCACGCCGGAGGCGATCAATTTGGCCGCGTGCACCAATAGCCGGGTCGAGGCGCCTTCGTCCAGGCCCTGACCCTTGAGATTGCGCGTCATGCGGGCGAATTTGACCAAGGCGGAGGCGGTGTCGGCGCCAATGCCCGATTCCTGCTGGATGATCCTTTGCTCCAGATGGGCTTCCGGGTAACCGAACTCTAGCGCCACGAAGCGTTGCCGGGTGGACTGCTTGAGGTCCTTGAGCACGCTTTGGTAACCGGGGTTGTAGGAAATCGCCAGGCAGAATTCCGGGCCAGCGGCCAGGAGTTCCCCCAATTTTTCCATGGGCAGCACCCGGCGGTCGTCCGCGAGGGGATGGATGACCACTGTGGTGTCCTTGCGGGCTTCCACGATTTCATCCAGGTAACAGATGCCACCCACCCGCACCGCCCGGGCCAGGGGGCCATCCGCCCACACCGTCTCGCCGCCCTTGACCAGGAAGCGACCCACCAGATCCGCCGCCGTCAGGTCGTCATGGCAGGACACGGTCACCAGGGGCCGGCCCAGCCGCCAGGCCATGTATTCGATAAAGCGAGTCTTGCCGCAGCCGGTGGGGCCCTTGAGCAGCAGGGGCAGGCGGTTGCGATAGGCTGCCTCGAAGACCTCCACCTCGTCCCCCAGGGGTTCGTAGTAGGGTTGTTGCGCGATCAAGTAGGTATCTGAGCCAATCACCCGGTCAGTCTCCTCGGGTTGGGACGGATGTCCAGTGGGGTGGAACGAAGCCCCATAAACGGGCACTCGTCCACTTATATGAAAATTTGATGGGCTAGCTATTGGAAGCAGGTAGCCAACCAGAGTACATTAACGAACGCTAATTTTCCCTTGAAAACATCCTGAAATCAATAGCCTAGCATCTAAGTCAACAATTGCGGTGGCTGTTCAGGCGAGCTGGACCTATTCCGCGACGACGGAGGAAAGTCAATGACCGAGATCATCGCAACCAACCAGACCATCCTGGTCGTCGGTGGAGGGATCAGCGGAATGACCGCTGCCCTGGAAGCCGCAGAGACCGGGAAACGGGTGGTGATGGTTGAGAAGCGCCCGTACCTGGGGGGCCGCGTATCCCAGTTGTATAAGTATTTCCCCAAGCTGTGCTTCCCAACTTGTGGGTTGGAGATCAACCAACGCCGGGCCAAGATGAACCCGAATCTGGACATCCTGACCATGGCGGAAGTGACCGGCATCGAGGGTCGCGCAGGTGACTACAAGGTCCAGGTCAAGATCAGCCCCCGTTACGTGAACCAGAACTGCACCGGCTGCGGTGAGTGCGCCAAGGCGGTGAGCGCCGAATTCGACGACGAGTTCAACTATAACCTGGGCAAGCGCAAGGGCGCCTATCTGCCCTACCGGATGGCCCACCCGCAGCGCTATGTGCTGGACCCCCGCATCATCGGCACCCCGGACGGCGACGCAGCCAAGCAGGCTTGCAAATACGGCGCCGTGGACCTGGAGATGGCCGAGGAGACCCTGACCATCCCCTGTGGCGCGGTGATTTTCGCCACCGGCTGGCGTCCCTACGACGCCAACAAGATCCAGCCCTACGGCTACGATCGCTATCCCAACGTTATCACCAACGTGGAATTCGAACGCTTGGCCGACCCCCTGGGTCCCACGGGCGGCAAGATCCAGCGGCCGTCGGATGGCAAGGAGGCCAAAAAAATCGCCTTTATCCAGTGCGCCGGGTCCCGGGACAAGAATCATTTGCTGCACTGTTCCCGCATCTGCTGCATGGCCAGCCTCAAGCAGACTACCTATGTGCTGGAGGCGTATGGTGACCAGGCGGAAGTGAACATCTACTACATCGACATCCGGTCCATCGACCGCTTCGAGGACTTTTACGCCAAGGTCAAGGCGAACAAGAACGTCAAGTTCATCAAGTCCAAGGTGGCGTCCATCCAGGTCAATGGCAACAACGGCAATCCGGTGTTACACGGGGTTGATACCGAGGGTTATGTCCGCTACGCGGAGGAGCACGACCTGGTGGTGCTGGCGGTGGGCATGGAGCCGAGCCTGGATGCCGCACGCTTGCCGATCCAGATCAAAGTGAACTTGGAAGGCTTCATCGAGCCGGCGCCGGAAAACGGCGGGGTGTTCGCGGCGGGTAGCGCGGCGGACGCGCTGGACGTGAACCGGGCGGTACAGCACGCCACCGGCGCGGCCCTGCGGGCCATCCAAGTGGTGAACCGGGTTGCGGGTCAGGAGGGTTGATCAGTGGCTGACGTAAAGAAAATGGCCGGTTATATCTGCACCGGCTGCGGAATCGGGGAACGTCTGGACGTTCGCGGCCTGGAACAGGTCGCCACCCGCGAGGGCAAGATGCAACTGTGCCGCAAGCACGAGATGCTGTGCGGGCCGGAAGGCGTGCAACTGATTCGCAACGATATCGAGCAGGAAGGCGTGACCCATGTCATGATCGCCGCCTGTTCCCGGCGCGCCAAGGTGGAGGCCTTCTGGTTTCCCCAGGTGGCCATGACCCGGGCCAATTTGCGGGAAGGCGTCATCTGGTTGCGGCCGGATGACCCGGACAACACTGAGACCACCCAGGAAATGGCGGAAGACTACATCCGCATGGCCTGCGCCGAGGCGAAGTTCGTCAACTTGCCCCAGTCGTCCAGGGAACAGGGTCTTAATCGCCAGGTGCTGGTAGTCGGTGGCGGTGTCACCGGCATGACCGCAGCCCTGGAACTGGCGGCGGCCGGCTATGGCGCCACCATCGTTGAGAAGAGCGGTGCCCTCGGCGGTCACGCCGCCCAGTTGGTCAAAAAGGTGCCGAGCCGCTCCCCCTACGGGGAACCGGAAGATACCGGCGTGGCGGACCTGATCGCCCAGGTGCAGGCCAGTGATCGCATCAAGGTGCACCTCAACAGCAGCCTGAGCCGTACCTCCGGCGCGCCGGGCCGGTTCGCGGCGGACATCACCGCCGAGTCCGGTTCCACCACCACCGACAATTTCGGCGCCATCATCCAGGCCACCGGCTTCATTCCCTACGATGCTGACAAGGTGCCGGAGTTTGCCCATGGCAAGACCCCGGACGTGGTCACCAACCTAGAGTTAGAAGCCCTGGTCAAGGCGGCCAACGGTGGTCCCATCAAGCGGCCGTCGGACGGCAAGCCGGTGGAGGCGGTGGCGTTTGTGCAATGCGCCGGCCAGCGTTCCACGGCGCCCGGCCATCTGCCCTACTGCTCCGGCTTCTGCTGTACCACCTCCATCAAGCAGGCCCTGTACTTCAAGAGCCAAAATCCCGGCTGCGATACCACGGTGCTGTTCAGCGACCTGCGTACTCCCGGCGCCGCTGGCGAGGACTTCTACCGGGCCGCCCAGGACCAGCAGGTGACCTTTGCCAAGGGTCAGGTGTCAGCGGTGGTGCCTGGCGCCAAGCTCAAGGTGCAATTCAAGGACCTGATCCTCAACGAGGATACCTCCATGGACGTGGACCTAGTGGTGCTGGCCACCGGCATGGTGCCCAACGTGGGTCCCGATCCCTACGCCCAGCTGGCGGTGGAGCAGGCGGAAACCCCGGAGGCCAAGGCCGAGGCCCAGGCGCGTCTGGAAGGGGCGCCTCCCTCGATTCTCAATCTGGACTACCGGCAGGGTACCGACCTGCCGCAGCTCAAGTGGGGCTTCGCGGATTCCCACTTCATCTGCTTCCCCTACGAGACCCGTCGTACCGGCATTTACGCGGCCGGTCCGGTGCGCCGGCCCATGGATATGGTGCAGGCCCGGGATGACGCCGCCGGAGCCGCCATGAAGGCGATTCAATCCCTGGAGGGCGCCGCCGGTGGATCGGCCATGCATCCGCGGGTGGGCGACTTGAGCTATCCCCGCTTCCGCAAGGAAGGTTGTACCCAGTGCAAGCGCTGCACCGTGGAATGCCCGTTCGGCGCCATCAACGAGGACGAGAAAAAGTATCCGGTGTTCAACGAGGCCCGTTGCCGGCGTTGCGGAACCTGTATGGGCGCCTGCCCGGTGCGGGTCATCTCCTTCGACAACTACTCCATCGACTCCGTGGGCCAGCAGCTCAAGAGCGTCAACATGCCGGATGAGTTCTCGGAGAAGCCCCGCATCCTGGTGCTGGCCTGCGAGAACGATGCCTATCCGTCCCTGGACATGGCGGCCATGAGTGGGGCCCAGATGACGCCGTTCGCCCGGGTCATTCCGGTGCGTTGCCTCGGTTCCGTGAGCCTCTCCTGGATCACCGACGCCCTGAACAGTGGCTATGACGGCATTGTTCTCATGGGTTGCCGGCGGGATGACGACTACCAGTGCCATTTCGTGCGCGGTTCGGCCATCGCGGCGGAGCGCCTGAGCAAGGTGGGTGACACCCTCAAGTCCCTCAACCTGGAACCGGAACGGGTGGTGGTCCACGAGGTTGCCATTACCGACGTCCAGCGCACCCCGCGCCTCATCAACGAGATGGCGGAGACGATTCAGAAGGTTGGCATGAGCCCCTTCAAGTTCTAGGTCTGAGCCTGGGTGGTGAAACCCAGGTCCAGGTCGCGTCGGGGTAAGCAGAGCAACCCTTCAGGGGAACCGAATATGACGAATCTGAACACAGCGATGGTCGAGAAGTATCGCACCAACTTCCTCAAGGAAGTGGAGGCGAATGTGGAGGAAGGCGAGTGGGTGCGCATGTGCATGCAATGCGGTGTCTGCTCTGGGTCCTGCCCCATGGGTCCCCACTGGGCCCATCCGCCCCAGGAAATCTTCATGCTGATCCGGGCCGGCAAGCGGGAGGAAGTGCTGACTTCCGAGTCCATGTGGATGTGCACCTCTTGCTACAACTGTATCGTGCGTTGTCCGCGGGGTTTGCCCATCACCCACATCATGCACGGTCTGGCCCACTATGCGAAGCGCCTGGGCCTGGTGCCCAAGGAGCAGCCTACTGCCAAGTTCGCCCAGATGTTTTGGGACAACTTGATGAAGAAGGGACGGGTCAATGAGTTGAAACTAGGCCTGGCCCTCTACTTCATGAATGGCTTCGCCGAAGGGCTCAAGGTGGCCATGGCCCAGAAGGACCTTGGACTCGCCATGATGAAGACCAAGCGCATGAATCCCATGGAGATCCTCGGTGGCCACGGGCTCAAGGACCTGAGCGGCTTCCAAAAAATCATCCGCAAGGCTCAAGAACTGGAAGACGCCCGCGTGGCGAAGAACGGCTAGAGGAGACACCCCATGGCCAAGTATACATATTCCTTCTATCCCGGGTGTTCCTCCCAGAAAGGGGCTTCCGCGTCCAATTACCAAGTCTCGGTCCAGGCCATGTGCGAGGTATTGGACGTTCAGTTGAACGAGATCCCGGACTGGAACTGCTGCGCCGCGTCCATCGGCTACGCCGGCGGTGGCGAACTGCCCCGGATCGCCCTGTCCGCCCGTAACATCGCCCTGTCCGAGCAGCATCTGCCTGGCCAGGACATTGTCGCCACCTGCGCCGCTTGCTGGTTATCCACCCGCGAGGCCCAGGAGCGTCTGCACCAGGACAAGGGCCTGTTTGCGGAATGCAATCAGGCGCTGGCGGAAGCCGGCTTGAAACTCAAGAACGAGACGCCCATCAAGCACATGGTCGAGGTGCTGGTGGAGCAGGTCGGCTACGAAGAAATCAAGTCCAAGGTCAAAAAGCCCCTGGAAGGCATTAAGATCGCGGGTTACGTAGGTTGCCAGACCAACCGGCCGTTTGGCATCGCCGGCGAGTCATTTGAAAATCCGGTCTATCTGGACAAGCTGGTGGACACCCTGGGTGGTGAGTCCATCCCCACCTATGAGAAGAAGGTGCAATGCTGCGGCGGCGCCCTGGCGTTCTCGGAGCCCCAAAAGTCCCAGGCCCTCATCAAGGGCATCATCGAAGCCGCCTACGACCATGGAGCGGACCTGATCGTCACCCCCTGCCCGGTGTGTCAGATGAATGTGGAGGTCTATCAGGACCAAATCAACGCGACCTACGGCACTAAGTTCTCCATGCCTGTGGTCTATTACTCGACCCTGATGGCGGTGGCGTTCGGGCGTTCGGCCCAGGACGCGGCCCTGAATGGTCAGGTGATCCCCGCCAAGCCCCTGGAAAACCTGGCCAAGAAATAGGCCAAACCTGCCTTTTGCAACCGCCCCGCCGCCTTGGCGGGGCGGTTCGCCCCACTCACCTGCTGCCGGGTCCCTGTCTGGCCGCCCTCAGGGTCCAGGGGGAGCCTGAGCGGCGTCCCAGCCCCTGCCACATCCTGTATGCTAGGACCAGCGCGGAATGGGAGGGGGCCGTCCATGCGGCGAGTCGTTTTCAATCAAAAAGGGGGCGTGGGTAAATCCACCATCGCCTGCAATTTGGCGGCGGTCAGCGCCAGCCGGGGCCGGCGCACCCTCCTAGTGGATCTGGATAGCCAGGCCAACTCGACCCGTTACCTGTTGGGCGCGGCGGCGGACGGTGCGCGGCCCAATCTGGCGGACTTTTTCAATGATGTGTTGAGTTTTAGGCTGGACCGGGAGGCGGTGCGCGATCTGGCCCGGCCCACCCCGTTCGCCAATCTGGATCTGCTGCCGGCCCATCGGGACCTAGACAACTTGCACGACAAGCTGGGTGCCCGCTATAAAATCTTCAAGCTGCGGGACGCCCTGGATCAGTTGAGCCATTACCAGGAAATCATCCTGGACACGCCGCCCGCCATGAATTTTTACACCCGTTCGGCGCTGATCGCCGCCAGGGGGTGCTTGATTCCCTTCGACTGCGACGATTTTTCCCGCCGGGCCCTCTATCAACTACTGGAGGACTTGGGCGACATTCGGGACGACCTCAACCCGGACCTGCGGGTGGAGGGCATCGTGGTCAACCAATTCCAGCCCCAGGCCAACTTGCCCCGCCAGTTGGTGGGTGAGTTGGAGGCGGAGGGTTTGCCCATGCTCAAGACCCATATTTCCACCTCAGTGAAGATCCGGGAGTCCCATAGCCGTTCCCAGCCCATGGCCTATCTGTTTCCAAGCCACAAGGTCACGCTGCAATTCGCCTCCCTGTGGGACGAGTTGCAGGATTCCTCTCCCTGATGGACCGGACCGATAGCAAGCTGATGCGGTCGTTGCTATAGTGGCGTGGCACCACCGGTGCCGTTCAACCGGCAGGTCCCTGGCCCGATTTGGAATCTCCGCCCATGACCGTAAAGCCTGCTGGGGTATCCGTCCCGCCCAAGCGCCGGCGCGCCATTGGCGCCTTGCTGCTGGGGTTGGCCACGCCCTGGGCGCTGGCCGGCTCTGGCATTCCAGGGGAACTCATCGCCAAGTTGCCTAACCCCTGGCCGCCCCAAGGCTGGGCCGAGGAACTGACGTTGCCCATAGGCCGGCAAACCCAGACCTATCGCTCCGAACCCCAATACCGGGAAGGCTATTTCGGCCAGAATCTCTATCGATCCGCGCCCGGTGGCGCCTTATGGACCGCCAATGTGCTAATCCAGGACCGGGGGGATCCGGCCGCCGCCTGGCGGGCGGTATCCGCCATTCACCGCTGTCAGGTGCGGGTGCATCTGGGCAACCGGGCCCGTGAATGTCGCCACGATCTGGGCGCTCAGCGTTCCAAGACCCTCTATTACCAGGAAGACCGCTTTTACGTCACCCTGCAATTGAGCGGTCCCGGCGATGTCGGCTATCCGGAATTCAGCCTGGGCCAGATCCGCCAGCCGCCGCCCCGCTGGTGAGGAGGCGGCAGCCGGGGGCCTCAGTATTCGCTCATTTTCAGGGAGCTGAGGAGCAGGGATTCGCTGGGCATTTGCTCCGGCTGGGGCAAGCCCATGAGTTGCAGCACCGTGGGGGCGATGTTCTTGATACCGCCGCCGGTGGCCAGCCGCCAGGGCCGCTCGTCCAGCACCAGACAGGGCACCGGATAGACCGTGTGCTGGGTGTGGGGCGTGCCGGTGACCGAGTCCACCAGTTCGTCGCAGTTGCCGTGGTCGGCGGTCAGCACCACCGAATAGCCCGCCGCCACCGCCGCGTCCAGCACCCGGCTCACTTCGCGATCCAGGGTTTCCACCGCCTTGATGACCGCCTCCCGCACCGCCGTATGGCCCACCATGTCGCCGTTGGCGAAGTTGACCAGGATGAAGGCGTATTGGCCGGTGCCGATGGCCTGGATGACCTGATCCGCCACCTCGGCGGCGCTCATTTCCGGCTGGAGGTCGTAGGTGGCCACCTTGGGGGAGGGGACGATTTGCCGATCCTCGCCCGGATAGGGGTCGGCGCGGCCGCCGTTGAAGAAATAGGTGACGTGGGCAAATTTCTCGGTTTCGGCGCAGCGGAACTGCTTTAACCCCCGGTCCGCCAGGTACTGGCCCAGGGTGATATCTGGTTCCTCCCGCTCGAAGGCGTAGGGGAGACCGAAACTCTCGTCATAGCAGGTCATGCAGGTGGGCCGAATCGGCCCGAACTCTGCCCCCCGGTCGAACGGCTGGAAGTCGTCCTGGATGAGGGCGCTAATCATCTGCTTGGGCCGGTCCTTGCGGAAATTGAAGAAAATCACCTGGTCCTGGGGGCGGATCGGCCGGTGGGTCCCGATCAGGGTGGGCAGGATGAATTCATCGTCTTCACCCCGGGTATAAGCCTGTTCGATGGCGTCCTGGGCGCTGGCGGCGGATTGGCCCCGGCCCTGCACTAAGGCGCGCCAGGCCAGTTCAATGCGTTCCCAGCGGTGGTCCCGGTCCATGGCGTAATAGCGGCCAGAGACGCTCAGGATGCGGCCCTTGGCAGCGGCCAGAGCTTGTTCCAGTTCCGGTAGCCAATCCCGGGCGGAGCGGGGCGGGGTATCGCGGCCGTCGGTAATCAGGTGCACCAGCGGTTCTACTCCCTGGCGCCCGCACATGCCTACCAAGGCCACCAAATGATTGACGTGACTGTGCACGCCACCGTCGGACACCAAGCCGGTTAAGTGCACAGCGCCGCCCTGGTCCCGGGCCCGTTCCAGGGCCTGACAGAGGGCCGGGTTGCGGTATAGGCTGCCGTCCCGGATCGCGTCGTCGATCTTCACCAGGTCCTGGCGGATGATGGCGCCGCAGCCTAGGGTGATGTGACCCACCTCCGAGTTGCCCATCTGGCCGGTGGGTAGACCAGCCGCACGGCCGGATGCCTCCACCAGGGTGTGGGGATTGGTGGCGAAGTAGTGGTCGAAGCGGGGGGTATCGGCTTCTGCGATGCCGTTATTGATCTTGCTCGGATTGGCGCCGAAGCCGTCCAGGATAATCAGCAGCACGGGTCTGCGGGGTGCACCAGTCTTGTCGCCCATGGGAATTCCCGTTTAAGGTAATGTCAAACCATTGATCTGGCCCGAATCTGCCTTCCTTGCCTGTTCGGGGCACGCCGAAGCCGGTACCACCGGCCCCGGTCCAGGAGCCAGGTGCGTGGCTGCCTGGGATCCTAGCCGAGGCGTCCCCGTCCATCACGCAGTTAGGTTGGATTCGATTGCTGCGGTGCAGCATCGGTCCTCGGGTACTATAGCAGTTCTGTTTTGCCATTAGGTTGCGGATCTTCCCACATGCCAGAATCCCTTTATCTCGGCCAAGGCCCCGCCGAAGATCGTTATCCCCTGCTGTTCCGGATCGATTCCCCCCAAGACCTGCGCCGTCTGGACCCCACCAGTCTGGATCGCCTGGCCAGGGAGGTGCGGGCCTTCCTGCTGGAAACCCTGTCCCGAACCGGCGGGCACCTGGCCGCCGGGCTGGGCGTGGTGGAATTGACCATCGCCCTCCATTATGTGTTCGACACTCCCCGGGATTTGCTGGTGTGGGACGTGGGTCATCAGGCCTATCCCCACAAGATACTTACCGGGCGCCGGGACCGCATGGCCAGCTTGCGCCAAAAGGACGGCATCGCCGGCTTCCCGCGCCGGGACGAAAGCCCCTACGACACCTTTGGGGTGGGCCATTCCAGCACCTCCATCAGCGCCGCCCTGGGCATGGCCATCGCCGCCCGTCGCCAGGGGCGCCACAATAAGGTGCTGGCGGTGATCGGTGACGGTGCCCTGGGAGCTGGCATGGCGTTCGAGGCCCTCAATCACGGTGGCGCCCTGGACACGGACCTGTTGGTGATCCTGAACGACAACGACATGTCCATCTCGGCGCCGGTGGGCGCCATCAACAGCCACCTGGCCCGCATCCTGTCCGGCAGTCTGTACCGGCACGTGCGCGAGGGGGGCAAGAGCGCCCTCATGGCCATACCGCCCCTGAGGGAACTGGTGGGCCGCTGGGAAGAACACATGAAGGGCATGTTGATGCCCAGCACCCTGTTCGAGGAACTGGGTTTCAACTATATCGGTCCCATCGACGGCCATGATTTCGAGGTGCTGATTCCCACCCTGCGCAACATGCGCGCCATGCGCGGGCCCTGCCTGCTGCATGTGGTGACCCGCAAGGGCCGGGGCTACCGGCCCGCTGAGGGTCAGCCGGTGACTTACCATGGTGTAACGCCCTTCGACCTGGCCACCGGCAAGCTGGACAAGTCCGCCGGTAAGCCGACCTATACTCAGATTTTCGGCCGTTGGTTGTGCGATGCTGCGGAGCAGGATCCGCGCCTGGTCGCCATTACCCCCGCCATGTGCGAGGGCTCCGGCCTGGTGGAATTTGCCCGCCGCTACCCGGAGCGTTATTTCGACGTGGGTATCGCCGAACAACACTCGGTTACCCTGGCGGCGGGCATGGCCTGCGAGGGCCTCAAGCCGGTGGTGGCCATTTATTCCACCTTCCTGCAACGGGCCTACGATCAACTGGTGCATGATGTGGCATTGCAAAACCTGGACGTGACCTTCGCCGTGGACCGGGCCGGCAACGTGGGCGCCGATGGTCCCACCCACGCCGGCAACTTCGACCTCTGCTTCTGCCGGCCGATCCCCAACCTGGTGATCGCGGCGCCGGCGGACGAGGCAGAATGTCGGCGACTGTTGCAAGCCGCCTGGGAATATCCAGGTCCAGCGCTGGTGCGCTATCCCCGGGGCAGTGGTCCCGGGGCCGCGCCCACGCCCGGTCTGGACAGCCTGCCCCTGGGGCGGGGCGAACTGCGCCGCCAGGGTCGGGAGTTGGCGTTGCTGGTGTTCGGCGGACTGCTGGAAACGGCACTGGCGGTGGCCGAGGAGCTGGACGCCACGGTGGCCAACATGCGCTTCGTCAAGCCCCTGGACCGGGAACTGATCCTGGATCTGGCCCAGCACCATCGCCTGTTGGTGACCCTGGAAGAAGGCGCCCTGGCTGGGGGCGCCGGTTCCGGCGTGGGAGAACTCCTGGCGGCCGAAGGATTGGTCCGGCCCTTGCTGCATCTGGGTTACCCGGATCGTTTCATCGGCCAGGCGCGGCCGGAGGAACAACTCGCGGACTGTGGCCTGGATCGAGCCGGCATACTGGCCCGCATCCGTTCCGCCCTGGCGCGCTTGGACCCGGCGCCCTGAGTGGGGAACCTGGGTCCGGTTTTTGGGAGCAACTGGCCATGATCCGCAAGATTCGACCGATACCCGCCTTCGACGACAATTACATCTGGGTGTTGCGCCACCCGGACTGGTCCGATGTAACCCTGGTGGACCCAGGCGATCCCGAACCGGTGCTGGAATACCTGGCCAAGGAAGGCTTGACCCTGTCCAGCATCCTGATTACTCACCACCATTGGGACCACGTCGGCGGCGTCACCGACCTCCAGGTCGAATTTCCCGATGTCCGGGTCTATGGACCACCGGACCCCCGTATCGCCGGCATCACCCAGGAAGTTCGAGACGGTGACCCCCTGGATCTGGGGGATTTGGGCCGTTTACAGGTGCTGGACCTGCCTGGCCATACCTCGACCCACGTGGGCTACCTGGGGAGCGGGGTGCTGTTCTGCGGCGATACCCTGTTTGCGGCCGGGTGCGGGCGGGTGTTCGACGGCACCTTTCCCCAATTATCCGCGTCCCTGGAGCGGATCGCCGCCCTGCCGCCGGCAACCTGGCTGTACTGTGCCCACGAATACACCCTGGCCAACCTGGGGTTTGCCCGCTGGGTGGAACCAGACAACCAGGAAATCGTCAAACGGGAAGAGCGGGAGCGGCAACGGCGCGCGCTCGGGGAACCCACGGTGCCTTCGGTGCTGGCCGAGGAACTGGCCACCAATCCGTTCTTGCGAACCCAGGAGCCCCAGGTGATCGCCGCCGCCGAGCAGTACGCCGGCCGGGCGTTGCCGGATCGGGCCCAGGTGTTTCAAGCCCTGCGTCAGTGGAAAGACCGGCAATATGATTAGCCGGGCCGGTCCCGGAACGGATCAATCCCCCTAGGCCGGGCGCTGGAGCCGAGGTTTCCGCGCCCCGCAATTGACGGGCGTTCGGTAAACCGAGCGATTTCTTCTCTAGAAACGGGGCGGCCGACCGCTAAGCTAGCCATACTTAACCGGGGAGCGGCCGACAATGGAGCAAGGGTAGCGGAATGTCGTATGAAGTCAGACTTGACGAAATGGTGGGGAAACACGTCGCCGAATTTCAGGCGGAACTGACCCTGGCCAAGATCGCCAAATCCGCCGTCGGCAAGCGGGCGCCCATGCCCTATGGCTATCCCATGCGGGTCTATCACCCCCACCATGTGGTGCGGCGGCCCCGGGTGTCCAAGGAGCCGCGCAAGATCCCGGAGCGGCTGAGCAATGGAGTTCTCTGGGCGGACCGGCTGCAGTTGGTCGGCCAATACATCCTGGGGGTTTATAACCCTCGGCGCCCTAAGGGGCCCCCGGCTGTGGAGTCGGGGGCTTGGTGGCACCGGGTGTCCCCGCCCGCCGGCTGCCCGGCGGTTGGGGCGGATTAGCCTTCCACTCATATCCCGCGTATCCTTCGGCCCCAGTTCCGGCGCCATTTTCCCTCCATCCCGGCGGCGCCCGGCAAAGGCTGTGCATGGCCCTTCCCACGCCCCCCTTGGGGATTCTCCGGATTCATTATGCCTGGGTGATCGCCCTGGCCGGTATGCTCGCGGTATTGGCGGCCCTAGGTCTGGGACGCTTTGCCCTGGGGATGCTGCTGCCGTCCATGGGCCTGGGGTTGGACTTGGATTACGCCGAGATGGGCTACATCAGCACCGCCAACTTCGTGGGCTATCTGGCGGCGGTGCTGGTCAGCGGCCAAGCGGTGCGCCGCTGGGGCTCCCGGCGCCTGATCAGCGCCGGACTGCTGGCAGTGGGCGGGTCCATGCTGCTGGTGTCCCAGGCCCAGGGTTTTGTTGCCGTGTTGCTGGCCTACGTCCTGACCGGCATCGGCAGCGGTGCCGCCAACGTCCCCGTCATGGGGTTGGCGGCCCACTGGTTTCGCCCGTCCCACCGGGGCCGGGCGGCGGGCATCATCGTCATCGGTAGCGGCTTCGCCATCATGGGCAGCGGCAGCCTGATCCCCTACCTCAATGCCAGTTACGGCGCCGGGGGCTGGCGCCTGGCCTGGCTGTTGCTGGGCTCCCTGAGTCTGGTCATCGCCCTGGTGAGCTATGCCCTGCTGCGGGACTGTCCCGCCGAGCTAGGTCTAGAACCGGTGGGCAAGACGCCTGGCGCGCCGCCGGCCCACCTGCCGGAACCGGCCCGGCCGGACGCCCGCAATATCCTGGCGCATCTGGGCGCGATCTACTTCCTGTTCGGCTTTACCTATGTCATCTATGCCACTTTCTTTGTCACCTCCCTGGTCCAGGAGCGGGGTTTATCCGAGGCGGCGGCCGGCGATTTCTGGTTTTGGATCGGTTTCCTGAGCCTGGTGTCCGGTCCCCTGTTCGGCACCCTGTCCGATCATCTGGGCCGGCGCGCGGGTTTGATGCTGGTGTTCGGGCTCCAGGGTCTGGCCTATGCCCTGGTGGGTCTCAAGTTGCCAGAGACCTCCCTGTATCTGTCCGTGCTGTTATTCGGTGTGTGTGCCTGGAGCATTCCCTCCATCATGGCCGCCGCCGTGGGGGATCACATGGGACCCCAACGGGCGGCCGGCGCCTTTGGCACCATTACCCTGTTTTTTGGCGTCGGACAGATCACCGGCCCGGCCCTGGTGGGGGCGCTGGCGGAGCAGGGCGGCGGATTCGCTAACGGTTTTCTTCTGGCGGCGGGCCTGGCCGGCGTGGCGATTCTGCTCTCTGCCCTGCTGCCCGCTCCAGCCACCGGCGGAGCGCCTAGGCGGCCCAGGTTCGGCTAACATCAGCCCGGGAGCGTGCCCAGCCGGTGTGCGCGACGGTTCGACAGAGGAGCAGGACATGGAGCGGGATCACCTGGTATTTCTGCGGGAGGCGAGCGAGGTCCTGGCTTTGGCCGGGGACGAGGATCCGGAAGCCTTTCTCCAGCAAATCGTGGAATTGGTGCGTCGCCACATTCGCGCCGACGTGGCGTCCCTGTATCTCTACAGCCGGAAGGACAACGCACTGGTGCTGCGGGCTACCCGGGGACTGCCCGCCGACGCGGTGGGCCGGGTCCGGTTGCGGCTGGGGGAGGGCCTGGTGGGTCAGGTGATGCGTACTCTGGAGCCCATCTGCGAGCGGGCCGCCAGTCAAAATCCCCTATGGAAGCCGGTCCCCGGCTTGGACGACGATCCCCACGAGTCCTTCATGGCGGTGCCCTTGCACCGAGGGGGCGAGCGACTCGGCGTGTTGGTCGCCCAGCGCCGGGAGGCGGACTATTTCGGCCACCGGGATATGTTGGCCATGGAGGCCCTGGCTAGCCAATTGTCCACCACGGTGGCCAACTCCCGGCGCATGCGGCGGGTGGTTGCCGCCGAGGAGCCGATCCCGGCCATGATTCCCGGCCGGGTGCTGTCCCGGGGCTACGCCCAGGCGCGGGTGGTGCGCATGGACGATCTGGACGCCGGGCGGCGCCTGCAACAGGGGCCCTTCACCGAAACCTACGGCATCGCGGAACTGGACCAGGCTCTGGAGCGCACCCAGCGGGCACTGACCAAGCTGGAGCAGTTGCTGGCCAATAAGATCCCGGAAGTGGCGGCCTTTTTGTTCACCGCCTACCAGATGATGCTGATGGACCCTCAGTACGGTGGCCAAATCCGGCGCCGGGTCAGCGAGGGCGAGAATGCCCCGGTGGCGATCCAAAATGTCACCCAGGAATGGCTGGAGCGGTTTGCCGCCCATCCGGACCCCTATATTCAAGATAAGTCGGTGGACATCGCCGACATCGGCGGCCGCCTGTTGCACCATCTGGTGACCCCCAAGGACCCGCGCCGGGGCGTGCAGGGCGCCCACGTGGCGGTGGCCAGCGATCTCTATCCGTCCGACGTGGTGGAACTCTACGCCCAGGGGGTGCGGGGCGTGGTGCTGGCCCAGGGTGGCGACACCAGCCACGTGGTGCTGCTGCTGCGTAGTCTGGGCATTCCCACCCTGATCGTGGATCACCCGGCGGTCAAGCGGTTGGTGGACGATACCCGGGTGCTGCTGGACGCGGAAAATGGCGCCCTGTACGTGGACCCGCCGGAGCCGGTGATTAAGCGCTTCAAGGCCCACCAGGAGGCGGCCAAGCGCCAGGTGGCCGGGGTCAAGCCGGAAACCTGGACCCGGGACGGGGTGCGGGTCTATCTGTTCGCCAATATCAACCTGCTGATGGAATTGAGCCTGGCCCGCGCCCACCATGCCGAGGGCGTCGGCCTGTACCGCAGCGAGTTTCCTATTTTGATGCGGGCGGCATTTCCGGCCGAAGAGGAACAGGTGGTCATTTTCAAACGCCTGTTCAAGGAGATGGAAGGCCGGCCGGTGACGGTGCGGACCCTGGACCTGGGCGGCGACAAAGAAGTGCGTCATCCCCTCAAGGAGCGGGAGGACAATCCCCAACTGGGGCTGCGCTCGGTACGCCTGCTGTTGCACTATCCAGAACTGTTCCACGAACAGTTGCGGGCCATTCTGCGGGGCGCGTCCGGTGCCCCGTCGCTACGCATCATGTTTCCCATGGTGGGCGGCGTGGAGGAATTGCAGCGCGCCAAGACGGCGGTATCGGCGGCGCTCAGTTCCTTACAACGGGACGGCCTGCCCCACCACAGTTCGCCGGACATCGGCATCATGATCGAACTGCCCAGCGCGGTGGCCATGATGGGGGAACTGGCCAGGGAGGCGGACTTCTTCAGCATCGGCACCAATGATCTGGTGCAGTATCTGCTGGGCGTGGACCGGGGTAACCGGGAAGTGGCAGATTACTACCAGCCGGACCATCCGGCGGTGTTGCGGGCCATCCACCGGGTTGCGGTGACCGGCAAGCGCTACGGCAAGGAAGTTTCCGTATGCGGTGAGATGGCCCACGAGCCCAAATTTCTGGCGTTCTTCCTGGGCATCGGCTTACGCCGCTTCAGCGTGGATCCCCGTTACCTGCCCATGGTGCAGGACACCCTGGAGCAACTGGACCTGGAGTCCGCCAAGGTGTTGGCGGCGCGCCTGTTGCGCTGTGCCGACGTGACCCATGTGCGGCGTACCTTCAAGCATTGGGAGCAGCAACAGGCTAAGGACGCCCTGGACCTCGACCGGGATTCCGACAGCCTTCAGTAACCGGGAGCGCCGCCCACGGCGCCGGGGTTGGACTCCACCCGGTGCAGGTCCGGGGCGGAAAAGCGGTTGAAGTCGGCGCCGAGAAAATCCCGGTTGTCGGGCAGTTCCAGGTGCAGACTGGTGAGCCGGTCCACTTCCACGGTTAGGCCCTGGAAGCGCAACTCCAGTAAGTGGCCGCCAAACTGATGGTCGTCGGATAAAAAGTGCAGGTGATAGCCGGGTACGTTGACCTGGCCCAGGTAGTTGGGTAGCCGATAGCCCACCAGCACGCCGGTCAGGTTGTCCCGCTCGAACAGATTTTGCCGCTTGGCCATTTCTACCAGGGGCGGATAGGGGCGCTCGGCGGCCGGGACACTGCGGGTCTTGACGTAGGCGAACTGACCCCGGATGCGCACCCCGTAGGGACTGTTCAAGGACGGCAGGCGGGCGTCCAGCCATTGCTTGAGGGCTTCCATGGATTGGATCGGCTCCTGGACGTCAAACTGGAGGTCCGGAGTGAAGTGGTGGGCCACCGCGAAGGGTGTATGCAGGGAATCCGGCGGCTGGCGGACCTCGCCGGTGTGCAGCACCTGGTACACCACCCCCTGATCCATAACCAGTTCCCCATCCAGTTGATTGAAGGTGCCGATGCCCATGTCACCGTGCTGTTTCACCTCCCCCAGGCTGGTGGGACCCTCGTAGATTCCCTCCATGAGGGCCTGGATGGTGGACCATTGATAGACATCCCCCTTGGCCGCCAAGGCGGGCGCCAGGGCCATCAGGCTAATAAAAAGTCCAATTCGTGCGCGCTTTGATGACAACATGGCTACTCTCTCCAGACGGCCTGGCCGGGCCGCAGTGCCCGACCGCTTGCGCCTTGATTATGGCACGGCGCGGCGTTTCCGCCCGCTTGCGCGCAGGCCGGTTTGCCGCAACATAGCAGGCCCAGAGCCATCATCCAGACCCCATCCATAGGAGAACCATTGATATGGCCATGCCCCCCAAACGGCCGGCCCGCCCAGCTGGCGGCGCCCCGGACAGCGCTCGCCTGGACGCCGTGGTCGCCAAAGCCCGCCAGGAGCGGGATACCCGCCTGAGTGGCTACCGGGAACAATCCCTGCGTCTCTATCCTTGGGTGTGCGCCCGCTGTGGCCGGGAGTTCAGCCGGGAAAACTTGCACGAACTCACGGTGCATCACAAGGATCACAACCACGACAACAATCCGCCCGACGGCAGCAACTGGGAAAACCTGTGCCTCTATTGCCACGACAACGAGCACCAGAAGTTTGAGGAATTTGCCCGGGGTCTGGGCGGCGGCGGTGGTGGCGGGGAGCGGGTCACCAGTCATAACCCGTTCGCGGATTTGCGCTCGTTGCTGAAACCCACGGGCAAAGAACCGGGTCGAGAATAGACCCAACCGCTGCCCCTGCCAATCCAGGATCCGGGGCGGTGCAGGGGGGAGGGCCGTTCGCCGTCCCGAATTTGGGCCATACTTCCCCAGTCCCCATGCCGGTCGGCGGGCGTCGCCCTGGATCGGCTGGGCGGGTTTTCACGGCTAACTAGGAATAATTATTATGAACGCCAAACTGCTCGTCCTATCCAGCCTGCTATGGCTTGCCGGTGGCGCGGCTCCGGGGCTCGCCGGGGAAGCCGCCGGTCCGGCGTCCACCCCGGTCCCGTCCAGCCACCAGAGCATCAGTGTCGATCCCCGGTTGCTAGCCGTCAGCGGTGGCGCCCTCGGCGGCGCGATCTTGCTCAACCTGGCCTCCTGTGGAGTCCTGGCCAGCGCGGCGGTGGGAGCCCTGGTGGCGGACTACTGGTATCGGCGCAGCCTGGCCGGCGACAGCACGCCCCTGGTCGATACTGGCGCCGCGCGCTAAAGCTCGGCCCTCGGCGGTCGATTTGGCATAAGAGGCAAGCGCACCGGGAGTTCAAGGCCGCCATGGGCAAGCTGAAGGATTTGATGGGGAATTGGGTGCCGCCCCTGTCCCTGAGCGGCCGGTGGCGGAAATTCCGGGGCAGGGACTGGCTGTTGGGCCTGGCCAGCCGGGTCCATTGGCCCCATTGGCTGGCCGAGATCCGGGCCCACCTCCGCACCTGGAGCGAACCCCCGGTTGCCGAAACCGCCGAGGGCCGGTTGGTGGCCCACGGCACCGGCGGCCGGCTGGAACTGGAAGGCAATTGTCTGCGCCTGACCAAGGGCGGCGTCTTTGGCTTCTTTCTGGCCCTGTTCGGCATCGAAGGGGGCTTCGTGGAGCGGACCATCAGGGTCAGTGATATCGCGGCGGTGGAAATGGACAAGCCGGCGCTGTTTTTTCGTTATATGCGGTTTTCTTATCCAGGCTCGCCGGATCTGACCGGCAATGATTTCGAGGACATGATGGCGGAAAATGCGATTCTCATGAGTCTGTTTGATAACCGCCCCCTGTTCCGCATCAAGGAACGGATCGAGCATGCCATGAACGAACAGGTCCACCGGTGAGGGGCATCTTGTTGGTCCTGCTGAGCCTATTGGTGCTAGGCGCCGGTTGGCTGGGAGCCCGGTTTTGGGACCAGCGTCCGGCGTTCCCGGCTGGCGCGAGCACGCCCAAGGCCAGCACCTGGCTGGTGTGGTATGCCAGCGATGGGCGCCTGTTGCGTCTGGAAATCGACCCGGCTGCCTATGCCAAACTCAAGGCTGCCTTGGCCAAGACCCTGGTCCGGGATGGCGAGCGTTTGGCGGGCATCGCCGACAGTTATCTGACCACCGAGGCGGACCCCTTGCTGGCAGCCCTCCCGCGCCGGTTGGACGCCTTTCTGGACCAGTCCTTTGGCGTCGGCGGCAACCGGGACTTGTTACGGGTGGCGCTCCAGGAGGCCGGGACCCCCGGCGCCAGCCTGGACAGCATCCAGGCGCGCCTGGCGGAGCATCTGGAACAGGCCTTGCGCCGCGACCTCCTGACCGCCGGTCCCACCCTGAAACCCTTGCGGAGCGCTGCCACCCGGATTTACCTGCTGTTGCGCCAGGACCTGATTGACGACTGCGACCTTTACGACCGGGCGTTCCGGGAATTCGTACTGGCGTCATCCGGAGGCGTGGCGATCCTGGACCAGGACGGCCAATGGCATCCCCAGCCCGGCTGGCAATGGAGTTCGGTCAATTTCATGTCCCTCTGCACGGGATTGCGCCGCGCCGAGGGGGGCCATCTGGCGGATACCTTCGTCCAGGACGCGGAGGCATTGGCCCCGTTCCTGCGCCCCCGGATCGGACCCCACCTGCGGCCCCTGGCGGAAGCGGCGGTCCGGGTCAGCCAGCGGGCCGGGACCGTCCAGGCATCCCTGGGCGGCTGGGGCCTGTCTCCGGACTGGTCCCAGTCCTTGGCGGCAGGAGCGGGCTATCTGTCCGCGTCTGCTCCCCTGCTCGGCGAGCTTTACCAGCGGCTGGGGGATTCCGAGGCGCGGCGGGCGTTCGCCACCCTAGCTCAGGACGCCCTGGAGCGGTTTCGCCGTCAAGTGCGCCGGGACCTGGGTCTCGCTTACCGGGACTTCATCGACGGCGAACTTGAGCGGATCAAAGTCAACCTGGCGGCGCGCGACGAGGGTGCATGGAGCTGGCGATAAAGGTTCCCGGGGGCCGGGGAAACGGGTTGAATGCCTTGGGGAGTGCCCTGCTGCTGGTCCTGGTGCTAGCCGCTACCCTGGTGATCCTGCCGCGCTTTTGGGTCAGCCGGGCGGATTTGGAATACCAAATTCCCGGCAACGCCGGCGTACCCCCCGGCGACGGGCCCCTGTTTGCCCTGGAGGCGGATTATTTTCCCCGCCAGTGCGGACGCGCCCGCCTCAGCGGGGACGGGGTGTTGGCCCTGAACGCCTACCAAACCGACTCCTGCCGGGCTGCCGTGCGGGATCTTCGTCCCCATTTGTTGCCCGCTGATTTGCGGGTCACCTGGGGTTTGGTGCCGGCGGACGAGCGGGTGCGATTGCAGGCCATGGGCAGTTCGGCGGTAGAAAACCTGCGCGCGGCGGCCGGCAATCTGGTCAAGGCGCCCTTTTTCATCGAAGACTATTTGCCGGTCATCGAGGACATCCTGCGGACCTCGGTGCGCCAGGCCTGGAATTCACCCGCCACCCGCCAGGCCTTGGAGGGCGCCTTCGACAGCATCGAGCGGGGTCCCCTGGAACAACTGGTCCAGGATCTGGTGCCGGTGGTGGCCGAGCATGCGCGCAAGAATTGGTGGCTCAGTCTGCGGGGTGCGGCAGGGCTGCTGGTGGGTGGCAACGACCCAGACCAGCGCCGGGCGGTGTCCCAGGTGTGGGCGGACATCATCGCTGATCCCCAGGTTCAAAAGCAGTTGGAGCGCCACCTGTTACCGGTGCTGTCCGATCCCCAGGTGTTGGCCATCGGCACCCTGCTGGCCAACGAAACGGTGCGCTTCGTCCTCAAGGACCGGCGCTCCGAGCAGGTGGCGGCCAACCTGGCGAGGGACCGCGCCCTGTTGAATTTTCGGCCCATCGTCGCCGACCTGCAGCGCCTGCTGGTCGCGCTGCCGGAAGGCATGATGCGGCTGCGCCGGGACCGGGACCGGGAACATAATCCCCTGACCACCTATGTGCTCCATGCCCAGTTGCGTAACCAGTCCCGCTTCCTGGTGCTGTTGTTGACCGCAGGGCAGGAGCGGGAATTGGACGGCCAACTGCCGCCGGAACCGATGTTGGGAAGAGTGCACCCGTGAGTGATCTGGAAGAGTTCATCGTCGAAGGGCTGAGCCTGACCACGCCGGCTGGGAAATGCTTGCTGGAAAACTCCAGCTTCACCCTGGGGGGCTCCCAGGTGACCCTGTTGGTGGGGCCCAGCGGTAGCGGCAAGTCCAGTGTCATCAAGTTGCTCAGCGGCCTGTTAGCGCTGGACGGTGGCGCTTGGGCGGCGCGGGGTCGCCTGCGCCACGGGGACAAAATTTATGACTTGGCCCGGGATCGCTGCGACATCGGCGGTCTGGTGTTCCAGAACTACGCTCTATTCGACGACCTGAGCGTGCTGGCGAACCTGAACATCGCTCTGGATCACGCGCATCAACGGGATCCGACCCTGATCGAGCACGTGGTGGGCCTGCTCAATGACATAGATCCCCACCAGAGCACGGCGGCGTCCAGTGGCGGCCAGCGGCAGCGCATCGCCATCGCCCGCACCCTGCTCGCCAACCGGCCCTTGCTGATGTTCGACGAGCCCAATTCCGGCCTGGACCCCTATTCGGCGCAGCGGCTGGGGGAATTGATCCGGGACCTGTGCCGGCGCATGGGCCGGCCGGTGCTGATCGTCGCCCATCATGTGGACAGTCTGTTACCCCTGGTGGACGTGGTGTATCTGCTGGACACCCGCACCCGCACCCTGCGCCGCTTGCCGGTGGACCATGCCGCGGTGGAGTTGGCGCTGCTGGAACTGGGTGGCGGCGAGGACGAACCCCTAGCCGGGGTGGCGGGCGCCGGACAGCGCCCGGCGGCGGAGGACTGGCGTGGCCAACTGCTGGCCCATGCCCCCCGGCATTGGTTCCTGCGCTATTTGCACGAGTATTTCTGGATCCTCTGGGCGTCGCCCCTGATGCTGCTATACATCTTCTCGGGAGCGGCCATCGTGGGTTTCGTCACCCTCTGGTTTGGCTTCAACTATGAACTGCTGGGGGATTTGATCCGCTCCTTTGTCCATGATGAATCCCTGGCCGGGATCGGATTCGTGCAATCCAACATCGCGGTGCCCCTGATCGGCTGCATCCTCATGGTGGCCCGCAACAACGCCATCATTACCGCCGATCTGGGCAACCGGGTACTGTCTGCCCAATTTCTGGCCATGCGTAACTTGCGCATTCCGGGCCGCGCCTATCTGACCGCTGCGATTCTTTTGAATACCCTGCTCGGAGGCCTAGTGCTGGTGGCCGCGTCCCTGGCGATGGCGGGCTGGGCCGCCTTTCATGCCTGGCAATTGATCTTCCCCGATCTGCCTTTTGAGTTATGGCAGGAGAATTTCTTTCGGCATCTGTTGGTCAACCCAGGGGCCTGGGCGCGCAACCTGGGCTGGGTGATCCTTAAAGTGCTGCTGAGTACCGGCTGCGGCGCTTGGCTGGCGATTCAGGCGGGACTATCCCGGAAGGATTCGGTCATTTCGGTGCATTACGCCATTGCCCGTTCCATCGTACTGGGCGTCAGCGCCACCCTCATCATCCACGCGTCCATTACCGTGGCGGTGTACTAGCGGCTGGCCGGGATTGCCCCGGCCCGGGAACCGACCGGGGGCGTGACGCCCCCAGTCGCTAGCTATCAGGATCCGGGCGTGATGCGCTGGATCACGTTGCCGGGAATGGCGGCCACGCCGCCGGAATGCATGCGGCGATAGCTGTAGTCACCCACCAAGCCGCCGACCACCGCGCTGCTCACCGCATAGACCCGGCTCACCGCCACGGTGCTCTCCACCACGGTTCCCCCGGTGGCGGAAGCCAACATGGGTACCGCCGCCATGCCGCCGGTGGCCAGATTGAACACGATCACGCCGCCGATGGCGCCAAGCCCCACCGCCAACACATGATCGTCCACCCAGGAAACATTGGAGCCGGATTTAACGGAATCCACTGCGTCCGCCACCTTGTTGCCGGCGGATTCGATGGCGTTGCTGGCCTTTTCAGCGGTGGCGCTCACCACCTTGCCAGTGTCTTGGGCGGCCTGATTGACGGCGTCGATGGCCTTCATCACTTCCGGCGGCACCACGTCAGCGGCAATGGCGGAGCCGCTGGAACAAGCCAGCACCAGGGTCAGAGCGGACAGGGAGGATAAAATCTTCATTGGGTCTAGTCTCCGGACGGTCAATAAAACGAACAACGAATCAAGGGGACTCCATCAGCCTGCCGATGGGTGCCCGGTGGCATTGAATAGGCACCCAGAACCCCATCTCTAAAGGAGAATGGTTATCAAGGTTAGGCTAACCTATTGATGCCGCCGGGATGGGCAGTAGCGCCGGACCAATCCAGCGCAGGTGGCCGGCCCGCTAATCACTAAAGAGTAGTTGATCGGCGCGAATAGTTAAGGAAACTGGCTAACCCATCATTCCGCCGGGCGGGACGCCCTCCCCAGGACCCCTGATCCAGCGGGTAGTTCATTCTCATCATGAGCGGCGAATTTCGCTGGGGACCCAGTGCTGTTGGGATCTCGACGACTTGGAATACCCTGCTTCGCCCGCGCCTTCATTCAGGTTCAAAGGCGCAGCAATTCCAGGATATGGGTAGCAATGCTTTCACTGGCACCATCCACTGCCACCCGCCCCTTGGCTTCGGTCAGCCAACGGGAGGTCAAACTGGCCGGGGCGCCGGTCAACCGGCCGACCACCTCCATGGCGGCGCGCAGGTCATCCTCGGACAGCCGGTCCATGGCGGTGGCGATCAATTGCTGGGCGCCGCCCTCTGCGTCCGGGGGCACCGCGCTGGGCGTGGGGGAAATCGCGCTGCTCAGCCAGGTCCGGAAACGGTCCAGCCAGGGGCCGTCGCCGCTGGTTTGCAGCGCCTGGAGCTTGGGTAGCAGGATCAGGCCAAAGCTGTCTCGCAGTTCGCTGGCGGTGGCCACGCCGGTTTCGGCCCGCTGGGCCAGGATGTCCAGAGACGGCACCAGACGGGGATCCTTGCGGCCGCCCAACTGCTGGACCAGTTCCAGTTCCCGCCCAAAGGGCTGGTGGGTGCGGGAGATCAGCACCAGTTGTTGCAGCGCCAACACCAAACGCTGGGTTTGCACCTGGGCCGCCAATTGTTCCAAGCCCGCTGCGGGCGCGGATCGCGGGCCATCCTCCCGTTGCGGACTGGCCTGGGCCGGGGTGGCCACGGGTTCCGCGCCAAGGGAGCCTGCCAGCGCTAGGGCGGCGGCGCCAACAAGGGCGCTGACCCGGTGCCAAACGGGGGCGGGCCGGTTCGGCCGCCGGCGGCCGGCTGGCGGCAGCCGCGAAACGAGGGACGACTGGGAACTAGGCATGGACTTTCCTTGGGGTCGAGGACCGGGGCGCGGGTCCGTGGGGCCTAGTTTAGCAGCTGCCCGGGACGGCTATTGGACGACCCATGGCTAATGGATGGCGCCCTGTTGGCCGGGGCTGGCCGGTACGTGCGGGGACCTTGAAAAATGGCCATCCAGGCCATTTTTCAAGACGCAAAGCGCAAATG
>CAZIHO010000028.1:0-2916 GCA_964538875.1 uncultured Chromatiaceae bacterium
ATTTAGTTATCGACGTTCCTCACGCCTTGTCCGGGCCTGTCCCTATCTTGGCCCAGTGCCGAAAGGCGCAACCTGCTGACCTTGCTTTGACGTTTCCTGGTGCCGGTGGTATTTACTTCGTTTCGATTGGCGGTTTGGGTAGGGATTTCATCGCAAGTTGCTGCGGCAACAACTAATATTCTCCCGGTCCGGGCTGGCCTAGGACCCAGGATTCCCCATGGTTTGTGCCGCCTGGTCAACTGCCCAAAGGGCTTTCCATTAGTTGCGAGCCATTGACTGATTCCGCAGGCCGGCGCGGGCGCCTTGGTGCGTTCCTGGCCTAGGGGAAGGATGAATGCTGTTTAACTCGTTCGAGTTCCTGGTGCTGTTCCTGCCGGTCAGTTTGGGCCTGTTTTTTGGGTTGGGGGCCCGGAGTCCCCGGCTGGCGGCGGCCTGGTTATTTGGCGCCTCCCTGTTGTTCTACGGTTGGTGGAACCCTCTCTACGTTGGTTTGTTACTGGGATCGATCCTGGTCAATTTTTCCTTTGGCTGGGTTCTATCCCGTCCTAGTGAACGGTTTGGGCCAGGGGGGCGGCGGGCGGTGCTGGTGCTGGGGCTTGGCGCCGATCTCGGGTTGCTCGGCTACTACAAATACGCCAACTTTTTTGTCGATAGCCTGAATGGCGTATTCGACCTGGGTTGGGGGTTGGAACCCGTCCTATTGCCCCTGGGGATTTCTTTTTTTACCTTCACCCAAATTGCCTTCTTGGTGGACGCCTATCGGGGTGAGGTGCGGGAGCCCCGCTTTATCCATTACGGTCTGTTCGTCACCTATTTCCCCCACCTGATTGCCGGGCCGGTGTTGCACCATAAGGAAATGATGCCCCAGTTCGCCCAACCGGAAACCTATCGGATCCAGTGGGACAACCTGTCCCTAGGGCTTACCTATTTCGCCTTCGGCCTATTCAAGAAGCTGGTATTGGCGGATGGCATCGCGCCCCTGGCGACCCAGGTATTCAGCGCGGCGGCGGGGGGCGCCACGCCCAGCCTATTCATCGCTTGGGGCGGGGCACTGGCGTTTGGGCTGCAACTCTATTTGGATTTTTCCGGCTATTGCGACATGGCCATGGGGTTGTCGTTGCTGTTCGGCGTGCGCTTGCCTTTGAATTTCAATTCCCCCTATCAGGCGGTGAATATCATTGATTTCTGGCGGCGCTGGCACATGACCCTGTCCCGGTTTCTACGGGATTACCTCTACTTCCCTCTGGGCGGAAATCGCCGGGGGGTTAGGCGCCGCTATCTGAATCTGCTGGCCACCATGCTGCTGGGCGGGCTGTGGCACGGTGCCGGTTGGACCTTTCTACTGTGGGGCGCCCTGCACGGTGCCTATCTCATGGTCAATCACGCTTGGCTGGAATTGCGCCGGATGCTGGGCTGGGGGCCCGGCCGTTCCCGGCTGGGGCGCTGGGCGGGCCGGGCGCTGACGTTCTTGGCGGTGATGGTGGCGTGGGTGCCGTTCCGGGCGGCGGATCTGGATACTAGCTGGCGCCTGCTGGGGGGCATGGCGGGGGCTAATGGCATCCAGATTCCGGAGGGGGTGTTTCTACGTCTGCCAGCGTGGGCGAGCCGGATCTTGACCGATTGGGGCATCCAAGCCGGGTCCTGGGCCGGGTTTGACCGGACCAGTTGGCTGTGGATCGGCGGCCTGTGCCTGCTGGTATGGCTGGCGCCCAATAGCCAGCAACTGCTGGCCCGCTTCCGGCCGGCCCTGGAGCCGGTGACGCCCTCCCCATGGCTCGGCTGGCGCCCCAACCTCTGGTGGATGGGCGCGGTGGCGGGGTTGCTATTTTTTGCCTTGACCCGCATGGACCGGCACAGTGAATTCCTCTACTACCAGTTCTGACCCCCATCGCCGCTACGTCCTGGGCCTGATGGCGCTGGTGGCGGGCCTGTTGGCGGGGTCCTGGGGGTTGGGAATCTATTTGCAACCTGTGCAGGGGGATCTGACCCGCATCGGCGCCTATCCGGAGCGGCAGTTCGGCTGGAATCAACCCCAGCCCGCCTATGCCTCGCCCCTGGGCACCCTGGCGGACTATCGTCAGCCGGTGGACCTGTTGGTGCTGGGCGATTCCTATTCGGCGGGGGGCTGGCAATACCATCTGACCGGCGGCGGCGCCCGCTCCCAACTAAGCCTGCATTTCGAGCAGGTGACCCTGGAGCAGATTCTGGCCCACCCGCGTTACCAGGCCGATCCACCCCAGGTGCTGATCTACCAGGTGGTGGAACGCAGCCTGCCGGTGCGCCTGCTGAGCCAACCCTGCGACCCAGTCGGAGCCAGGGTGCCCCGGCCCCCTCATCGTTGGACCCTGGCGGCTGGTGCGGACGGGCCGCCGCTGGCCAGTCAGGCCCGTAGCCAGGACTGGCGGCAAGTGCGGCTGGCCACCGCCCCCAGCTATCTGCTCCAGACGGGACTGCGGAGCCTGGGCTTGGAAATGACCGACGCGGTGCGGCTGCCCCTCCGCCAGCCGGCGCCCTTTTCCAGCAGCATCCGGGACCAGATCCTGGTGTTTCGGGGTGACCTGGACAAGGCGCGCCTGTGGGAACCAATGGATCTGGACGAGATGGCTTGTCGCATCGAGTCGCTGCGGACGCGGGTGGAGGCGAATGGCCGCACCCGCCTAGTGTTCATGCTGGCGCCGGACAAGCTGACCGCCTACGCCGATTGGCTGGGGGATCCGGCCCTGGCCCGGATCAGCCGATTGGCGGAACTGGCGGAACGGCTACCGGGGTTGATTCCGCGCCTGGACCTGGCCTTGATCCAGGCGATCCGGGCCGGGCAACTGGATGTCTATTTGCCCAACGACACCCACTGGGGGAGCGCTGGATTCCGGATCGTGGCCCAGGTGCTGGGGGAGTTTCTGGCCCGGCCCGCTGGCG
>CAZIHO010000028.1:3016-31282 GCA_964538875.1 uncultured Chromatiaceae bacterium
TTAGCTAGTACAGCTAATGAATGTTAGGGACGCTACACCAGGCGCCGTTGGGCTTCGGTCGCCCGATCCAAACTGAAGTCCTGAGGGAGCAGCGGCAGCCCCGGTCTGGAGCTACCGTGGAATCGCGGCATCCCGAAGCGATCGGACCTGGTTCAACCAGCCTCCCTGGTGCCTCATCCCCTGAGCCGTTGTTCCGCTTCCTCGACCAACCGGTCTATGTCGTCCGTCAGGCCCGGATACTCGGCCTGAATTCGTTGGGAAATGGCTTGTTCCGCCTCGCTCAAGTCCTTGGGGTGGAGCCAGTCGGATTTGGACGGGTCCAACACATTGGCCAGGTACACCACGTCCCCCAGGCTAGTCGGCTTGCCTGGTAGTGGGCGAGGCTGGTCGTGATCCAGGGCGGTGTTGGCGATGTCGCCTGGTGTTTCCAGGATGGTGAGGAGGGCATGGCCGATATTTTCATGCCACCGGGCTGCCAGGTACTTGGCGGAGACGGGCCGAATCACCAGCTCCTCATCCTGGGTAAAGCGTTGCAGCAGGTAGAAGGCGCCTAGGTCATGGACCCAGCCGGCCAGCATGGCGGCATCCGGATCCAGATTAGTCATGCGCTTGGCGATCATGAATGCCCCGCAGGCGGCCCGCAGGGAATGTTTCCAAAGTTTGGAGGCAACGTCCCCATACACCACCATACGCTTGGCGGCTTCGAGTTGCTTGGCGGTCACAGATAGGCTTAGCCGGCGCGCCATGGGCAAGCCAAGCTGTTGAATCGCCTGGTGGACGTTGAGGGTGATTGGTTTGCGGCCTGTCTTCCTGGCATTGGCCAGTTGGAGGATGCGCAGCGACAGCAGGGGCTCCAGGCTGATGATGGCTGACAGTTGCTCCAGGGTCTGGCTGGAGTCTTGCAGCAGTCCGCGCAGCTTGACCAAGAGGTCAAAGCTGGTCGGGAAAGCCACCACCAAGGAGAGTTCCGATGAGATTTCCCGAAACAACTGGAAACGGCGGTCATCCAGCTCCTTGCCCTGCCTATCGCGGCGCGCGGCGGAGCTAACTTGTACGGTATCCTGCATTTCCGTGAAGTCCGTCACAGGTTCCGGCCCATTATAGTCAGCCGGGCATTTTTTACTGGCGGCGACCAAAAAAGATCCAAAATTAACGCCTGGAACTGCCATGCGATTCATCCCGCAGCTACTGGTCCTGGTCTTAACCGCGATTGCCGGCGGCTGCACCCAGGGGGTCCGCCTGCCCTGTGATAGCGGCCAGGACGGCTGGTTACTTGAAAGCCTCTACTTTGGCACCGCCGGGCCCAACGGGCCGGTCACCCCCGACCAGTGGCAAGCCTTTGTGGATGAAGTGGTCACGCCTAGGTTTCCAGACGGCTTCTCGGTGTTGACCGGCTCCGGCCAATGGAAGACCGCCGCCGGGACCCTCATAAAGGAACAAAGTCACTTAATAAGCCTGGTGCATCCGGATAGCCAAGCCGCCAGGGTCCAGATTCTGGACATCATCCAGACCTATAAGACCCGCTTCGGTCAGGAGTCGGTGCTGAGAATCCAGGCACCGGTGTGCGCTTCCTTCTAGCCGCTACACTTGTGCGGAAATCCGGCGCCCGCCGTCCGGTCACTCCCATCAAGAGCATCTGGAGGCCCCCCTTGCCGCTTTTCTGGCTCCCCCATTCCTGGGGACCGCGCAACAGCCGCGCGGGCTGGCACGGGCTGGCGTTGGTCCTTGCGCTGGGCCTGGGCGTCCCTTGCCAAGGGCTCCAGGCCGGGACGCCGCTGCCTGGCTTGACTCAGCCGGCCCCCGCCAAAGTGGACAAGCCGGCGGCTGAATCAGCGGACCAAGCCGAGCAGGCCCTGGTGGCCAAGCTCGCGGAAGCGGAAGCGGCGGCCACCAGCGGCAGCCAGGAGACGCCGCCGGACCTGGAGCCGGCGGAGATCGCGGAACGGCGGGAACTGCTCACCAAGCGGGTGGACTCCTACCGTCGCCAACTGACGCAATTGCGGGCGTTGGCTGATTCGCGGGTTTACCTGAACATGGCCCGCAAGGAAGGCTTCAACATTCCGCGGGTGCCCAACTCCGATACCTATCCCTTCGTGGTCGTGGATCAACTGCGGGAAGCGGAACGCTCGGTCACCCAGGCGCTCAAGGCCCTGGTGTCCACCGCCAAGCTGCTGCAACGGGAATACGAAAGCAGCATCCTCCAGTTGGGGCAACGGCAAACCCAGGTGCGTCAGGCGGCGGAACGCATCGAAACCCACAAGGGCGTGGATCAACTGCCGCGCCTGCGGTGGCGGAAGGAACAAGCAGAGTTATGGGTCGGCATTCAAGAGGGCGCGGTCGGCATCCTGGACACGGAATTGCAGGCCAACAAAGAAAAACAAGCCTACCAGCAGGCCCGCTTGGACGAAATCCGGGTTGAATTGGCCAAGACCCAGGGCAAGGTGGTGTTCACCCGCCAAGACCTGGATCAGGTCAAGGCCAACCTGGCGGAGGAGCGGGAGACACTGACCGGCGAGATGGAGAGCGTCGCCAACGCCGCCGAAGCGGCGCGTAAGGAACTGGTCCAGGCCGAGGCCGCCCTGGCAAAGGCGCTGGAGGGTGACAGCCAGGAACGGGCGGCCCTGCATCGCACCGCAGAGGTCAAGCGCTTGGAATCGGAAAATCTGGCTCTGAGCGGCCGGCTGCTGTCGTTCCGGGTCCAGGGGTTGGGCTCGGAAGGAGAAATTTGGGAAAAGCGCTGGCATTTGCGCCAAACCCAGGATCCGGAGACGATTCGGGTCGGCGGTCAGGAGGCAGAGCGGGAACAGGCCGAGGCGGCGGTGTGGCTGGAGTTCATCGAGCAGCGTAGCGCGGAGGCGCGGGGCCTGGTGGTGGAACATGAGGGCCGCGTCAAGCGGGCGGGATCCCTGGAAGAGTCCCTGCACCATACCCGCATGGCGGAGCTTTACCGGCAACTCATCGACCTCTACGAGGAGTTCCGGCAGCATCTGGACGCCTACCTGCGCCTAGTGGAATTTTGGAGCAAGGACGTGGAAATCGCCCGGGGCGGGCAGACCCTGACCCATCGGGTGGAGTCCCGGGCGACGGAGGTGTGGCAGATCCTGCTGGCAATCTGGAACTACGAGGTGTTCACCCTGGAGGACCAGATTGAGGTGGAAGGCCGGGTCATCACCGGCAAGCGGGGCGTCACGGTCGGTAAATTCGTCCACGCCCTGTTGATTCTAGGCCTGGGATTCTGGCTGAGCCGTTGGGCCTCGCGCCGGGTCGAGCAATTCACCATCCGCCGCTTGCACATGGAGGCCAGTCACGCCCGTCTAACCCGGCGTTGGATCGATCTAGTGACCCTGGTGATTTTGGTGGTCATCGCCCTGAATCTGGTCAAGATTCCCCTGACCCTGTTCGCCTTCCTGGGCGGCGCAGTGGCGATTGGCATCGGCTTCGGTACCCAGACCCTGTTCAAGAACCTCATCAGCGGGCTCATGATTCTATTCGAGCGGCCCTTTCATTTAGGGGACCTGGTGGAAGTGGGAGCCGTCCGGGGCCGGGTGTCGGACGTCGGTTTGCGCTCCTCGGTGGTGCGGGATGCCCTGGGCATCGAGACCCTGATTCCCAACAGCAGTTTTCTGGAACAAAACGTCACCAACTGGACCTACACCCATGCCAGCGTGCGCTTCAGCGTCCAGGTGGGGGTCGCCTATGGAACCGACTGCCGCCGGGTGCGGGACCTCTTGGTGGAGGTTGGCAAGCGCCATGGGCAGGTGCTCCCGGACCCAGCGCCGTTCGTACTGTTCGAGGATTTTGGCGCTGATGCCCTGTTGTTCAGCCTCAACTTTTGGCTCGAATTGCACCCCAACATCGACCGCCTAGTGGTGCAGAGTGATTTGCGTTTCATGATCGAGGCCGCCTTCGCGGACGCTGGAATCAGCATCGCCTTTCCCCAACGAGATGTGCATTTGGACACGGCCAGGCCTCTGGCAGTGCGTCTGGTCGAGTAGCCTAGTCCGGAGGAGTGGTGGTCATGTGGATATCCCTGCGTCAAACTGGCTTGAGCCTGCTGCTGACCTGGCTGCTGGTGGCCGTGGCCGGGGCGGACGCTGGGCCGAATCCCAAGCAACTGGTAGGCGGCGCCTGGACCGCCCTAGGGAATTTCCTGGACGACCCGGAGCAGGGCCAGTTTCGCGCCGCCCTGCCTAAAGCCAAGGCGATGCTGATCGTCCCTGAACTGGTCCAGGCCGGTTTCATCGTCGGTGGTGCCGGGGGGGCGGGCACCCTATTGGCCCGCCAGCCCGGCAGCGCCGCCTGGAGCCAGCCGGCCTTTGTCACCATCGGCGGTCCCAGTCTTGGATTGCAGGCGGGCGCGGAAGTCTCCCAGGTCATTTATCTGGTGATGACGGATACTGGTCTGAAAAGCCTGTTGACGAACAAGGTCCAGTTCGGCACCGGGGTCAGGCTGGCGGCGGGCAGCGGCGGCGGCACGGGCGAGGTCAACGCGGACATTCTGTCCTTCGCCCGGGGCAAGGGGCTGTACGCGGGGGTGGTGGGCAAGGGCCTGGTGGTGGAAATGGACCTGGCGGCGGCCAAGCTGTTCTACGGCCGGGCCGTGTCCGCTGAGGAAATCCTAATAAAAAAGCAGGTTTACAACCGGGAAGCCGGTAAGCTGGTGGCCCTGGTGGCCAAGGCTGCATCGCCGCCCCGCCGTTGACAAGGCGTGTGGAGGTCCCGGCGCGGCGGCGACGGGCGCTGGGCTCCCCGTAGATGGCCGCTCGTCCCCCTGGCCAGCCCGCGCCGATTTGCCCTTTTTTCTCCAGCTACCTAAATATTTGGCCGTAAAGCGCGATAAAGCATAGAAACATACCGACGCCCCGACCGGGAGCGGCCAATAGTGGTCAATAGGAAATAAGCGATAGAGGTGCCCTCCATGTTCAGTCATCTCTCCATTCGTGCCCGTTTGCTGTTGATGTTGCTCTTCCCCTTGCTTGGACTGGTGTTTTTTTCCGCCAGTAACGGGGTTGCCAATTATCGGCAGGTGCAACAGGCCACCCACTTGGGGGCGTTGCTGGAAGTGTCGGTCGCCACCAGCGGCCTGATCCACGAATTGCAAAAGGAGCGGGGACTGTCGGCGGGCTTCATCGGCGCCAAGGGTGCTAAGTTTGCTCCGGAATTGACCGCCCAACGGGCCCTCACCGATCGCTTGTCCAAGGAGTTGTTTGCCAAGGTGGGCACGGACGAACAGGCCGGGCTGGCGCAGGTGCGGGAACGTCTCGGCCAACTGGCCGATACCCGCGCCGGCGTCAGCGCCTTGAGCCTGGCGGCCAAGGCGTCCTTCGACTATTACACCGCCACCATCGACCGTCTGTTGGAAGTGATGGCGGACGTGGTGCGGCGGGCCCCCAACGCGGACGCGGTACGCTTCGCCACCGCTTACCTGGAGTTTGTACAGGGCAAGGAGCAGGCGGGCCGGGAGCGCGCCACCCTCAACGGGGCGCTGGCCGCCGGGCGGCTAGAGCCGGCAGTGTACCGGCGTTTTCTGCGCATTCTGGCGCTGCAAGACCTACATTTTGAGACGTTTCGCCAATACGCCAGTCAGGCCCAGGCCGCGCTGTTGGACCCCATTGTGCAGTCCGACGCCGCCAAGGAAGTGGAGCGGATCCGGGGCATCGCCCTGGACAAGGCCACCGAAGGGAATTTCGGCGTGGAGGCGCCCCATTGGTTCACCACCATCACCAAGAAAATCGATCAGATGAAGGAGGCAGAGGACCGGCTGTCGATGAATCTCATGGCCCTGGGACGGGACATCCAGCAACAGGCGCTCTGGTCCCTGTGGCGTGATCTAGCGGTGGTGCTGGCCGCCTTGTTCCTCACCCTGTTCGCCGCCTTCGTCATCATCCGGGGGCTGATCCGGGATTTGGGCGGCGAACCCGGCCAGGTGCGGCAGATTGTCAATGCCATCGCCACCGGTGATCTAGGGGTGCAGGTCCAAGTCAAGGGCGGGGACCGGGTCAGTGTCTTGTTCTCCATCAAGAGCATGGCTGGGGAATTGGCGCGCATCATCGGCGACGTTCGCCACACCTCGGACGCACTAGCGGACGCTGCCCGGGAGGTGTCCTCCACCGCCCAATCCCTGTCCCAGTCCACCTGCGAGCAGGCGGCGGGCATCGAGGAAACCAGCGCCTCCCTGACCCAGATGACCTCATCCATCGACCACAACCGGGACAACGCCAAAATTACCGACCGCATGGCCGCCCAAGCGGCCCGGGAGGCAGCGGAGGGCGGTGCGGCGGTCTCCGAGACGACCGATGCCATGCGCCAGATCGCCACCAAGATCAGCTTGATCGATGAAATCGCCTACCAAACCAATTTGCTAGCTCTAAATGCGTCCATCGAGGCGGCCCGTGCCGGAGTCCACGGCAAGGGATTCGCCGTGGTGGCCGCCGAGGTGCGTAAACTGGCGGAGCGTAGCCGCGTGGCGGCCTTGGAGATCGGCGACCTGGCGGATTCTTCGGTGGAGCGGGCGCGCCGCGCCGGTGAGTTGTTGGATGAAGTGGTGCCCGCCATTGGCCGCACCTCGGAATTGGTCAAGGAAATCACCCAAGTATCCTTGGAGCAATCCACTGGCGTGGGTCAGATCAATATCGCCATGGGGCAGTTCAGCCAGGTCACCCAGCAAAATGCCGCCGCCTCCGAGCAATTGGCCGCCACCGCCGACCAGTTGGGGGACCACGCCAGTCAGCTCCAAGAGTTGATGCGGTTCTTTAGTCTGGCGGAACCGGGCGCGACTGCGGGCAATCGCCGGCCTCAGCCCATGCCCAAGGCGAAGCTCAGGGTACAGGCCCAGGCCGCCAAGCCGGGTCCGGGCCGGAATCTGGGCCAGGACGCCGCGCCCGTACCGAAAAGCGGGGATTTTGAGAAGTTTTAGACTGGCCCGCTAACCCAGCGTCCGCCCGTTCGAGCTAGTTGAACGGGTGCCGGTCCGGCAATATCCCGGCCGGGCCGGTGGTTGGGTTCCTCCAAGGAGGCCTGCTCTAGTGAGCGTACCCGCGCCCAGGCTGGTCGCTCCTGGCCAAAGGACCTAGCCTACGGATTAACCTGTGGTGGGGCTGGATCCCTGGCTAGCGGCGGGCAACCTCAACCGCTGGCCGGCCTGCGGGTTGGGAGTGCTGGTCCAGATAGCGGGTGTGCAGGCGCGGCAACTGGGCTTCCTGGTGGAAGACCGGCGGGTTGGGTGGGAGGTACCGGCCAGCGCCGCCGGGCCCGCCAGGATGCCCAGGGGACGTTTATCCTTGGCCGTCCCGGATTCCGGACCGGGCACCGGCCTGGCGCGGCCGGTGTCCCGCCGGTCCTAGTCCTCCACGGTGGCGACCCGGTTCTTGCCCCGTTCTTTGGCCTGGTAAAGGGCCTTGTCTACCTTATCCATGACGCTGTCCAGGGTTTCCCCCTCCCCGTTGGTGGAAAAGGTGCCGAAACTGGCGGTGACATGAATGCCTTGTTCGCAGCGGTCCGTGATGAGCTGGGACTCGAGCAGCTTGCGGGCGCGCTCAGCCCATTCCACGGTCATAGCCAGGTCCGCCTCCGGCAGCACCACCAAGAATTCCTCGCCACCCCAGCGGCAGAAGGTATCCGTCTCCCGGATATTCTGGGAGATGGTGTCGGCGACGCTTTGCAATACCGAGTCGCCGCAGGAATGGCCATAGCCATCATTAACTTTTTTAAAGTTGTCCAGATCCAACATGGCAATGCCCAACACCCGCTTGAAGCGTCTACAACGCTGCAATTCCTGTTTCAGGATTCCAGACGTAAAGCGCCGGTTGAACAGGCCGGTAAGGGCGTCCCGGGTGGCGGCGCGGGATAATTCGTCGATCAGGCGCGCCCGTTCGGAGATATCCCGGATCACCGCCGTCATTTCCATTTCCGGACCCACCCGGATCTTGGCGATCGCCACTTCCAGGGGCACCTCGCTGCCGTCGGCCCGCAATCCGGTCACCGAAACCCGGGAATGCATGGGCCGGGCGTCCACCACGGAATTGCGGAACGAGGATACATAGTCGGAATGTTTCGAGCGATACCTTAATGGAATGAAGCGGGAGAGGTTGGACCCGCAGGCCTCACTTTCCGACAGGCCAAATATTTCCCGGGCGGCCACGTTCATGAGCCGGATGGTTTGCCGTTCGTCGATGGTAATGATGCCGTCGTAGGCATTTTCAATCACCGCTTGAAAGCGCTGCCGGGTAATGTTGAGCTGTTGCTCCAGCAGTTTCTTGTCGGTGATTTCGATACAGGTATTGATGACCCGGTCCCGGCCGGGGGTACGAGGCAATACCGGCGAGGCAATGACCCGCCACCAACGGGAACGGCCGTTCCGCTCAATAACCAGTTCGATTTCGTGGGAGGTCTGGTCATTCAAGCAATTAGCGAAGGTCTCCCGGAGTGGCCGCTCCACGTAGCGGGGCAGAATCTCAATCAGCGTCTTACCGATACAGTCATTGATGGTTGTTTCGGTGATTTCCTCGAATAAAGTATTGGCGCTGATGAGTTTGAAATTACTCAGTCCCGCTTGCAACTCAAAAATGGCAAAACTTGCGCCGATAGTTTCAAGGGACTTTGAAAGGTCGTGATGGGCTCCCTGTCTAAACATGGTCGGTACCTGTGAATATCGTCACGGCCTAACGGCACCCTGTTTGGGCCGGTCAATCCCCAGCGTGGGCTCAAGGGTGGGTTGCCTAGGCATCAGCGGCGGCATGGTGGTAGTTGTCGGGCCGGTATCTGGGCTGGCCGGTGGTCCGGTCCAAGCCAACTAGGCGGCATGACGACCTCATTGCACTGGGTTGATCCCGATTCCAACCGCTGGAGGCTGGGCTGGCGGTAGCGGGAAAGGCGAAACTCGTTATCAATATACTAGCATGGTCCACACCATAAAAAGACTGGTCGGGCGGAAAATACCCTACAAATTGAAAGTAGACCAAGATCCCTGGTTGCCTGCTGGCGCGTTGGCCGGGTTCGAATGGGATCCCGGTCGAGGACCGAGAGCACTGGCGCCGGGTGGGGACCTTGGCGTTCATTTAGTCAATAAGCTGTTCATTAAAGAGACAGCATAACCATGAGTCATCAGCTCGCTTGGTTGGGCCCACCAGCCGTGGCCAGTCGGGTTGAATGAGTTCCCCAATGACGGCGACTTGGAATTCATCTCGCCACGCCATGGCTCCGCGCGCAGCTTGGAACCGGCGCAACCCCTTATTGAATACGACCTGGTTTTACCCTAGGTAGGAAGCTTATCGACCTAAGCCGGCAAACCTTTAGGGACCGGAGGAGGAGGGGGACTGGAACCGGGGGATGGCTGATGGTGGGGAACCCCCTTGGCAAAGTGGCGGTGATGTTTGGTTACGCCCGGTGGGGCCGTTCTAGCCAGTCCCGGGTTTGCATTTCCCGTAAGCGGCTTAGGGTGCGCTGGAACTCAAACGCCAACTCTTGGCCCTGGTAGAGGTCCTCCGGCGCTGTCGCCGCGCTGGCGATGAGGGTGACCTGGTGGTCGTACAAGAGATCGATCAGGTTGATGAAGCGTTTGACCTGGTCGCTTTGGCCGTCGCCGAGGCGCGGAATACCGGCCAGCAGCAGGGTGTGATAACAACGGGCGATTTCCAGATAGTCCGAAGCGGCGCGGGGACCGGCGCAGAGGGCGTGGAAATCGGTCCAGAGGATGCTGTCCGCTTGGCCGCGAATCCGAATCGGCCGGTCGTTGATCCGCAGTTCGGTGGCGCCGTCGCCCGGTTCCGGCGCCAGGCGCTCGAAGGTCCGGGCCAGCATCTGCTCCGCCGCCTCGTCCAGGGGGGCGTGATAGGTCTCGGCCTGTTCCAGGAAGCGCATCCGGTAATCCGTGGGGGAATCCAGCGCCAGCACCTGGGTGTGGGTTTCGATCTGGGCGATGGCGGGCAGAAAGCGGGCCCGTTGCAGGCCGTCGGGATAGAGTTCCCCCGGCGGACTGTTGGACGTGGCGACCAGAGTGACGCCCTGGTCGAACAGGGCACCCAGCAGTCCGCCCAGCACCATGGCGTCGCCGATGTCCCAGACCTGCACCTCGTCCAGGCACAGTACCCGGCAGTCCGCCGCCAATTCCCGCGCTAGCTGGAGGAGGGGATTAGGGCGTCCCTTGAGGCGCTGCAACTCCCGGTGGGTTTGACCCATGAAGCGGTGGAAGTGCAAGCGCCGTTTTTGCTCAAAGGGCAAGGCCAGGTAGAACAGGTCCATCAGCCAGGTCTTGCCTCGGCCCACGCCGCCCCAGAGATAAAGGCCGGGGATCCGGGCCGCCGGCTTGCCAAACCAACGGGCGAGCCGGCCGCCGGCGGGGAGCGGCTGGGTGAGCTGCCGATGCAGGGCGTCCAGATGCTCGACGATCCTGGCCTGGGCCGGATCCGGAGCCAGACGGCCACCCGCCAGTTGTTGTTGGTAGTGGGCGCGGGGACTCATGGGGGCAAGCATAGAGTCCGGGTCCCGAGGGAGCAAGCCAAGTCTGGGGGCGGGAAAGCCGCGTCGGACAGGTGGAAGGCCGGGTGGGGCCGGCGATCAGCCGGTGGGGAGGCGCGGTGCGTTTTGAGCCGGGCTGCCTTAACTTCTAGGCGGAACTGCCGCAATAATCCGGGCGTGGGTCCGGAAGTTGGTCATTTAGAGAGAGCATGGCTATGCAGCGATTGGCTTGGTTGGTTCCCGTCAGTCTGGCCGGGTGGCTGGGTCTGCCCAGCGCCGCTTGCGCCGAATCCTACGGGGTGTTTTGTACCGTCGGCCGCATCAGCGTGGATTCCCGTACCGAGGAACAAATGAAAACCCAGCGCGGGGGCTGTCAAATCACCCGCCTGTCCAGCCGCGTGTCGGCGGAAAATTACGCGGTCAAGAATTACGGCGCGGTGGGTGCTTCTTGTTCCTGCCCTAAGGAGTCATCCCAATCCCGGAACCCCTCGTCCCGGGATTGAGCGGGCCGGGACTAGCTGGCGCCCTTGGCCTCCAGTAAGGCTTCCGCCGCCGCCGCCAGGGTGGCGGCGATTTCCCGTTCGCCGTGGGCGGCGGACACGAAGCCGGCCTCGAAGGCGGACGGGGCCAGATACACGCCCCGCTTCAGCATGGCGTGGAAAAAGGCTTGGAACCGGGGCAGGTTGCAGGCGGTGGCCTGGGCGTAACGGCTGACTCTCGGTGCGTCGGTGAAAAAGATGCCGAACATGCCGCCCACCTGGTTGGCAGTCATGGGCACGCCGGCCGCCTTGGCCAGGTTGAGGAGCCCCATCACCAGTTGCCGGGTGGTGCGCTCCAGATGGTCGAAGAATCCGTCCGCCGAAATTAACTCCAAGGTGCATAACCCAGCCGCCATGGCGATGGGATTGCCGGACAGGGTACCCGCTTGATAGACGGGACCCAGGGGGGCGATTTTCTCCATGATGTCCCGGCGGCCACCAAAGGCACCCACCGGCATACCGCCGCCGATCACCTTGCCCAGGGTGGTGAGATCCGGCGTCACGCCGTAGCGGGCTTGAGCACCACCCAGGGCGACCCGGAAGCCGGTCATGACCTCGTCGAAAATCAATACCGCGCCGTGCCGGTCGCACAGTTCCCGCAGGGTTTCCAGAAAGCCGGGTTCCGGCGGGATGCAGTTCATGTTGCCGGCCACCGGCTCCACGATCACGCAGGCAATTTCATCCCCCATTTCCGCGAATACGGAGCGGATCTGCTCGCTGTCGTTGTAATCCAGCGTCAGGGTCAACTTGGCCAGGGCCTTGGGGACGCCGGGGGAACTGGGCTCCCCCAGGGTCAGGGCGCCGGAACCGGCCTTGACCAGCAGGGAATCCGAGTGGCCGTGATAGCAGCCCTCGAATTTGATGATTTTCTCCCGGCGAGTGAAGCCCCGGGCCAGGCGGATGGCGCTCATGGTCGCCTCGGTGCCGGAACTGACCATGCGGGTCAGTTGCATGGACGGCACCAAGTCCTGAATCTTGGCCGCCATCCGGGTCTCGATCTCGGTGGGCGCGCCAAAGCTGAGACCCTGCCCTAGGGCCAGGGTCACCGCTTCGATCACTTCTTCGTGGGCGTGGCCCAGGATCAGGGGACCCCAGGACCCCACGTAATCCACGTAGCGGTGGCCGTCGGCGTCGAATAGATAGGCACCGGCGCCGCCGTGGATGAACAGGGGCTCGCCGCCCACGCCTCGAAATGCGCGCACCGGGGAATTGACGCCGCCGGGAATGAAGCGTTGAGCTTGTTGGAATAGGTCGTGGGAACGGCTCATGGACAACTCCTGGGGCTAGGCCAGCGGTTCATGGATGGGTTGGAGTGGCGAACAGGTCCCCGAAGGCGCGCCCGGCGGCGGCGACGTCGGCGGCGCCGAACAGGGCCTCGATCACCGCCAGCATGTCGGCGCCGGCCTCGATCAAGGCCGGCCCATTCTCCGGGGTGATGCCGCCAATGGCAACCAGGGGCAGCCGGAAACGGCTCCGGGCCGCGCGCAATAAGTCCAGACTGGTCGGCGGCGCGTCCGGCTTGCTGCGGGACGGGAAAAAGCGACCAAACGCCAGGTAATCGGCGCCCCCGGTGGCGGCCGCCTCGGCCTGCGCCAGACTATTGTTACAGGACACCCCGATCAGGGCCTCGGGACCCAGCAGACGCCGCGCCGCAGCGATGGAGCCATCGTCCTGGCCCAGATGCACGCCGTCGGCGCCCACGGCCGCCGCCAGTTCCATGTCGTCATTGATGACCAAGGGCACCCCATGATGGCGGCATAGCCGGACCAGGTTGGCGCCTTCCTGGAGCCGGCGCTCGCCATCCCCGCTCTTGTCCCGGTATTGCACCAGCCGGGCACCGCCCTGGAGCGCTTTCTGCACCAACTCGACCAGGGGTAGGTGGGAGGTCTCCGGGGTGATGGCGTAAAGGCCCCGCAACGGCAACTTAGCTTTCATGGGCGAAATCGATAAAACCGGTTAGGGGTCAATTGGCAGCGGCCCGTAACCAGGGCGCGTGCCAAACAGTGCCAGCTGTAGTCCAGGGCGTTGGTCACGGCGGCCAGCAAGGGCTTGCCCAGGGCCAGCCCCGCAGCGGCGGCGGAGGCCAGGGTACAGCCGGAGCCGTGAAACTCACCGGGCAAGCGTTCCCAAGCTCCTTCCCATAGCAGCTCGTCCGCGTCATAGAGGCGATGCACCACCTGATCGCCGGGATCATGGGTGCCCGTGATCAGCACCGCCGGACAACCGCACTCGGTGAGGGCGGCGGCGCAATCCCGCAACTGGTGCTGGCCAGACAGGGCGCGGGCCTCCAGCGTGTTGGGAGTCATCAGCGTGCAACGGGGCGCCAGGTCCTTAACCAAGGCGGTACGCAGCGCTGCATCGGCCAGGGGCAGGCCGCCGCCGGAATGCAATACCGGGTCAAGCACCGCTGGCAGGCCGGGATGGACCCCCAATAGCCCAGCCAGGGTGCCGGCGGTGGTGGCTTGTCCCAGCAAGCCCAACTTGATGGCCGCCACCGGGCTGTCCTCAAACAGGGCCAGGCAATGGTCCAGTACCTGGACGGCGGGTTGCGGCAGCACCTGGCGCACGCCGCAACTGGTTTGACATGTCAGGGCGGTGATCACGCTCAAGGCCTGGCAACCGTTGGCGGCAATGGCTTCCAGATCGGCCTGGAGACCGGCGCCGCCACAGGGATCATGGCCGCCGACGGCCAGCACCAGGGGTAGGGAATGGGTTTGTGGCATGGGCCTATATTACCAGGGGCGCGGCGCTGATTGGGGTCAGAATTGGGGGCGGTGCCTTCCCGTCGATGGCTGTCCTAGTAACGCCTATTCTGGAATCAATGAAATGAGAATCCCGCATGAGTTGTTGGGAGTGAGCTACGGGCTCCTCATTGGAATGAGTAGAACCACTCAAGAAATCCCCTGCAATAGTCTTTGCGGTTGTGAATAACGGAGGTTGGACTTGGGTTTCAGGCCGGCATCTGGCACCATCGCGGCCGTGCCGGATTGGTGGTCCGGTCTAATACGGGAGTGTCCAGCGTGAAGCAATATGTCTGTAATGTCTGCGGTTTTGTCTATGACGAGGCGCAGGGCTGGCCCGAGGAAGGCGTGGCGCCGGGAACGTCATGGGAGGAGGTGCCTTCCGATTGGCGTTGCCCAGAATGTGGTGTTGGGAAAGAGGATTTCGAATTGACGGGGTTTTGAGCCCAGCCCGGGAACGGTTGGGATTCTTGACTACACTAAGCTGAAACAGAGATTGAGGTTGCAGGGTATGTCCATCACCCAATATGAAACCGAGTTGGTTGAAACAGCCCGAATCTATTGCCGGATCATCGAAAGTTCGGATTGGGAGGATGGGGCCTGGCTGAACGATGTGGCGGCGCTGCTGCCCCGGCTGCATGCGGCCATCACTTCCCTGAATAATCACTGTCGTCGCCAAGCGGAACTCTCCAACGTGGATCTGGACGCCCGTTTCGATCTCTTCACCCAGTTGCGGTCCCGGTTGGGTGAGCGGGACAGTTACTGGATGGAGTACGACCTGGTGGACGACAACGGCACCTTCAAGAGCGGCAGCCTGGCAGATGACCTGACGGATATTTACTGCGAGCTGAAGCAGGGGCTGATGCTGTTGGAACGGACGCCGCGGGCAGCGATCGACGAACTACGCCGCAGCTTTGCCGTCCACTGGGGCCAACATCTGGTGGATGCGGAACGCCATCTCTATAACCTGCGGGTCAGGGGGCAGTTGCCAGCCTCGGCTCCCGCTGGTCAATAGCCGTCTGAAATGCTAAGATAATCGTACTTTAATTCATTTCTCTGAGGAAGACCCCATGAGCAGTGCCCTGACCCTTTCCGACCTGTCGCTCACCAATCCGGCCCAATCCAAGATGCAGGAATTGTTCACCCAGGTGGACAACAGCGTGGTCGGCGTGCGGGTTTACGCAGCCCCCGGTGGTTGCAGCGGCATGAGCTTTGGCATGACCTTCACCGATCGTCTGCACGACAATGACGGCGTGTTGGAATGCGATGGCTTCAAGGTGGTGGTGGATGACGGCACGCTGCGCTACCTGCGCGGCGTGGAGATCGACTTCGTAGATGGCGGCGACGGCAACCCCACCTTCGTGTTCAACAATTTGCAACCCATGGGCGGCGGCGGCGGTTGCGGTAGCTGCGGGTCCTCGTCTGGAGGCGGTTGCTCCTAGGAACTCAGCGTCCACGCCTAGGCAATCCGCCCGCCATGTGCAGGCAGATTGCCTAGTTGGTAGTCTGGCCCTGACGCAGGACGCAGTTCAGGGCCGGGGTAAGTTTCTCCCATCCCGTTCCGGGACCGCGCTGGATTCCCCTCCCGCCGGTGGTCTCGAACCTCCCATACCGAATAGGCGGCCCAGTTTGCTAAACAGGGTCCCCAGCGCCCGCCACAGGCGCGGCAAGGCCCAGGCCAATAGCACCAGAAACAGCGCCAAAAAGGCCAGGAACACCCAGGGATGGACCAATGCCGCCCAGAGTCCGCCGACCACGGCGATGTCCTCGCTGATGGACGCCAGCCAGTTGCTCACCGGCTCCGGGGAGGTATTGATGAGCAATCGGGAACCCGCCTTGGTGAAGTGGGAACCGGCGGACAAGCCGCCGCCCAGGATGGCCGCCGCCAGTTGCAACGCCTCGTTGATCTGCATACCACTGGCCGCCCCCGCCGCCAGCAGGGCGCCGGCCGGGATGCGGATGAAGGTGTGCAACAGGTCCCAGCCGCTGTCGACGCCCGGCACCTTATCGACGAAAAATTCCACTAGATACATGCAGCCGGCCGCCGCCAGCACCAGGGGATTGCTCAATAAAGCCAATTCCGGGGGCAGGCTGACGTAACCCAAGGCCTGGGCCAGGCCCAGCGTCAGAATGCTGGCGTACAGGTTGATACCGGACGCCCAGCCCACTCCCAGGGTCAGGGCCAGGTTGGCGACGAGGGCGGTTTCCATGGGGCTTATGACGATCTGTTTCAGTGAAAAGTTTGAGGATTCCCGGGTTCGAGCACCGCTGCGGCAAGCCGGTCGAGGTGAGGGCGGAACCCGGACCCCCATCATATCAGTCCCCTCAATCTCCCCGCTTCGGTCGCTTAGAAATTGTTAATATTGCCAAGCGCTTATTCTATTTCATTGATTTTTCAAGAAAACTTGACTCTGGCAAAACGACCGGGATACACTGCGCCCGCACCCAAGATTCCCGACACCCTACCGGGTTAGGGATGGAGGAGGGGGCGACCATAACAATAAAATAATAAAGCGATTGCAAAGCGGCCCTGGGCCGCTTTTTTGTTGCCTGCCCGGCTACCCTTCGATTTCCCCTTTTCCCGCCTCTGGCCCTAAACTGGGGCCTTTTCGCGGTATTGGGGTCGGCAAGATGGTTAAGATCGGCATCGTGGGCGGTACCGGATACACGGGTAGCGAGTTGTTACGGCTGCTGGTCAAGCACCCAGCGGTAGACATTACCCAAGTCACTTCCCGGGGCGACGCCGGAACCCGGATCGCGGACCTGTTTCCCAATCTGCGCGGGCACCTGGACCTGACGTTCAGCGAACCGGATCCCGGGCGGCTCCAGGAATGCGATTTGGTGTTTTTCGCCACGCCCAATGGCACCGCCATGGAAATGGCTCCCCGCTTGCTGGACGCGGGGGTGCGGGTGGTGGACCTGGCGGCGGATTTCCGGCTGCGGGATCCGGCCGTCTGGCAACAGTGGTATGGCATGGCCCACGCCTGTCCCCAGTGGCTGGAGCAGGCGGTATACGGTCTGCCGGAACTGAATCGGGACCAGCTTCGGGACGCGCGCCTGGTCGCCAATCCCGGCTGCTATCCCACCGCCGTGACCCTAGGCTTTCTGCCCCTGGTCGAACAGGGTCTGATCGATCTGGAACGGCTGGTGGCGGACGCCAAGTCTGGCGTCAGCGGTGCCGGCCGCAAGGCCAGTGTGGCCATGCTGATGGGGGAAGCGGGGGAGAGCTTCAAGGCCTACGGCATTCCCGCCCACCGGCACTGGCCGGAAATCCTGCAGACCCTGACCGGCATCGCCGGCCGCGTGCCCGGCTTGACCTTCGTACCCCATCTGGTGCCCATGATTCGGGGCATCGAGGCGACCCTGTACGCCTGGCTGGCGGCGGACCTGGACCTCCAGGCCCTGTATGAGGATCGCTACCGGGACGAACCCTTCGTGGATGTCATGCCTGCCGGCTCCCACCCGGAGACCCGCGCCGTGCGGGGCGCCAATCTGTGCCGACTCGCTGTGCATCGGCCCCGGCAGGGTCCGGTGGTGGTGGTGTCCTCGGTGATCGACAATCTGGTCAAGGGGGCGGCCGGCCAGGCGGTACAAAACATGAACCTGATGCTGGGCTTTCCGGAAGCCCAGGGTCTGGATGGGGTGGCCTTGCTGCCCTAGGGATATCCACAAGAGGCGTCGCAACCCATGGCCGAGGCACAGCCAGATAAGAACCTCCCGTCCCCCGATCGGACCGCGCCCTGGTTGGCCCTGGCGTTGGGTCTGGCGCTGGTGCTGTTGCTAGGTATGGGGATCAACCTGCTGCGACAGCATTTGCCCGGTGCCGGGGCGGACGTGGCGGGTATGGCGCCGGAGGTACAGGTGGAGCTGGACCAGTTGCGCGAGCGAACCGAGTCCCTGGAGCGGGAGTTGCGGATCGAACAGGAGGCGCACCGCTTGGCTCAGCAGGAGCTGCAGCATATCCAGGCCCATAGCGCCAACATGGAACAGGAATTGGCCCGCCTGCGGCCCCTGGTCAACGCGGAAGCCAAACGGGCGTTGCGCATCGAGGAGTTCAAGCTCCTTGCCGGCACCCAGGAGCACCAGTTCAAATACAAGCTCAAGGTGGTACGCGCCGACAACGGACCAGGTTTCATGACCGGCATCGCCCGGGTCAGCGTGCACGGGACCCAGGGACCCACCCCCCGGCGTTTTAGCCTGCGGGAGTTGTCGCCGGAGCATGTCGAGGAACATCCCCTCAAGTTCCAAAAATTCCAGGATTTGGAGGGCCGTTTGACCCTGCCAGAGGGCTTTGTTCCGGATAGCCTCACCCTGGAATTGCGCCCCGCCGCCAAGGGAGCGGCGCCCCTCACCGAATTATTCGACTGGGTGGTGGGGGGCTGAGTGCCCCAGATCCGGGTTCCCTGCAGGCCGGTTAATCTCGACCAACTTACTGGGAAAAGGCGATATACTACCAACCATCCCCATCCCATTTGGAACAAGGTTGACGATCATGAACGAAACCAGTGCCGAAGCTACGCCCTTGCTGTTTACGTCCGCCGCCGCCGGCAAGGTGTCCCAACTGATTGCCGAGGAAGGCAAACCCAATTTGATGCTGCGGGTCTATATCCAGGGCGGCGGTTGTTCTGGATTCCAATACGGCTTTACCTTCGATGAGAATATCCAGGACGGCGATACCGAGATCGTCAAGGATGGTGTCAAGTTGCTGGTGGATCCCATGAGCATGCAGTATTTGATGGGCGCCGAGATCGACTATACCGAAGGTCTCCAGGGCGCCCAGTTCGTGATCCGGAATCCAAACGCGGCCACCACCTGCGGTTGCGGATCTTCCTTTGCGGTCTAACAGGCTGTTTAGAAATGGATTTTTCTGATGGTCTGGTAGCGGTGCCAGGAGGCGCCGCCCAGGACGACCGCCTTCCGGTGGGCGTTCTGGTGGGGATTGGCCAACTTGGTTTGCCAGTTCCGGGTTGAAAGAGGCCAGGAGGGGCTTTTTCAACGTCTGTTTATCCGTGGTTTCCATTCCCTGCCCGGCTCCCGACTCTGGGGCCGGGCAGATTTTTTTTAGCGCTAAGAGGGGCATCAGGTGGTGCGGCAGTCCAGCGACTCCCAAGTCTTTAGTTTTGAGTTGTTCCCCCCCAAGACCCAGGAGGGGATGGAAAATCTAAAAGTCGCGGTGACCGCCCTCGGCGCGGTGCGCCCCCGCTTTTTTTCTGTGACCTACGGTGCCGGGGGGTCCACCCGGGAGCGTACCTTTGCCGCCGTGGATTGGCTGCGGGATCAGGGTCTGGATACGGCGCCCCATTTGTCCTGCATCGGCTCCCAGCGGGAGGAGATCCGGGAAATTCTCAACCGCTACCGGGAGCAGGGCATCCGGAGGCTGGTGGCGCTGCGGGGCGATCTCCCGTCCGGCATGGGTCTGGGCGATCCCGGCGAATTTCGCTATGGAAACGAGTTGGTGGCTTTCATCCGGGCCGAGACCGGCAACTGGTTTCACGTGGAAGTGGCCGCCTATCCCGAGTTTCATCCCCAATCCCGCAGCGCGCTCCAGGACTTACGCAATTTCCAGCGCAAGGTGGAGGCCGGGGCCAGCAGCGCCATCACCCAGTATTTTTATAACGCGGACGCCTATTTCCGCTTCGTGGACCAGTGCCGGGGGCTGGGAATGGAGATCCCGGTGGTGCCTGGCATCATGCCCATCACCAATGGCAACCAACTGTTACGCTTTTCCGATGCCTGCGGCGCCGAGATTCCCCGTTGGCTGCGCAAGCGCCTAGAAGCCTATGAGGATGACCTGGCCAGTATCCGCGCCCTAGGCGAGGAAGTGGTGACGGACCTGTGCCGGCGGTTGTTGGAGGGGGGCGCGCCGGGGCTGCATTTCTACACCATGAATCAGGCCGGGCCGAGCCTCAAGATTTGGCGCAACCTGGGCCTGCCGGATAGGTTGCCGCCCCCCTAGGGGACCTTGAAAAATGGCCATCCAGGCCATTTTTCAAGACGCAAAGCGCAAATGTGATTTCCGCTTTGCTTCATTTTCAAGCAGTTGCCTGCTTGAAACTGGCGGGGTATCCCTACCCCGCACGGGCACCTTGAATTTTTCAAGGTGCCCCCTAGTCGTCCTCCCCCAGGGCCGGCGGCCAGCCCAAGGCCCTGGCCCGCTCGATGGCCGCCTGGTAGATGCGGGCGTGGCGCTCCCCCAGTTCCGGGGGTAAGCGGCTGGGGAGGTGGCCATAGGGATCCCAGCGGGCGTGGACTTGCTCATACAAGGCCTGCATCCGGCCCGGTTCCCAGCCGGCGCAGGTTTCCTCCTCCGGAATCAGGCCGAATAACCAGCCGTCCTTGACGATCTGACCCAGGTGGGTCATGCCGCCGAATTCATCTTGCAATAAACCTGGGTACAGGATGGCAGCCATGGGCCGGGTCCTCGATTTAACGGGTTAGGCTCGCGTAGAGCAGCGGGAGTTTTTCCGGCAAGCGGCCCACCTGGTCCAACACCAGGTAATTGCGGGCGCCGAAGATGCGACTCACGTATTGGTCAGCACGGGGGTCCAGGCTCATGCAGAAGGTTAGCACGCCGGTCTTGGCCAATTCTTCCACCGCCTTCTTGGCGTCATGTCGCAGGTACTGGGGGTCCCGCACGTCCACGTCCGCCGGTTCGCCGTCGGTGATGAGAATCACCAGCTTTTTCGCCGATCCCTGCCCCTTGAGATGGTGCCCGGCGTGACGCAGGGCGGCGCCCATGCGGGTCGAGAGTTGCCCGGTCATGCCCGCCAGCCGCGCCTTGGCTAGATCGCCCCAGGGTTGGTCGAAGTCCTTGAACCGATAGTAGCCTAGGTCATGGCGGCCGTCCGAGCAGAAGCCGTGGATGGCAAACGGGTCCCCCACCTTGGCGATGGCGTCGGACAGCAACACGCAGGCCTGGCGGGTCAACTCTAGTACCGAGTATTCCTGACCCTGTACCTTGTCGTTGGTGGATTCAGACAGGTCCAGCAGCACCAGGATGGAGAAATCCCGCACCTTGCGTAGGGAGCGCATCATGATGCGGGGGTCCGGCTGACGGCCGAGGCGAATGTCGATGAAGCTGGTGATGGCGGCGTTGATGTCGATGTCGTCCCCATCCTCCAGCTTGCGGATGCGCTGCACGCCCTGGGGCTGGAGGGCATCCAGCAGAAACTTCATGCGATGAATGTCCCGCTTGTGGCGCTGGCTGATGGCCTCGATCAGCGCCAAGTCGCCGGTTTTGGGCCGCCGTTCCAACACCGTGGCCCAGGCGGGCCGCTCCAGTTGGATCTGGTAGTCCCACTCGGGATAGTGGTAGGGCGCCGAGATGGGCTCCTTGCCCTCCAGTTCGTTGATGGAGCAGCCTTCCTGGTCCAGGTAGAAGGGCGTCGCCAGCACCCAGACTTCCTGGGCATCGTCACCGGCCAGCTCGTTGTCCACCTCATCGATCATTTCCATGAGGCTGACGTATTTGCGCACCTGCTGGGGGCGGTCATAACCGGCGCCGGCGGCCTGCTGGAAGTCAAATTCCTCGAAGGCCCAGAGATAGCGGTTGTCGTCCCGGTAGGGGGCAGTTTGCACATCGGTGCGGGGATTGAACGCCAGGCGCTTAGTCTGGAAGGCATGGGCTAGGGTGACGCCGATGTCCCAGGACATGCGGTTGTCGTCCAGCCGGTTGGCCGCCACCGCATCCTGGAACAGGGCGCGACCCTGGGCGATCCAGGGATCCGGATCTTGGTAGCTGCCATCCAGCAGGGCGCGAGCCAGGCGGTTTAGATAATCCCCGGCGGTGGCGGATTGGTCCGGCGTGGCGCCATGCAGCCGGGACCAGAGTTGGCCCAGGCCGGGAAAGCGCCCCATGGCCAGGGCTTCGACCCGGGCATCCTCGATCAGTCCCACCAGTTGCATTTGCCAGGGATTGAGCCCCTCGGCAGACAGGGGTTGGCGGGTGGCGACCAGATGGGCGGCGCCATGGGCGGCACAGGCCCGGTAGATTTCCAGACCGGCAACGCCATCCAGGTCATCGAAGGCGTCCGGCAGGTGCAGCAGATAGTCCTCGATATAGGGGCGGGTGCCTTCCCGGGTTTCATAGTCGCCGGAGGTGGGGCGCATGAAGAAGTCCCGGGCCCAGAGAGCACGCAGATACATGTTGATGCGGCGCTGCACGTCCACCAACAGGGTGCCCTTGCGCTCCTTTTGCAGCACCGCCAGGGATTCCTTGCTGGCCAGCCCGAAGTAGCGAATCTGTTCATCGAACTGGGTCCGGTGGGCGTGGGCGCCCCACAGGGCCCAGCGGCGCAGCCCCCCTAGGGTGAGCTGGCCCAGTAATAGGTCCAGCTTATCCAGCATGGGGCGCACGCCCCGGGGCGCCTGGGCGACCAGGTGATTGATGAATTGCAGGTACTTACGCAACAGGTCCGGGTCGCCAAGCCGGTTGGCCGCCACCGGCGCGGTGGCCAGCAACAGTTCAATCACTGCCCCCGAGGTCTTGGACGCCAGGCCGAGCGCGGCGCTGGCCAGGTCCGGCACCAGATCCTCGCCGACTTCTTTGACGATCTGGGGGACCGCCTCGATCCAGGTTTCCACCAGGGATGAGCCCCGGCCCAGTTGCGCCAGCGCGGCGGCGCCCTTCAAGTAATTGTCCAGGCCCCGGGGCGAGAATTGCTTGGCCGCCTCGTGCCAGTTGCTGTCCAGGGTCGCCCGCGCCTGGGGCGCCAGCGGTTCCAGCAGCTCCGCGTATTGTTCGAGATGAATGCTCATGGGCCTACGCCGGACGCCGGGCCGACCTAAAAGAAGGTCCCGACCGCCGCGTCCAGGGCGTCCCGCATGTCCGGATCGTCGGTGATGGGGCGCACCAGCGCCATGCGGCAGGCGGCCTTGGGGGCGACGCCCTGGGCGATCAGGCTGCCGGCATGGATCAACATGCGGGTGGAGAGGCCCTCATCCAGGCCGTGGCCCTTCAGGTTGCGGGAGCGCTCGGCGATGGACACCAACTGGTCCGCCGTGGACCCGGGAATGCCCGCTTCGTGGGCGACGATTTCCGACTCCACTCCGTGGGCCGGATAGTTGAAATCCAGGGCGCCAAACCGCTGCTTGGTGGACTGCTTGAGGTCCTTCATCAGGGACTGGTAGCCGGGGTTGTAGGAAATCACCAGCTGGAAGTCCGGATGGGCCTGGATCAGTTCCCCTTTCTTTTCCAGGGGCAGCACGCGCCGGTTGTCGGTGAGGGGATGGATCACCACCGTGGTGTCCTGGCGGGCTTCTACCACCTCGTCCAGATAGACGATGGCACCGTGCCGGGCGGCCATGGCCAGGGGGCCGTCCTGCCAATCGGTGCCGGACGCGGACAATAGAAACCGGCCCACCAGGTCGCTGGCGGTCATGTCCTCGTTGCAGGCCACGGTAATCAGGGGCCGCTGGAGACGCCAGGCCATGTACTCCACGAAGCGGGTCTTGCCACAGCCGGTGGGGCCCTTGAGCATCATGGGCATACGTACCGAATAGGCGGCCTCGTAGAGTTCCACCTCATCGGCGACGGCGCGGTAATAGGGCTCTTGGCGGATGCGGTAAGGGTCGATGACGTGGGTCATGCCGGTCTCCTCGGGGCTAGGGGCGGCGGCTCGGCCCCTAGGCTGCAATTTAGAACAAAAATTCTCAATAAAAAGCCCCCGCCACGGGCATGCGACGGGGGCCCATCCGGTCAGTCCGGCCTGGCGGTTTAGACCGCCTTGCCCCGGAACACCACCATCTCGGCGCCCTTGGACTGTTTGGCGTTGTCAAAGCCCACCAGGCGGATGTGATTGTCCGGGTTGGCCTTGTGGCAGGCTTCTACTTCCTTGAGAATGGCTTCCACATCGTTCTCGCCGAACATGGGCAGCTTCCACATGTACCAGTAATGGTCAAAGGCGTTTTCGGGCTCCACGTGCTCGATGGCCGGGTTCCAGCCCTTGGCCACGATGTATTCCACTTGCTTGCGAATATCCTTGTCGCTCATGGCTGGCAGGTAGGAAAAGGTCTCGAACTTGCGGCTATTCGGGTCGCTCAGCCGGGATTTGTAGTCTTGCATGTCAACATCCTCTCAACGATCAGGTAGGTCGATGGGGGCGGGCCGGCCCGCTCCCCCCGGTCAAATTACTTGTGGGCCAAGTCCAGCTTGTCCACGGTGTCGAACTCGAACTTGATTTCCTTCCAAGTCTCCATGGCCACCTTGAGTTCGGGGCTGGACTTGGCGGCCTTTTCGAGCACCGACTTGCCTTCCTTCTCGATGGCGATGCCCTGATTGCGGGCCTCGACACAGGCTTCCAGGGCCACCCGGTTGGCAGCGGCGCCGGCCGCGTTGCCCCAGGGATGGCCCAGGGTGCCGCCGCCGAACTGGAGCACCGAGTCATCGCCGAAGATGGTCACCAGCGCCGGCATGTGCCAGACGTGGATGCCGCCGGACGCTACCGCAAAGGCGCCGGGCATGGCGCCCCAATCCTGGTCGAAGAAAATACCCCGGCTGCGATCTTCCTTGACGTATTTTTCCCGCAGCAAGTCGATCCAGCCCAGGGTGGAGGCGCGGTCGCCTTCCAGCTTGCCGACCACGGTGCCGGTGTGCAGATGGTCGCCGCCGGACAGACGCAGGATCTTGGTCAACACCCGGAAGTGGATGCCGTGGTGGGGGTTGCGGTCTAGCACCGCGTGCATGGCCCGGTGGATGTGCAGCAGCACGCCATTGTCCCGGCACCAGTTGGCCAGGCCGGTGTTGGCGCAGAAGCCGCCGGTGATGTAGTCATGCATGATGATGGGCGCGCCGATTTCCTTGGCGTACTCGGCCCGCTTGTACATCTCTTCCGGGGTGGGCGCGGTCACGTTCAGGTAGTGGCCCTTGCGCTCGCCGGTCTCACGCTCGGCCTTGTTGATGGCTTCCATGACGAAGTCGAAACGCTGGCGCCAGCGCATGAAGGGCTGGCTGTTGACGTTCTCGTCGTCCTTGGTGAAGTCCAGGCCGCCGCGCAGGCACTCGTACACGGCGCGGCCGTAGTTCTTGGCGGACAGGCCCAGCTTGGGCTTGATGGTGCAGCCCAGCAGGGGACGGCCGTACTTGTTCATGACATCCCGCTCGACCTGGATGCCGTGGGGCGGGCCGCCGCAGGTCATGACGTAGGCGATGGGGAAGCGCACGTCTTCCAGACGCAGGGCGCGCACCGCTTTGAAGCCGAACACGTTGCCCACCAGGGAGGTGAACACGTTGACCACCGAGCCTTCCTCGAACAGGTCGATGGGGTAGGCGATGAAGGCATAGAAGCAGGTATCGTCGCCCGGCACGTCCTCGATCCGGTAGGCGCGCCCCTTGTAGTAATCCATGTCCGTGAGCAGGTCGGTCCAGACCGTGGTCCAGGTGCCGGTGGAAGATTCGGCGGCCACGGCGGCGGCGGCTTCTTCCCGGTCCACCCCAGGCTGGGGCGTGATCTTGAACACCGCCAACAGGTCGGTTTCCTTCACCGAATAGTTGGGCTCCCAATAAGTCTGGCGATATTCTTTAACACCAGCGTTGTAGGTCTTCACGGCCATGGACTGACTCCTTGCTTCGGGGGTTTGGGTACACCTCGGCCAAACCGGCTGCGTTCGAGGTGGGGGCATGATGCGAGAAAGAGAGTATAAATAACAGTCGTGTTTTTTTATTGTTATGATAGATTGATGTCTATCAATAATTCGCCGGGCTCCTCGGCCGGATGGACCCAGGAACCTACCCGTCATGCGCCGCGCCACCTTTCGCCAACTCGAAATTTTCGAGGCCATCGCCCGCCTGAACAGTTTCACCCGGGCGGCGGAAACCCTACATCTGACCCAGCCTTCCATCTCCATGCAGATCAAGAAGCTCACCGACAGCGTGGGTGTGCCCTTGATCGAGCAAATTGGTAAGAAGATTCGTCTGACCGAGGACGGCCGCGACCTGGCCCGGGCGGCCCGGGCGGTGTTCGAGACCCTGGACAACTTCGGCATGGCGGTGGCAGAGCGCCAGGGCCTCAAGCGGGGCCGTCTCGCCCTGGTGGCGGTGACCACCGCGTCCTATTTCGCACCCTGGTTGCTGGGCGCCTTCGCTAAGCGCCATCCGGGTATCGAGGTGTCCCTGGAGGTCACCAACCGGGAGCAGGTGCTCGCCAGCCTGACGGAACACCGGGACGACCTCTATCTGCTCGGCCAACCGCCGGTGGAAATCGACGTGGTGGCCCGCGCCTTCATGGATAACCACCTGGTGGTCCTGGCGGCGCCGGACCATCCCCTGGCGGGCCTGGTGGGCATTCCCCTGGCGCGCCTGGCCCAGGAACCCTGGCTGATGCGGGAGGTGGGTTCCGGGACTCGCAAGGCCATCGAGCGCCTATTCGCGGCCCAGGGGTTAGAGGTGCGGCCGCGCCTAGAGTTGGGCAGCAACGAGGCGGTTAAACAGGCGATCCTGGCCGGGCTGGGCATTTCCGCCATGTCCTGTCACGCCCTGGTGCTGCACCAGGCGGGCCAGTTCGCAGTGCTGGACGCGGTGGGATTTCCCATCCGCCGCCACTGGTACGCGGTCTACCCGGCCAGTCATCGACCGTCGGTAGTGACCCAAGCCTTTTTGGACTTCTTGCTGGAACCCGCCACCATCGAGGCGGTGTTACCAGTAGGAATCCGCTGCGGTGGGGATGGGCATGCCAGTCGTTAAACTCCCGGATTGCGCCTAGTAGCCGCCGAATAGCCTCATTAGGCCCTTAACCCAGGCAAATATCCGGCAAATTACGCCTATTCACGACTCCGGCGCTTGACCAATTCCCGGAAAATCAGAATACTTCACCCTAGGCGGTTGGATTGCCTAAGACTCGCGCCTTTAGACGGTCGGGTAGCCAGCCACCTTTCTTACCTTCTCTTCCCAGTAGTACCGAGGTCCGCGCCGTTCCGGGGCGCATGGGCTCGCGTGCGTGCGTCTTGGGGAGAAGCTCGGGGGCGCGCCAGAGTCCAGGCCAGGGACTCCACCGGATCGGCCACCAAATCAAGAACACTCAAGATGGGGAGTCATCAGCATGACGGAAACCTTTTACGACGTTCTGCGGCGACAGGGGATCAGCCGGCGCAGCTTCCTCAAATTTTGCAGCCTGACCGCCACGTCCCTGGGACTGGGTTCGGCAGCAGCCCCCCGGATCGCCGAAGCCATGGAGACCCAGCCGCGGACGCCGGTGGTGTGGCTGGAAGGGTTGGAATGCACCTGCTGTTCCGAGTCCTTCATCCGCTCCGCCCATCCCCTGACCCAGGACGTGGTGCTGTCCATGCTATCCCTGGATTATCACGTGACCCTGATGGCCGCCGCCGGCCACCAGGCGGAGCAGCAACTCCACCGGATCCGCGATAAGTACAAGGGCAAGTTCATCCTGGCGGTGGAGGGTAATCCGCCCCTCAACGAAGAGGGTATGTACTGCTTTGAAGGCGGCCGGCCGTTCGTGGAGATTCTCAAGGAAACGGCGGCAGACGCCCAAGCCGTGATCGCCTGGGGTGCCTGCGCGTCCTACGGTTGCGTGCAGGCCGCCAAGCCCAACCCGACCCGGGCCACGCCCATCGACCGGGTCATCACCGGCAAGCCCATCATCAAGGTGCCGGGTTGCCCGCCCATCGCCGAGGTGATGACCGGCGTGGTGACCTACCTGCTGACCTTTGGCCGCATTCCGGAATTGGACCGCCAGGGCCGCCCCAAGATGTTCTACGGTCAGCGCATCCACGATAAGTGCTATCGCCGGCCCCATTTCGACGCCGGTCAGTTCGTGGAGCATTGGGACGACGAGGCGGCCCGCAAGGGCTACTGCCTCTACAAGATGGGCTGCAAGGGTCCCACTACCTACAACGCCTGTTCCACAGTGCGCTGGAATAACGGCGTGTCCTTCCCAATCCAGTCCGGACACGGCTGCATCGGCTGTTCTGAGGACGGCTTCTGGGATAAGGGCAGCTTCTACGACCGGGTCACCGATCTCAAGCAATTTGGTGTCGAGGCCAACGCGGACAAGGTGGGCGGCACCGCCGCCGCTCTGCTGGGGGGCGCCGTGGCGGCCCACGCGGCGGTCAGCGCCTTGGCGCGGGCCCGCAACAAAACCGGTATCGACGTTCCGAAGGGGGACAAATAATGGGCTCCTATGAAACCCAGGGCTTCAAGCTCGACAATTCCGGCCAGCGGCTGGTGGTCGATCCCATTTGCCGTATCGAAGGACATTTGCGCGTCGAGGTCAACCTGGACGCCAACCAGGTTATCCGCAACGCGGTTTCCACCGGCACCATGTGGCGGGGTCTGGAGGTCATCCTCAAGGGCCGGGATCCCCGGGACGCTTGGGCCTTCACCGAGCGCATTTGCGGCGTTTGTACCGGCACCCACGCCCTGACCTCGGTGCGGGCGGTGGAGGACGCCCTGGGGATCAAGATCCCGGAAAACGCCAACACCATCCGCAACCTGATGCAGTTGAATCTGTATGTGCACGATCATCTGGTGCACTTCTATCACCTGCACGCCCTGGACTGGGTGGACGTGGTGTCCGCCC
>CAZIHO010000029.1:0-30640 GCA_964538875.1 uncultured Chromatiaceae bacterium
ATTAGTCGCCCGGTCCTACTTGGCTCCAGGTCTGCCGGGCGATTTCCAATTCCTCATTGGTGGGAATCACCAGCACGGCTACCGGGCTGTCGGAACTGCTGATGCGCCGTTCCCGGCGGTCTGGGCCGGCGTTGGCGGCCGGGTCCAAGCGCAGGCCCAGGTTCTCCAGATCCGCGCAAGTCTGTTGCCGGGTCCAGGCGTCGTTCTCGCCGATGCCGCCGGTAAACACCAGGGCGTCCACTCGACCCAGTTCCACCCAGTAGGCACCCAAATATTTGCGCAGCCGATGGACGAAAATGTCCCTGGCCAAGCCGGCCTGGGCATCCCCGCTGGCCGCCAGCCGATGAATTTCCCGCATATCGTTGACGCCGGCCAGCCCCAACAGACCGCCGCGCTGGTTGAGCAGTTTTTCCACCGCCGCGAGGTCGTAGCCTAATTCCCGGCACAGGAAAAAGGGCATGGCCGGGTCCAGGTCGCCACAACGGGTGCCCATGACCAGGCCTTCCAAGGGGGTCATTCCCATGGAGGTGTTCACTGAGCGGCCGCTCCGTACCGCCGTGGCGCTGGCGCCGTTGCCCAGGTGTAGGCTGATGAGATTGACCTGCTCCGGGGGCAGGCCTAGAAACTCGGCCGCCCGCCGGCTGACGTAGGCATGGGAACTGCCGTGGAAGCCGTACCGGCGCACGCCGTGGGACCGGTACAAATCCTCCGGGAGCGCATAGCGGAACGCCTGGGGCGCCATGGTCTGGTGGAAGGCAGTGTCGAATACCGCCACCTGGGGTACGCCGGGAAATAAGTCCAGGGCCACCCGGATGCCTTCCAGGTTAGCCGGATTATGCAGGGGCGCCAGGGGAATCATGGCCTGAATGCCGGCTAGCACCTCCCCATCGATGGGCGTGGGCGCCTGGAAGCGCTCGCCGCCGTGCACCACCCGATGGCCAATGGCCGCTAATTCATCCAGCCGGCCCAGTACGCCGGTGCCGGTCAAGGCCGCCAGCATACGGGTCAAGCCCTGGTGATGATCCGCAATGGGCGCCTGGTCCAGGTGTTGCCGGGGGCCGCCGTCCGGGTCCAGCCAGTCCTGCTGAAAGCGGCTGTCCGCTTCGCCGATCCGGGTCAGGCTGCCGTTGGCCAAGTCCCGCCAGTCCCGGGCGTCGAACAGCCGGTATTTGATGGAGGAACTGCCGCTGTTGATGACCAGAATACGCATCGCGAGGAACCTCAAGGGTTCTGGGCTTGGATAGCGGTGATGGCCACCGTGTTGACGATGTCGGTGACGGTGCAGCCCCGGCTCAAGTCATTGACCGGTTTGTTGAGGCCCTGCAACACGGGACCGACCGCCACCGCGCCGGCACTGCGTTGCACTGCCTTGTAGGTGTTGTTGCCCGTATTCAGGTCCGGGAAGATGAACACGGTGGCCTGGCCGGCTACCTCGCTGCCCGGCAGCTTGGAGCGGGCTACCGCCGCGTCTACCGCCGCGTCGTATTGGATGGGTCCTTCCAACTTGAGGTCTGGCCGCCGCTGGTGGGCGATACGGGCCGCTTCCCGCACCCGGTCCACGTCCGCGCCCTTGCCGGATTCGCCGGTAGAGTAAGACAACATGGCGATGCGGGGTTCGATGCCGAACAGGGCGGCGGTGCCGGCGGCGCTGATGGCAATATCCGCCAACTGCTCGGAGTCCGGATTGGGCATCACCGCGCAGTCCCCGTACACCAGCACCCGGTCTTCCAGGCACATGAAGAACACGCTGGACACGATCTGGGTCTCCGGCTTGGTGCGAATGATTTCGAACGCCGGCCGAATGGTGTGCTGGGTGGTATGGGCGGCGCCCGACACCATGCCGTGGGCGTCGCCCCGGTAAATCATCATGGTGCCGAAATAGCTCACGTCTTGCATGATGTCCCGGGCCATTTCCCGGGACACGCCCTTGTGCTTGCGCAATTCGTAATAGGTATCTGCGTAGCTTTCCAGCCAGGGGGACTCGGCCGGGTCGATGATGGGCACCTCGTCCAGCTTGAGTCCCAGCACCTTGATCTGCTGCCGAATGCGGGCCGTGGGTCCGAGCAGGGTCAGGTCCACCACGTCCCGCAGACTGAGGATTTCCGCCGCCCGCAGCACCCGCTCGTCGTTACCCTCCGGCAAGACGATGTGGCGCCGCTGCGATTGGGCACGCCGGATCAGCTCGTACTCGAACATGATGGGGGTGACCCGGGTCGAACGGCCCAGCCGGATGCGCCGGCGCAGTTCGTCGGTGTCCACGTGGGTTTCCATCAACCCCAGGGCGGCGGCGATCTTGCGTTCGTCGCCGGGCAGCAGATTGGCTTCCACCCGGCTCACGTTGAGGGCGGTGGTGAAGGTGTCCTGGGGAACCAGGAGGATCGCCATCCGTTCCCGGATGCGTTGGTCCAGCAGGCGTTGCACCGAGGGTGGGGGTTCCCAGCCGCCGGTCAACACCAGACCTGCGATGCGCGGATAGGCGGTGGACACGTCCGCCAGGATGCTGGCCAAGAGGATGTCGGAGCGGTCCCCCGGTGTGATGATGAGGCACTGGTCCTCGATGGAGTCCAGGAAATTGCCCACTTCCATGGCCGCCACCCGGTAGCGGGCCACCACCTGATTCAGGGCCTCGGCACCGCCGCACAAATAGTGGGCACCGATGGACTTGGCGATTTCTGCGATGGTGGGATTCTGTAGGGACGGGTGCTCGGGTAACACGGAGGTCAGGGTCGCCGTGGGCAGCAGGGCGGCGATCTGGGATTGGACCTCCTCAAGAATCGCTACAGGTACCCGGTTGACCAACAGGGCCAAAATCTCGCAGCCCCGGGATTGGAGGGACTCCTTGACCATGCGCGCCGATTCCAACACATCCTCGGGCTGGCGCCCGTGTCCGGTCACCACTGGCACCACGCGACAACCCAGGTTGTTGGCCAGATCCGCGTTGAAATCAAACTCCAGGCTAGAGGTGACGCCCCGATAATCGGTGCCCACACAGACCACCAGATCCGAGCATTGCTCCACTTGCTTGTATTTGTCCAGGATCCGCTTCATCAACTCGTCATAGCGGCCCTCTGCCACCAGATTGCGGACCACCGGGCCGGTGCAGCCATACAGCATCTCGCCCTGGACCGGCAGGTTGTACCGGCTGACGATCAGGTCGGTCAAGCTGTCCCGTCCTTCCCGGTCCGTGACTACCGGCCGGAAAAAGCCGATCTTGCGGCTCAGGGAGGCCAGATTTTCCATCAGGCCCAGGACTACCACGGACTTGCCGCTGCCGGGGCCGGAGCCAGCGATATAGAGACTTTGCAGCATCTCGATCTCTTGGGGGCTGATCCAATCCGGATAGCGACTGGTTGGATCCTCACGCAAAGGATTGGGCGGGACCTCGGCGGAACTGGCGCCCGGCGGTGCCGCGTTCCCGATCCGCCCCGAGGCTCCGGGACCGGCTTCGAGAATCGCCCCGGCAGCGCCACCGCACCTGCCGGGGTTGGGGATCAAGCTAGCGCTTGGGCGCGGCGCCGGATGGCTGGCCTTGCATCTTGGATTGCATTTGCTCCTGCATCTTCTGCATTTCCTGCATGAAGGCGGCCATTTCAGCGGAGTCCACCTTGCCGTTGCCGTCCTTGTCCATGAACTTGAACTGTTGTTCCAACTGCTTGCCGACCGCCTCCAGCTGGGGCTTGGTGAATTCATCCTTGCTCACGCTGCCGTCCTTGTTGGCATCAAATTGCAGGAAGAATTCTTTGGCTGGATCCCCTTGACCAGGGGCGGGCGCGGGGCCGGGGCCGGCTCCCGGTTGGGCCTGGACGGCCAGGGGTAGAACCGCGGCCAAGGTCAGGGCGGGAAGCAGATACTTGGTCATATGCAACTCCAAAATAGGCTGGGTTGAGTGATCCCCTCAGGTGGGGCGTGGGGGAGAGCGTCCTTGGTCGGGACACTCTCCTTGGGAAAGGCTGAAGTATCCAGTCGTTTCCTAGAACTTCGGTTACAGGTTATTCCCTTTTGCCCCGGTGGGCAAACCAGCGTCCCCAGGTTATGCCGGGGGGGGCTCGACACATTCCACCCGCAGCAGGGTCCCATCCACGCCAGTGACCCGCACCCGGGAGCGCTCCGGGCAGTCGGCGCCTTCAATTTTCCAGACTGTGTCGTCAACCCGGATCTTGCCGACGCCATTGACGATGGGCGCGTCCAGGGTAAACACCCGGCCCAGGTAGCGGTCAGCGCGCCGATTGAGGTGCGGTTGGTCGGTGGTAGAGGGATAGCGTCTGAGAAAGCGCCAGCCGGTCCAAGTGCTGACCAGGCTCAACAGGGCGAATAGAAGTACCTGCCATTCCCAGGACAGGTCCGGCACCACCAATAACACTAGGCCGACCAAACCTGCGGCGATGCCGATCCAGAGAAAGAACACCCCGGGTGAAAAAATATCCAGGATGATGCATGCCACCCCCAGCACCAGCCAGTGCCAACTCGTCACCTCGGTGACCCACACCAGTGCCATGGTACCTCCCTAGGAGTGATCGCTGGTCTGGGTTTTGCCAAATGCCTGGCGGGCCAACTCACCGATTCCGGCGATGGAGCCGATCAGGCTGCTGGCTTCCAAGGGCATCATGATGACCTTCTGGTTGGGAGCGGACGCCACTTCCTTGAGGGCCTCGGTGTATTTCTGGGCCACGAAATAGTTGATGGCGTTCACGTCACCTCTGGCGATGGCCTGGGAAACCATGTGGGTCGCTTTGGCTTCCGCCTCCGCCAGCCGTTCCCGGGCCTCGGCGGACCGGAACGCTGCCTCCTTATCGCCCTCGGCCCGCAGAATCGCCGCCTGCTTCTGGCCCTCCGCCGACAAAATCGCCGCTTGGCGCATTCCTTCTGCCTCCAGGATCGCCGCCCGTTTGTCCCGCTCCGCCTTCATCTGGCGCGCCATGGCGTCCACCAAATCCCGGGGCGGGGTGATGTCCTTGATTTCGATGCGGGTAACCTTGATCCCCCAGGGGGTGGTCGCCTCGTCCACCACGCGCAACAGCCGGGCGTTAATTTGATCCCGCTCGGATAGCACGTCGTCCAGCGCCATGGAGCCCATGACGGTACGAATATTGGTCATGACCAGATTGAGGATCGCATATTGGAGGTTGCTGACCTCGTAGGCCGCCTTAGGTGCGTCCAGCACCTGGAAGAACACCACGCCATCCACCTTCACCATGGCGTTGTCCTTAGAAATAATTTCCTGTGAAGGCACATCCAGGACCTGTTCCATCATGTTCAGCTTGGCCCCTACCTGATCCATGAAGGGGACAATCAGGTTGAGGCCGGGCGCTAGGGTCCTGGTGTAGCGACCGAAGCGTTCCACCGTGTATTCGGTACCCTGGGGGACCCGCTTAACCCCCAGCACCAGGATGACCATGACCAGGGCCAACACCGCGACAACGAAGATATCCATGGAGCCTCCATCCGACACGTTCATGCCAACCAATCTGGACTGGCCGGAGGGGTCCGCCGGCCGTCGGAATCCGGGCCAGGGCCCTGATTTCGCCAGTATAACCCTAGATCCCCCAGGTCGCGGTGCCCTTGAAATCTTGGGGACCGCTCCCATCTTTTTTACCGTGGACGCCGCAAGGGTTCACGCACCGGTGGCTCGCTAGAGCGCCAAACCCATATTGCTCTTTGTGGAGGATATGCAAATGATCGACTTCTCCCCTCTGTTCCGCACCGCCGTGGGCTTCGACCGTCTGGCTTCCATGTTGGAAGAGGCCAACCGGGTGGAAAGCGGTGGATACCCCCCCTACAACATCGAGTTGACCGGCGACAATCGCTATCGCATTACCATGGCGGTGGCGGGGTTCAGTGAACGGGAACTCGAGTTGGAGGCTAAGCAGAGCGTTCTGCGCATCGTCGGCAAAAAGGCCGAGGAAGAAAAGGACGGCCGATTCCTGTATCGGGGCATCGCCAACCGTGCCTTTGAACGGCGCTTCCAGTTGGCCGACTATGTGCGGGTGGATTCCGCCCACCTCAAGGACGGACTGCTGCACATCGACTTGGTCCGGGAAATTCCGGAAGCCATGCGGTCGCGCCGGATTGAGATCGGCACCGCCGAATCCAAGCCGGCCATCGAAGGCACCGCCTAAGGCTAGGCCGCCGGCCGGGTGAACCCGACCGGCTACCGCCAAGGGCAAGCCGCCGGAGCCTAGACCCGGCGGCTTTTTCATGGGCGGGTGCCCAAGACCCTGGGTCCGGGTAACATAGGACCCATGCTCCAATATACCCAACCCGATCCCATCGCCCTGTCCTTGGGACCCCTGCAAGTCCGTTGGTACGGACTCATGTACCTGGTCGGATTCCTCGGTGGCTGGTGGCTGGCGCGCCAGCGCGGCCGGAGCAGCGGTCTGTTCACGGTGAATCAGGCGGACGATCTGCTGTTTTATATGGTCCTGGGCGTGGTCCTGGGCGGCCGGATCGGTTATGTGCTCTTCTACCAGTGGGGGCGCTTCCTGCATGAACCCGGGTTCCTGCTGCGCATTTGGGAAGGCGGCATGTCCTTCCATGGCGGCCTGCTGGGCGTGTTGCTGGCCCTGTGGCTGCTGAGCCGCCGTCAAGGACGGGAGTTTTTCGCAGTGACTGATTTCGTGGCGCCCCTAGTGCCCATCGGCTTGGGCGCGGGGCGCATCGGCAACTTTATCAATGGTGAGTTGTGGGGTCGGTCCACGGATCTGGCCTGGGGTATGCAGGTACCCTGCGCCCGGTTCCCGGAACAGTGTGCCAATTTGGCGGCGGACGCCCTTTGGAGTCTGCCCCTGCATCCTTCCCAAATCTATCAGGCGGTGTTGGAAGGGCCGGTGCTGTTCGCCATCCTTTGGTGGTTCTCCGCCCGGTCCCGGCCGACCATGGCGGTGTCCGGTCTGTTCCTGCTGGGTTATGGCTCGTTCCGTGTCGTCACCGAATTCTTCCGCCAGCCGGATGTGCAATTGGGATTCATCGCCTTTGACTGGCTGACCATGGGCCAACTGTTGAGTCTGCCCATGATCGCCGGCGGATTGGCCCTGCTGGCGGTGGCCTACCGGCGGGCCGGGCAGGCGGCCTGAGATGCGTCAATACCTGGATCTGCTGCGCCTGGTCCGGGATCAGGGTGTGCGCAAGGAGGACCGGACCGGAACCGGCACCCTGAGCCTGTTTGGCCACCAAATGCGCTTTGATCTGGCCCAGGGGTTCCCTGTCGTGACCACCAAGAAGTTGCATCTGCGCTCGGTCATTTACGAGTTGCTCTGGTTTCTGCGCGGCGACACCAATATTCGCTATCTCAAGGAGCATGGAGTCAGCATTTGGGACGAGTGGGCGGATCCGGACGGCAACTTGGGTCCCGTTTACGGCTATCAATGGCGCTCCTGGCCCACGCCCGATGGGGGGCATATCGACCAAATCACCCACCTGATCCGGGGACTGCGGGAAAATCCGGATTCCCGCCGGCATATTGTCACCGCTTGGAATCCAGCGGACCTGGACGCCATGGCGCTCCCCCCCTGTCACCTGTTGTTCCAGTTCTACGTGGCGGAGGGACGCTTATCCTGCCAGCTCTACCAGCGCAGCGCGGATATTTTCCTGGGGGTGCCGTTCAACATCGCCAGCTACAGTCTGCTGACCCTGATGCTGGCCCAGGTGGTGGGGCTAGCCCCCGGCGAGTTCGTGCATACCCTGGGGGATGCCCATCTGTACCTCAATCATCTGCACCAGGCGGACCTGCAACTGTCCCGGCCCCCCTTCCCCTTGCCGCGGATGGCACTCAGCCCCCAGGTCAGGAACCTGGACGACTTCCGGTTCGAGGATTTCCAACTGCTGGAGTACCAGAGTCATCCCGCCATCCCGGCGCCCATCGCCGTCTGAGCCTCTGATGCCGGCTCGAATCGCCCTGATCGCCGCAGTCTCCGACAATGGGATCATCGGCCGGGATAATCGCCTGCCTTGGCGGCTGCCGGCGGACCTGCGCCATTTCAAGCAGTTGACGCTGGATAAGCCTATTTTGATGGGACGGCGCACCTGGGAGTCCCTGCCGGGGCTGTTGCCGCGGCGCCGGCATATCCTGCTGACCCGGAATCCGGGCTACCAGGCCCCCGGTTGTGTCCTGGTCCATTCCCTGGCGGAAGCCATGGACGCGGCCGGGGAGGCACCGGAACTGGTGGTGATCGGCGGCGCGGATCTCTATCGGCAACTCTTACCCCAAGCGGACCGGCTTTATCTCACCCTGGTCCATGCTCAGGTGGTGGGGGATGCCAGGTTTCCGGCCTGGAGCGCCCGCGATTGGCGGGAAATCCAGCGCGAAGACCATCCCACCGATCCGGAGCACCTCTTGCCGTTTAGTTTTCTGACCTTGGAACGGCGACGCGCCGGTTAGGCCGCGGCCAGTTCCGCGCAGGACAGTTGTACCGGTCGCGGGCGCTGCGTCCGGTGTACCCGCACGAGGGTAAGACTGCCGCCCCAAATGCAGCCCGTATCCAGGGACCAAACGTCATGGCGGTCTAGCAGTCCCAGGGTGGACCAATGACCGCAGATGATCCGCTGACCGGCGCTGGCCCGTCCCGGAACGTCGAACCAAGGTAGGAAGCCCGGCTGTTGGGTGCCCGGCGGACCCTTGTCCGTTAGCCCCAGGGTGCCGTCCGGTTTGCAATAACGGGCCCGGGTTAGGCTGTTGATGATAAAGCGCAGTCGCTCCAAGCCTTGCAGATCATCGCTCCAGCGGACTGGTTCGTTGCCATACAGGCCCGCCATGAGTTGCGGAAAACCATCCCCTCGCAACGCCCGCTCCACCTCCCGGGCCCGGGCGCGCGCCGTGGCCAGATCCCATTGGGGCGGCAAGCCGGCGTGGATCAGGGTGCAGTGTTTATTCGCGTTGTGATGGAGCAGGGGACGCCGGCGCAGCCAATCCGTCAGGGAGTCCCGGTCCGGGGCGCCCAGAATGTCATCGAAGCCCCCATTCCGGTAATGTTTCAAGTTGCCCTGGGCCACCGCCAGCAGGTGCAAGTCGTGATTGCCCAGCACGCACACCGCCCGCTTGCCCAGTCCTTTGAGATAGCGCAGGACCTCCAGGGACTTGGGACCCCGGTTTACCAGGTCCCCCGCGACCCATAGACGGTCCCGGCTGGGGTTAAAGCTGACTTGGTCCAATAATCGGCGCAGTTGGTCGTAACAACCTTGGATGTCCCCAACCGCGTACAGGGCCACCGTCGCCTTCGCGAAACCTGGGCGCCGGCGGGCTAATGCAGTTGGCGGGGAACCGCCAAGGAAAAAGGCGGTATCTGTGCGTCAAAGTGATTTCCCCCGTCCGTGACCATCTGGTAGCTGCCATGCATGGACGCGATGGGGGTGGCGACCACCGTTCCGCTGGTGTAGTGAAAGGATTCGCCGGGCCTGAGGTAGGGTTGTTCTCCCACTACGCCTTGGCCTCTGACTTCCTCCACCTTGCCGTTGGCGTCGGTGATGATCCAGTGGCGGCTGAGCAATCGCGCCGCGACCTGGCCGTGGTTGCTGATCCGTACCTGATAAGAGAAGGCGTATTTTTCCTCCTCTGGCTCTGATTTATTTTCAAGATAGCTGGCTTCCGCTTCAATCTGTATGGCCGGCTGAAGATCCAAATTCTGGGTCACGCTAGTCTGCTCCTTGAGTTTCGGCGCCTAAGATTAGGTGTCCCGGGTCACGAAAACAATAGGGGCCAGCAACCAAATTCCACTAGGATGATAGAATAACGTATTTTATCAATACGTTATTCTGGATCGACGGGACGGGTCCAGGCGCCGCGTTTCATGACCGGGGAATCCGAGTAACATTCAATCCCGAGCAAAGTCGGCCCAGGAGTTCGGCACCTGCCCTTGCGTTCGATCTCCCCAGGGGAGTAACCTCGACCCATGATTCGCACTTGGCTATTGATGTTTTTCCTCGCTTCTGGTTCACTTGGCGCCCTAGCGGGGGAATCCAACGTGGCGCTGGTGGGCGCCGCTGGCGCGGGCCGGTTTAAGCAAGTGCGGGACTTGCTTTTAGACGGCGTCGATGTCAATGTACGCGCGCCCGGCGAGCGGACGGCGCTGATCAACGCGGCGGCTGGCGGAAACCTGAACATCGTCAAGATGTTGCTGGAAGCGGGGGCGGATCCGGATTTAGTAGATGCCCGCGGTCGGTCGGCGGTGATGGAAGCGTCGGCTTTTGGCCATTTAGAAGTGGTCAAGCTGCTGGCCAGTCTAGGCGCGGACCTGAACCTGAGGGATAAGGCAGGAAAGTCGGCCTTGATGCTGGCGGATAAGGCCGGGCATCAGGGGGTTGCCGAAGCGCTGACGAAAGCTGGCGCGGAGCAAGAAAAACCCCCACAAGCACCTGGCGAGGTGGCACCTACGGACGGGAGCGCCCCACCGGCGGACAACAAGGACCCGGCGGCGGGTCAGGGCAAGCCGGCAGAAGCGGAAAAAAAATAACCATTACCTCTTTTTTGGCTAGTCCGGGATCTGGGTAATCGTTGTTTTTTTGATTGAGTGCAAAGACTGCGCCGCAAGACTGCGGAACAATCAGCATATAACCAGCTTTGAGTGTAAGTGCGTCGCTATGATGTCTAATCGACCCAATCAGAAACCAGATATATTCATGGCCTTGGTACTGTTCGTCTTGGTGGGAGTCTCCGCAACGATCGCCTATCAGGTCAGCATTTACTACGATCAATTCCAGTTGACCCTGGCGAGACAGGCGCCTAGCCAGCCTCCCGCGACGGGGGGGTGATCTCTCGTAAGCGCTATTTCCCGCCCCTGAGGGCCTCGAGAAGGAATAGCGCCGCTATCTCCGCCACTGCTTCCCCGGAACCCCTGGGTTCCTTGAAATCCTTCGGAATTGATAGCCGTCGTGGTCCGGACCGCGCTAGGTCGGCACGGCGAGGATTCGCTTATGCTTGCTGAACCGTTACGGGTTGGCGTTGTGGGAGTGGGCTACCTGGGTCGGTTTCATGCCCTGATTTATTCCCGCATGGCGGACGTTGACCTGATTGGGGTAGCCGACACCAACCTGTCCAGGGCCAGGGACGTGGCCTCAGAGGCAGGTTGCCCAGTGGTTAGGGATCCTGGCGACCTGTTCGGCCAAGTGGACGCGGTCAGCATCGTAGTACCCACTTCCCAGCATTTAGAAGTCGCCCGGCCCTTTCTGCAAAGGGGTATTCACACCCTTATGGAGAAGCCAATAGCCGCCTCCCTGCCAGAAGCACGGGAATTGGTGGGTTTGGCTGAGCGGCATGGGGCGGTTCTACAGGTCGGCCACCAAGAGCGCTTTAACGCCGGCGTCATGGCATTGGCGGAGCGGATTTCCCGGCCCCGCTTTATCGAGGCCCAGCGGCTCGGCATTTTCGTGGAACGGGCCACTGATGTGGACGTGGTATCCGATCTCATGATCCACGATATTGACATCATTTTGTCCTTGGTGAAATCCGAGTTGGTATCCATTAGCGCTATAGGAACACCGGTGCTGACCGAGCACGTGGATATCGCCAATGCACGATTGGAGTTCGCCGATGGGGCGGTTGCCAACGTGATCGCCAGTCGCGTTTCAGATAAGCGCGTGCGGCATATCCGGGTTTTCCAGCCCGATGCTTATTTGTCCCTGGATTTCACCACCCAGGCGCTGGACCGGGCTTGGCGGGAGCCCAGGGGGACCGGGGAACGGCCTCTGATCCAACGGGAGCGACTGCTGGTGGAGCCGGTGCAGCCCCTGGACGCCGAACTGGCGGCCTTCGTGGACTCGGCGCGCACTGGCCGACCGCCTCTAGTGGACGGCCGGGTGGGGTTGGCGGCGCTGGAGGTGGCGCTCAAGGTCAAGGAAACCATTGGCGTTTGAGCCAGGCTAGGAAAGGATGGAGGCTAGGCCCGGTTGCCCGTGCCTGTGCGCCCCCGGCTGGCCATCTCGACGGCGGCCGCCAGCGCTGCCAGTAGGCTACCCGCATGGCCCCGTCCGCTGCCAGCTAGGTCCAGGGCGGTGCCGTGATCCACGGAGGTGCGGACGATGGGCAGTCCCAGGGTGATATTGACCGCTCTACCAAAGCCCAGATGCTTGAGCACCGGCAATCCCTGGTCGTGGTACATGGCTAGTACCGCGTCCGCGCGTGCGAGGTACGGCGGCGTGAACAGGGTATCGGCGGGATAAGGTCCTTCCAGGGGCATTCCTGCTTGGCGCAGCCTCCCCAGCACCGGCTCGATCACCTCCAGTTCTTCCCGGCCCAAATGGCCGCCTTCGCCGGCGTGGGGGTTCAGGCCCGCCACCAGGATACGGGGCTGGGCAATTCCCAGAAAACGCTGTAGATCCCGATACAGAATTCGCGCCACCCGGTCAAGGAGGCCGGCGGTCAGGCTGGAACTCACTTGCGCGAGCGGCAGGTGAGTGGTCGCCAATGCGACCCGCAAGCCGGGCGCCGCCAGCATCATGACCGGTTGCACGCCGCCGCAGCGCGCGGCAAGAAATTCCGTGTGGCCGCTGAAACTCAGTCCGGCGTCATTGATGATCCCCTTGTGGACCGGCCCGGTGACCAGGGCGTCGAAGCGACCGGCCAGGCAGCCGTCACAGGCTTCGGTGAGGGTCCGTAATACGTAGGGGGCGTTGCGTGGGTCCAGGACGCCGGGTTGGCTGGGAACTGTCAGAGCCACCGGTTGCACCAGGACGCCGCCAGGGCGGCGTTCACCAGCGCCGCTGGCTGGTAAAGCCTCCGGGTGGAAGGCGTGGCCCAGAGGGCCTAGACGCTGGCTGATTAGGTCAGGGTCGGCGATGACCACCAGTTCTGCGCCGGGGTAGCCGCCAGCGAAGGCGGCGCAGAGTTCCGGCCCGATTCCAGCGGGCTCGCCAGGGGTGACGGCGATCCGAGGAATCCAGTTCAAGAAAGCGGTCCGAGGCGGAGCTAGGGGCGTCCAGATTCAGGCTTGCCCGCCTCGGGCAAGCGGATCTCCACGTAGGATTCATCCCGCAGGCGACGCAACCAGAGTTCGATTTCCTCGTTGGATTTACGCTCCTTGATGGCTTCCCGGGCCTTTTGCTTCATGGATTCGTCGGTGTTGTCATGGCTACGCCGTTCCACCACCTGGACCAGGTGCCAACCCTGGGGTGAGCGAAACGGCTGGCTGAAATCACCGGCACGCAACTCCGTGATCTGATGTTCAAACTCGGGCACCGTGTCGCCTGGGCTGAGCCAGCCTAGGTCGCCGCCTTTGACGGCGGAAACCGGATCATCGGAATGGGACCGGGCCAGGGCCGCGAAATCCTCACCTCCGACTAGGCGGATGCGCAATTGTTCAAGCCGGGTCCGCGCATCCTGCTCGTTCACTTGGTCGTTGGTCTTGACCAGAATGTGGCGAACATGGGTTTGATCGACCACCTGGCGATTGCCGCCCTTGTAGTCCACCAGCTTGAAAATATGGAATCCCTCGGACCCGCGCAGGGGATCGCTGATGGAGCCCTTATCCATGGTTTGCACCAACTCTTTTACCTGGACCGGAATCTGTCCGGCCCGCAACCAACCCAAGTCGCCGCCTTCCAGGGCTTGGCGTCCGCCGGATTGGCGTACCGCCACCGCCGCAAAGTCGGCGCCCCGGCGCAGTTCCTGAACCACCTGATCGGCCTGGGCCCTGGCGCGCTGGATGACCTCGGCAGTGGCCCCGTCTGGCGTGGCGATCAGGATGTGCAGCAAGTGGACTTCCGCCCGTGCACCCAGCCGACCGGAATCCTTGGCGAGAAAATTTTTGATTTCCTGCTCGGTGATGGAAATCTTGTTGACCACTTCCTGGGATTGGAGTTTGGCCACGATGATTTGGCGCTTGGTATTTTCCCGGAATTGATCGAAGCTGATGTGCTCCTTCTCCAGGGTACCCTTGAGCTGCGCCAGAGACATTTTGTTCTTGGCGGCAATGGAGTCGATGGCCTTGGCCAGGGTGGCGTCGTCCACCTTGATGCCTAGACGCTCGGCGGTTTGGAGTTGCAGGCGCCGCAGCACCAAGCGCTCCAGCACTTGGCGTTCCAGAATGGCCGCGGGTGGCAACTGTGTGCCCTTGGCCTTCAATTGGGCCAACACTTCCTTGATATCTTGGTCCAACTCACTGCGCAGAATGACGTCGTCGTTAACCACCGCCACGATCCGATCCAGATCCGCCGGCGCGCTGGTGGGAGCCCCGCCGCCGGCGGCCCAGGACAGGCTGGCGCTCCACAAGGCACAGCAGAGCAGAAATATCAGTTTTTTCATGTTCTATACAGCTTTCGTTACTTTATTTCGTAACCATAGACGCCGCGTTCCAGGAACTGGTCGATGCGATTGCCGAGCGACCCGAGGCCCGCCAGCTCCAATTGGAACATGACCCCCAGCTGTGACTCCCCATCCGTGCCGTCCACATAATCCCGTACCAGGGCTCGCACCTTCCAGCAGCATCGACCGTATTCGACCCCGGCGAAGGCCTCCGATGTCTGATCGTAGCGCAGGGAATAGAGCCAACGTCCCACCAGTTCCACTTGGGAACCCATGGGCCACCGGAACGAAAATTCCGCGTCCTTGTAATCCGTGTCGTCGTTGGTGTCCGTGTGGTTGATCCGGTAGCCCAGGTTGAACAATTGTTGCTCAGGGGTCTTGTAACGCACGGTGGCACTGGCTTTGCGCACCTGTTCGTCGGACCGGTTCGGGTCCCACATCAGGGTGCCCCGGGTCGACCAGGACTTGTCGAGTTGGGCCGCCACTTCCGCCACGTAGGCGGACGAGTTGTCCTGTTCCTCGGAGCCCACCAACTGGACCTTGCGATCCTCGAAATAGAGCACCTGGCCCAGACTGGTACGCAACAACTCGTGACCGGAGCGGTCCGCGAAAATCCGGGAGGTCAGACCCAGCGTGAGTTGGTTGGCGTCGCCGATCCGGTCCCGGCCGCTGAAGCGGTTGTTGCGAAACAGGCTATCGAAATTGAAATCCAATTCGGCCGAATCAAAGACTGGGATCTCGCTCTGGTCGTTGTACGGCGTATAGAGATAAAAAATCCGGGGCTCCAAAGTTTGGCTAGCCTGGTCACCGAACCATGCCAGGTTGCGCTCGAACACCAGACCCCCGTCCAAGCTCAGGCTGGGGATGGTGCTGGATAGGTGGGTGTCCTGATCCGCCGTCTGGTGATCCAGCCAATAGGACGAGCTATAGAGGGTGGCGAGGGGCGTCAGGTGTCCATAGGAGGTCTTGAGGGGCAAGCTGGCGGTAGGATGCAGGGACAGCCGATTGCCCTCCACCTTGGAATCATGGCGGAAGTAGACATCCTCGGCTTCCAGTTCCAGGACGGACCCGCCGGGGCCGAACTGGGCTCCGTAGCCCCACAACTGGGGCATGCGACTGTAGGGCTGATCTGCCGGCGCGATGGTGGAGTCCACGGTCTGAAAGTTCTGCACCCGCGCCAGCGCTTGGAATCCGTCGCCACTATAGAGCAGGTCACCCCGGCGCTCCAGATTACGAACGCTGGTGGTCTTCAGGTCCGAGCCGTAGTCCCTTAAATAGTCATCGTCGGAAACCGCGTTGACTTGCACGTCCGTGGACCAACGTGGCCCGAACTGGCCGGTTTGTTTGAGGGAAAGGGCGCCGCGTACGCCTTCATGCTCGGATTCCCGGTCACTGGGCACCAATTCGGCGAAAATCTCTCCCTGCTGTTGTTCCGTCAGATAGCGAAATTCACCCCCTAGGGCCATCCCCCGCTTGGTCATGATGCGGGGGATCAGGGTGGCGTCCATGTCTGGCGCCAGATTGAAATAGTAGGGGACCTGAAGATCCAACCCACGCCGGCCAGAACTGGCAAGGGATGGCGCCAGCAGTCCCGACTTACGCCGGTCATCCAGGGGAAAACTGAGATAGGGCGTATAAAAGACCGGCACATCGCCGAAGCGGAGCGTCGCGTCCCGCGCCACGCCTTCCCCTGCGGCCCGGTCTAGGTCGAGGCGCTCCGCCGTCAGGGACCAGTCCTGGTGGCCGGGGGCGCAGGGGGTATAGGTCACGGATTGGAAATGGGCCAGGTCCTTGCTTTCCAAATGGGCGGATGCGGCGGTGCCCCGGGCGTTGATGCCTTCCAGCCGATAACTGGCGTTGGTCAGCCAAGCCTGGTGGCTTTGGGTATTCCACTCGCCCTGTACCGATAGGGTGCGAAGGCCGGGCTGACTCAGAAAGAGTTCCCCGCTAGCCTGGACCCGATCCAGGTCCCGGTCATAAATCAGTTGCTCGGCTTGCAGTTTTTGACTGCCCCGCTGGGCTTCCACGCGTCCGCTCAACAGGATGCGGTTATCGTTGCGTTGCAGTTCGGCGGCATCAGAACTCAGCAGGATCGGTGACTGATCGTCCGGCAGGGGGTCTAGACGAGACGGACCCAGCCGCTTCGGCCGGGGACCGCAATAGTCCCAAGTCAGTCCGGCGTGGAGTCGCGGGTCCTCCGAATTGGGCTCCGGTTTGGATGGCGCACCGCCATCTGCTGGCGCGGTTGCCCCTTGGTCCGGCTCCGGTGCCTGGGAGTTGGCCGAGCATTTCCAGAGGTCAGCGGCGGAATCCTCCGGGCAATTCCAAGCCCCCAGGGCGGACCGGTCGATACCCAGGGCGGTCAGCACCAGGACGACAAGGGGCAGGAGTTGAGGGGATCGTTGCTCGGCGGCCAATGGCTAGGGACCTAGATAGTGAACAGCGGGATGCACAATCCGCCATACGATCTCATAGAACCTAGGGCTGTTCAATCCACCGCGCCCCTGGGCCCCAGGGGCGGCGGCGGATGCTAGCGCCTTGGAATGTCCCACCGGCCGTCTCATCAGCGGCTACCCCGGTCCAATGCGGACCCGGGCAATGAGCGTGCCGATCGACTCTAGGGGGGTATGGATCGCAGCCCCGGAACGGCTCACGCGGCCTGGGCGGGGATTTGGTGACCGGTACGCAGCACCCGGTTGTGCTCGTCTAAATAGACCAGGCTCGGTTCAAAACGCTCCGCCTCCACCTCGCTCATCGCGGCGTAGGCGCAGATGATGACCCGATCCCCCGGCTTGGCCTTATGGGCGGCGGCGCCGTTCACCGAAATGATGCGCGTACCCGGTTCGGCGCGGATGGCATAGGTCGTGAAACGCTCGCCATTGGTCACGTTATAGATCTGGATTTGTTCGTACTCCCGGATCCCGGACAGGCCCAACAACTCGCTGTCGATCGCGCACGACCCTTCGTAGTCGAGTTCCGCATGGGTGACGCAGGCTCGATGCAGTTTGCCCTTCAGCAGTGTCAATTGCATGAATAACGACCTCCATCGCGTTAGCGGCGCCGATTATGGCGCACTTGCTGCTAAGCAGCAAACGTTGAAATGCTCGGTTGGTGATATTGAGAACGGGGCTGATCTAAGCCGTTGCTCAGCAATTAAGTTTTAGATTATCTATCAGACGAGCCCGTCCCAAGTAGGCGGCCGCTAGGATCACCAATTCCCGATCGCCCGGCTCCGGCACCGCCAAATCTTGGGCCCGCCGCACGCTGACGTAATCGGGACGAAAACCTGCCGACTCCAGCTCCGCCCGCGCGATCCGTTCCACGTCTGGCCGGGAACATCCCTGGATCAGGGCGGCGGAAGCGTTGCGCAGGGCCTGGTAGAGGCGGGGCGCCTGCGCCCGTTCCTCCGCGGTCAAATAGGCGTTGCGGGAACTCATGGCCAAGCCATCCGCTTCCCGCACCGTCGCCAGCCCCTGGATTTCAACCGGCATGCACAGGTCCTCGACCATGCGGCGAATCACCAGCAACTGCTGAAAATCCTTTTCGCCAAACAGAGCGAGGTCTGGTTGCGCCATTTGCAAGAGTTTGCACACCACCGTGGCGACCCCGGCAAAATGTCCTGGCCGACTGGCTCCGCATAGCATATCCGAGATTTCCGGGACCTCCACTCGGGTATGTGCGCTCAAACCCCGTGGATACACCTCGTCCGCCGCCGGCGTGAACTGAAGGTCGGCTCCCACCTGCTCCAGCAGCCGCCGATCCGCCTCCGGCGTGCGCGGATAGGCCGCGAAATCCTCGCGGGGCCCGAACTGCAAGGGATTGACGAACAGGCTCACCAGGACCCGCTGGCCCGGCTGCTGGGCGCGCCGCACCAGTTCCAAGTGGCCTGGATGGAGATTGCCCATGGTCGGCACCAGGGCGATTCGATCCCCCTGCGCGCGCCATTCCCTAACCTGGCGGCGCAGGTCTGCGATCCGGCTACAAATAATCATCAGGACTCAAACTCATGTTCCCGGCCGGGGAAGGTGCCGGCCTTGACCTCGGCCACATAATTGGCCACCGCTTGCCGCACATCGGCACCGGCGGTCAGGAAATTCTTCACGAAGCGCACCGGTTTATGCCCCACCCCGGCGCTGATCCCGATCAGGTCGTAAAGAACCAATACCTGGCCGTCACAACCGGCGCCGGCGCCAATGCCGATGGTGGGAATGCGTAAATCCTGGGTGATCTGAGTGGCCAAGGCCGCCGGCATACATTCCAGCACCAGCAGGCTGGCACCGGCGTCCTGGAGCGCCAGGGCATCCTGATGGATTTGCCGGGCCTGTTCCGGTGAGCGGCCCTGGACCCGGTAGCCTCCCAGCCGATGGACGGATTGGGGCAATAGGCCGAGGTGGCCGCATACCGGCACGCCCTGACTGGCGAGTTGGTGGACGGTCTCCAGATGCACGCCCGCACCTTCCAATTTCACCATCTGGGCGCCGCCTTCCTGCATCAGCCGGGCGGAATTCTCCAACGCCTGATCCGGCGAGCGATAACTGAGAAACGGCAGGTCCGCCACCAGCAGCGCCCGGCGCCGGCTCCGGGCCACGCAAGCGCTGTGATACACCATCTGATCGACGCTCACCGGAACGGTACTGGCCTGGCCCTGAAATACCATGCCCAGGGAGTCACCGACCAACAACATCTCGATCCCCGCATCTTCCAGGACACGGGTAAAGGCGGCGTCGTAACAAGTCAGGGTGGCGATCTTGTCCCCCGCCCGTTTCATGTTGGCGAGGGTGGTGGCGCTGATGTTTTTTTCGTTCATGATTCGATTTCCAAGGCGCCGGGGACATTCTGCCAGGGGCGAATTCCCACCACAAGCGTCAATCCCAGGGGGTCAGGACGGATTTCCGATGGGCGTCCCGCAGTTTTGCCAGGGGTCCGAGCCCGGGAATCTCCAGATCCACCGGGGCAATCTCGGCCAACGGCAACACCACGAATGATCGTTGCGCTAGTTCCGGGTGGGGCACCCGCAGCCGTCCATGGTCGATGATCTGGGTGCCGTACAGCAACAGATCCAGGTCCAGGGTGCGGGGTCCCCAGCGGATCGCGCCACGCCGCCGCTTCTGGGCGATTTCGATGGCCTGGAGCGCATCCAATAGGTCCAAGGGCGGCAAACGGGTGTCCAGTAACGCCACCCCATTCAGAAAATCTGGCTGGTCCGCTGGACCTAGGGGCGAGGTCCGGTACAGCCGGGATCGACACCGCAGGTGCGTATCCGGGATCCGGTCCAAGGCTTGGCAAGCCAACTGGACTTGGCGCGGGGGGTCGTCCAGATTGCTGCCTAGACCCACATAGGCGGGGATCCACGGGGGGTCAGTCGACACCATCGACGACCGCCGCGCTGGGGCGCCGACGCCGCCTTGGCCTGGGTTCCGTTTCGGTCCGGATCATGTTCCCCTGTTGTTCTGGATCCGCCTGCTGGTAGCGGGTCCACCAGTCTGCGGAGGCTGGGTCCGCCTCGCCCGCCGCCGCTCGCAGCAGCAAGAAATCATAGGCGGCGCGAAAGCTGGGATGATCCATCAGACGCGTTGGCCGCTTGCTGCGGCGAGCTTCCAGGCGCTGCTGGAGAGTCCAGATGTCCCGCATCACCAGGCTGAAGCGTTTTGGCACCGACACATGGGATTGCTGATGGGCCAGCACCTCGGTGCACGCCTGCTGAACCGCCGCCAGGGGCGGTTGGCCGGTCAACTCCAGTTGCCGGGTGCGTAGCCGTACTGGCTCCCAAAGCAAGACCGCGAACAGAAACGCGGGCGACACCCGCTTATTTTCCTGGATGCGCTGATCCGTGTTTTCCAGCCCCCTGGCCACGAAGGTAAGCGGGAATTCATGTTCTTGGCGAGCCAGGCAATGGTCGGTTTCCGGGAACAGGTGGCTGAACAACCCGTAGTGGCGCAACAGCTCAAAATTGTTCAGGGCGGTGCCGGTGTGGAATAGCTTGAGCACTTCCTCGAACAGGCGCGCCGCCGGGACACCATGCAGCAAATGGGCCATGGACGCCAAGGGTGCCTCGCTGGCCGGTTCCAGACGCAGGCCCAATTTGCCGGCAAAGCGAACCGCCCGCAACATGCGTACCGGGTCCTCCCGGTAGCGTTGCTCCGGTTCCCCGATCAGGCGCAAGCGTCCGGCCTCGAGGTCCTCGACGCCGCCCGCAAAATCCAGCACCGAAAAATCCGCGATGCTGTAGTACAGGGCGTTCACGGTGAAGTCCCGGCGCAGGGCATCCTGTTCAATGGTGCCGTAGGTGTTGTCCCGCACGATCATGCCATTTTCCAACTGGAGATTGGCATCGTCCAAGTCCGCGCCGGAACCCCGGAACGTGGCGACTTCGATGATTTCCCGCCCGTATTGCACATGGGCTAGGCGAAAGCGCCGCCCAATCAGGCGGCAATTGCGAAATACCTGGCGTACATCCTCGGGATGGGCGTCGGTGGCCACGTCGAAGTCTTTGGGTTCCCGTCCGAGCAGCAGGTCGCGCACACCGCCACCGACCAAATAGGCCTTGAAACCAGCGCCTTTCAACCGGTAAAGAACCTTTAACGCGCTTTCGCTGATATTGGCGCGGGAAATGTTATGGGCAGCGCGAGGAATAACGGTGGCTGCGATGGGCGTCTGGTCCGACAATGATCGGCGTCCTCATGGGTCGGTCACAAGATTTTGCTTGAGGAGCAGTGGTTCGTGCGTATAATACACCGTTTGGAGTTTCACTGCTCCCTTCGTCTAGGGGCCTAGGACGCTGGCCTCTCACGCCGGTAACAGGGGTTCGAATCCCCTAGGGAGCGCCAAATCGTTCTACAAGGCGGCCCAGTGCCGCCTTGTTCGTTTCAGGCCCAGTCTGCTTGTATGGGGCGCGGGCGCTTCGGCTGCGGGGTTTTCACCGCCAAGGCCAGCGTGTAGGCTCGGCCCTGCTTGATCTTGTCGTAATTGCCAAACACTTCTTCCAGATTGCGCCGGATGAATTCCCGCAACCCGTTGATGGTAACCAAATATAGGCGTCCCTGGGGCCGCAGTCGCGCCCAGGCGTCGTGCAAATAAATCGCCAGCAATTCCTTGCCCACCTTGGCCGGTAGATTGGACGCGATGGCGTCGAAGCGTAGCTTGGGGTCGATTTGATCGAACCCGTTGCTCATCTGGGCGCGGGCGTTGCCGAGGCCGTTGAGATCCGCGTTACGCTGGGCGTATTGCACGGCCACGAAGTCCTTGTCGATCATCAGCGTCTGTCCAGCGGGTGCCGCCCGCGCCATGACCAGCCCCAGGGGACCATAGCCGCACCCCAAATCCAGGCAGTCCGCCTGGTCCGGAATTTCCAGCCGGTCCGCTAGGAGTTGAGTCCCCTCGTCGATGGCTCGCGGGGAAAACAAACCCCAAGTGGTGGCAAACCGGAATAGCTTGCCTCCCAAGTAGGCCTCGAAGCGAATATCGGCCCGCAGGCGGGCCAGTTCAGCGGCGTCTAACATGGGCGCTTGTTTCCTCCTGACAGTAGATCCAGGCCGTCACCCGGATTGAAAAACGCGACTCGACCCCGAAAATGGAGCCATGCGCCCGGCACCGGGCGGACCGCTCCTATATTAGAGGGTGAACCCATGCAGATGCCGCGAATGTTGGTCGGTTTGGGGCTGGCCGCGGGGATCACCGCCGCCAGCCAGGCTGCCCTGCCACCCATGGCAGGCGATCAACCCCTGCCCAGTTTGGCGCCTATGTTGGATCAGGTGCTGCCGGCGGTGGTGAATGTTTCTACCCGCACCCCCATCAAGTCTGAGGACCATCCCCTGCTGAGCGACCCCCTGTTCCGGCGCTTTTTCAATCTGCCGGAACGGGAGCAAAACAGCCTGGGCTCTGGCGTCATCCTGGATGCAGCCCGGGGCCATGTGATCACCAACCATCATGTCATCCACAAGGCGCGGGAAATCCGGGTGACACTCAAGGACGGGCGCCAATTGCCGGCCAGGGTCCTGGGGTCCGATCCGGAGACGGATATTGCGCTGCTGGGAGTGAGCGCCCAGGGGCTCAAGGCCATTCCTCTCGGGCGCGCCAACCAATTGCGGGTGGGGGATTTTGTGGTTGCCATCGGCAACCCCTTCGGTCTCGGTCAAACCGTCACCTCTGGAATCGTCAGCGCCCTGGGCCGCACCGGACTGGGCATCGAGGGCTTTGAAAACTTTATCCAAACGGACGCCTCCATCAATCCGGGTAACTCCGGCGGTCCCCTGGTCAACCTGCGGGGTGAGCTGGTAGGCATCAACACCGCGATCTTGGCACCGAATGGGGGCAACGTGGGCATCGGCTTCGCCATTCCGGTGGACATGGTGCAGGCGGTGGCAACCCAGTTGGTGAGCCAAGGCGAGGTGAAGCGGGGCCGGCTGGACATCCAACTCCAGGAGCCGGACCCAGAGTTGGCCAAGGCCATGGGCGTAGAAGGGCGGCACGGCGCTTTGGTGGTCCAGGTGGGGGCCAATTCCGCCGCCTTTCGGGCCGGCTTACGCGCCGGTGATCTGGTGATTGCCCTGGATGGCACGCCCTTGACCGGCGCCGCCGACCTCCGCAACCGCATCGGTCTAACGCCGGTTGGGTCCAAGATCGTCCTGGAAGTGGCCAACAAGGACCGTATCCGGCGGGTCGAACTGGTGCTGACCGACCCCCTGCAATCCTATGTCAAGGGCGAGCGATACCATCCTTTGCTGGCCGGCTGCCTGTTGGGGGAAATCCTGGACCACTCGGACCTAGGTGATCTGGAAGCGGTGGAGGTGGGTCAGGTGGATCCCCGTGGCAAGGCCCATGACCTCGGCTTGCGTAAGGGCGACGTGCTGTTGGAATTCAACCGCAAGCGCATCACCGGCCTGCCCGCGCTGGCGGCGGTGGCCAAGCAAGCCACCAAGGGCTTCAGTCTTAAGCTGCGGCGTGGCGAGGATTTGGTCAATCTGGTGGCCCGTTGAGGGGTGTCTAAGAATAAAAGGCCGTTAAAGGCGAGGTGGGTGGTGGCGGTCTAGTCCAATTAAGAGTATCTTCTTCCGCTTTTTAGGCGGATTCAGAGCGTGACACTGGTCGGTGTCGATACCGGCGGGACCTTCACGGATTTCGTGGTCCTAGCGGAGGGCGCTACCCGTCTGCATAAGGTGTTGTCCACCCCGGCGGCGCCGGAGCGGGCGATTCTGCAAGGGTTGGCGGAATTGGGGATTGGACCGGACCGCTTGGGGCTGGTGCATGGCTCCACGGTGGCCACCAATGCCGCCCTGGAAGGCAAGGGCGTCCGCGTCGCCTATGTGGGTAACCGGGGACTAGGGGATCTGCTGACTATCGGCCGCCAGGCCCGCGCCAAGCTGTATGAGTTGCAACCCGCCCCGGTGCCGCCGCCCGTACCGCCGGAGTTGTGCCTGGAAACCGGGGGCCGACTGGCGGCGGACGGCCGTTTGCTGGAACCCCTGAGCGCCGAGGATCTAACCCGCCTGCGCGCCGAGTTGATCGCATTGGCGCCCCAGGCAGTGGCCATCAACCTGCTGTTTTCCTACCTGGACGATACCCAGGAACGGGCTTTGGCGGCCGCAGTGCCAGATGGAATGTTCATCGCCCGGTCGTCCCAAGTCCTTCCGGTGCTCGGCGAGTACGAGCGGGGCATCGCCACCTGGCTGAACGCCTGGCTGGGTCCCCTGGTGGCCGGCTATCTGGAGCGTTTGCGGGCTAGCTTGCCCGGCGCCCAAGTGGCGGTGATGCAGAGTTCCGGCGCCACCCTGGCCGCAGATCAGGCGGGCGGGCAGGCGGTGCGACTGCTGTTATCCGGCCCCGCCGGTGGCGTGGTGGGTGCCGCCTGGGTAGCGCGCCGGGCTGGCCAGCAGCGGCTGTTGAGCTTCGACATGGGGGGTACCTCCACCGAGGTGGCTCTGATCGACGGCGAGCCTCGTCTGACCGACGCCGGCCGCCTGGGACCTTGGCCGGTGGCAGTGCCCATGCTGGATATCCACAGCATCGGGGCGGGTGGGGGGTCCCTGGCCCGCCTGGACCCGGCCGGCCTGTTGCTGGTGGGACCGGAATCCGCTGGCGCGGACCCAGGACCCGCCTGTTACGGGCGCGGTGGCCGGGAGCCCACGGTGACCGACGCCAATCTGGTGTTGGGCCGTCTGGTGGAGACTGAATTTCTGGGTGGACGCCTGCCTCTGGACCGGGCGGCGGCCCGCACGGCGCTGGACCGCATCGCCGAACCCCTGGCCATCAGCCCGGAGCAGGCGGCGCTCGGCGTCATCCGGGTGGCCAACGAGCGCATGGCTGGCGCCCTGCGGCGCATTTCGGTGGAGCGGGGCACGGATCCCCGGGGCTGTTGCCTGGTGTCCTTCGGTGGCGCCGGCGGCCAGCATGTATGCGACTTGGCGGACGCCCTGGGCATGACCCGCGCCTTGATTCCGGCTCAGGCTGGCGTCCTGTCCGCCCTGGGCATGCTGGCGAGCCGCCCCGGCCGCCAGATGTCCCGCACCTGGCTGGGGTTGCTGGAGGAACAGGCCGATCAGGCCATCGATGCACGGCTGGCGGACCTGGGCGACCGGGGGCGCCGGGAATTGGCGGCAGAGGGCCAGGATCCGGAACAAATCGGCTTGATTTTTTCCCTGGATCTGCGTTACCGAGGTCAGTCCTATACACTCCAGACCCCTTGGATGGGCTCCGCCCTTGAGGCTGGCCGGAAGTTCGAGGAACTGCATCTGAAGCGTTATGGCCATCGCTTGGACCTGCCGGTGGAATTGGTCAATCTGCGCGCCGCCGTCAGCGCCCCGGCGCCCCTGACCCGCCTTCCGCCCTGGCGCGGCGGTGGGGCGGCGCGACCACTGGGTCGCTTTTCCGTGCACGGAATCGGTGCTCCGGTGCCCTGTTTCCGGCGGGAATCCCTGGCGGCGGGCGTCCGGCTCATCGGGCCGGCGATTTTGGTGGAAGCCTTGGCGACTAGTTGGCTGGCCCCTGGCTGGAACGCCGAAGTGGACGAGTTTGGAAACCTGCTCCTAGGACGGAAGGGGTAGCGGCGCCACCAGCGCCGAACGATCCGTTCAAGCAAGCGAATGATTATTTTTTTCCTGTTGGAGCCATCAGCAATGTTGACGACCCTGCGACGCCTCGCCCTTGCCTTGACCCTGGGTGCCCTGCTGGCGCCCGTTGGCGCTTCCGCCTTTGACCAGGCCACCCTGCCTACTCCGCCCATGGACAACAAACAGGCCTTCGTGGACAACATGAAGCAGCGGGTGCCCCAGCAAGATGAAAAAATGCTGGCCTGGCGCTTTGACCGCTATGAAGCACTCATCAAGGCCAAGGACTTGGTTCCCGCCACCAAGGAAGCCCGCGCCTTCCTGCTCACACCGCGCGAAGAATTCACCCTGGACCGTAACCGCAAGCGCGCCTATGACCACGCTTTCCTGGATATTGGCTATGGCGTAACCATTTCCGGTCCCCACCTAGTCATGCACATGACCTCCGCCCTGGACGTGCAGCCCAACGACAAGGTACTGGAAATCGGTACCGGTTCCGGCTATCAGTCGTCCGTGTTGTCCCACCTGACCAACAATGTCTATACGGTGGAAATCATCGAGCCCCTGCACCAGCGCACCAAGAAGGTGTATGAGAACCTGGTGACCACCGGCTTCAAGGAATTCGAGAACGTGCATCTCAAGACCGGCGACGGCTACTACGGCTGGGAGGAAATGGGGCCGTTCAACAAGATCATCGTCACCTGTGCCATCGACCACATCCCGCCCCCTCTCCTGAAGCAATTGGCTCCTGGCGGCATCATGGTCATCCCGGTCGGTCCTCCCGGCGGCCAGAACGTGCTGGCGGTCCAGAAACAGGACGACGGCGCCGGCAATGTCACCATCACCCGCCGTGACATCTATAACGGCAAAAAAGTGGCGTTCGTGCCCTTTACCAAGCTCATTGACGGCCAGATCAGCGGTACGCACAGCAAATGACCGCTACCCTCGCCCCTAGCCGGCAGCCGCTGATCCCGGTACCGGCGGTCAATGGCCCCTTCTTCATCGGGGTCGGTCTGTTGGCTGGGGCGATCATCGCCTACCAGTTGGCCATCATGCGGATTTTTTCCGTGGCCAGTTGGGCCCACTTCGGGTCCCTGGTGGTCAGCATCGCCATGCTGGGCTTCGGCGTGGCGAGCGCGGTCATGTGCGTTGGCAAGGGTCATTTCGAGCGCCAGGCCGGCGCTTGGGCGCGGGCCGCCCTATGGCTGTTCGGACCGCTGATGGTGGTGGGCAATCTGCTGGGCCAACAAGCCCAGTTCAATCCGATTTTTCTACTTGCGGACAGTGCCCAGCAATATTTGCTGTTCGCCAATTTTGCTAGTTATTTCCTGCCGTTCCTGGCCGGCGCCCTGTTTCTGGGCGTGGCCTTTCTGGTGGGTCGGGAGCGGTTTCAACTGACCTATGGGTCGGATATGACCGGTTCCGGCCTGGCGGGCCTGGCCTGCCTGGGCGCCATGTATGTGTTGGCGCCGGATCGGCTGTTGTTGGCACCCCTGATCCTTTGGCTGGCGGGCGCGGCGGTCTGGTTCGCCGCCGCTGGCGATCGGCGCGGGCTCTTGGGCTTGGCCGCCGCCGCCGTGGTCGCCTTTGGGCTGCTGTTCGCCCTGCCCCAAATCGAGGTATCTCCCTATAAGGGTGTCAGTTACGCCAAAAAATTCCCGGACTCGGATCGCATTTATCAGGCGACTGGCGCCCACGGCTTCATGGAAGTCTATACCAGTTCCTATTTTCACTTCGCCCCCGGCTTGAGCGATATGGCGGCGGTGGACCTGCCGGAATTGCCGGTGGACGCATATTTGGGCATGTATCAGGACAGCGATGGTCCCATCGGCCTGATGAAAACCATCGAAAAACGCCAGGAGGACTATTACCGCTACCTCCCGATGATGCTGCCCTATGTGCTGAAGAAAAGCCCGGACGCCTTCGTGGTCCAGTTCGGCGGCGGCATCTCCACCCGGGTGGCGTTAGCCGCCGGTGCCAAGTCGGTCCAGGTCGCCGAGGACAACCCCATGGTCCTGGACGCCTTCGCCAACCCCCGCATCAAGGATCTCACCGGCGACATGCTCAAGGACCCGCGCCTGTCCGTGGTGCGGATCGAAGGACGCTTGCACCTGGCCGGGCAGCGGGACCGTTATGACGTGGTGGACCTGAGTCTGGCGGATTCCACTGGTCTGTCCAGCCCCGGCGGCTTTGCGGTGACTGAGAAATACGGTTATACCCTGGAGTCCATGCGCAACTTCATCCAGGCCCTCAAGCCGGAGGGTGTGCTGGCCATTACCCTTTGGAACAAGGAAGACCCGCCCAAGTCCGTGCTGCGCCTGTTCACCACCCTGGTGGCGGCGGCCCGGGAACAGGGCGTGGAAAAGGTCGCGGATTCTCTTTATGTCACCCACACCTTCCTGTCCACCGTGACCCTGCTGTACAAGCGGGGCGGCTTTACCCAGGAGGAAGTGGCGCGCCTGGACGACCACTGCCGGCGCATGGCGTTTGAAACCGTGTACCGGCCCGGCGAGCGCTGGCAAGGGGACGGTGAGGCGGTATTCGAGGGCTATCGGCGCCTAGTTCTGGGCGCTCCCGAGGGTGAACCGGTGCCCGCCGGCGGCGGTGCGCAGGCCCAGGATGCCGCCGGAGAACCGTCGGCCGAGGAAGTCCAGCCGGACTTGTCCGCCACCAATCTTTATCGCCTGGCGCTGGACCGCATGGTGCACGAGGGTCCGAATGCCCTCCAGGGCCGTTATCCCTTTGACACCGCGCCCCTGACCAGCGACCGGCCCTATTTTGCCGGCTCCATCCACTGGAAGGACCTGCCCAACTTCCTGGGCCGGCTGGAAACCATCTCCGACGAATGGGGCTACCTGCTGCTGTGGGCGACCCTGTTCCAAGCGCTCCTGTTTGGCCTGCTGTTGCTGTCCATGCCGGTGTTGTTCGGCTGGCGGGCAGTGTTCAGCCGCCAGCGGGGCAAGCTGGGGCTATTGGCCTATTTCTTCTGCCTGGGGCTCGGCTACATCATGGTCGAGGTGACCCTGATCGGAAAATTCATCAACGCCCTCGGTAATCCCACCGTGTCCACCGGCGTGCTTATCACCGGCATGTTGATCTGCACCGGCCTGGGCTCCCTCTGGTCATCCAGGTTTTTGGACCAGTGCCGGCGCCTGATGCCCTGGGTGTTCATCGCCATCGCCGCCATGCTGGCGGTGTACGGCCAGATTCTGGACCAGCTCCTGCCGACCATCGGCACCTGGCCCTACGGAGCCAGGGTGCTGGCTTGCCTGTTGTTGTTGGTGCCGCCCTCGTTTCTCATGGGCTTTCCGTTCGCCACCGGCATGGCCATGCTGGCCCGGCTCGGCAAGGATCATTTCTTCCTGTGGGCCTGGGGCATCAACGGCATGTTCTCGGTAGTAGGCGCGGTGCTGGTGCCCCTAGTGGCAGTGAGCTACGGCCTCTCCACCAACCTGATGATCGCGGCGGCCCTGTACCTGCTGGCCTGGCCCTGCTTCTTTGCCCTGCTGCAACCAGCGCCGGATGCCGCCGAACCCTGTGGTATCGGGCAACCGGCCCCGGTGCCGACGGGGGCCTGATGGCCCGCTTTTTACTCATTCTGTTGTTGGGCCTGGTGTGGGGCGGCATAGCTGTGGCGGAACCGACCAAGTCCAAGAAGGCCCAGGCCAAGGAACCGCCCAAGCCCCAGATTCGCACCCTATGCCGCCAAGAACGGGACTGTCGGCTGACCCTGATCGCGAACCTTCAACAGGCGCCCTTCCCCTACCGGGGCAAGGTCGGCGACAGTTCCACGCCCTTCTACGATCACCGCGATCCCAGCACCGGACAACGCCAGCACAGCGTGGGGCCGGACCTGGCCTATCCGGAAAGCCCCCATTACAGCGACAACCGGGTCCTGATCCACGTCCCGCCCCAGTTCCGGCCTGGCCAGTCCTTTGAGCTGCTGGTGTTCTTCCATGGCCACGGCAGCGAATTGGAACGAACCCTAATCGGCGAGATGAACCTCCCCGGCCAAATCAACGCCTCCCGCCGTAACCTCATCCTGATCGCGCCCCAGCTGGCCCGGGACGCGCGGGATTCCAGTCCTGGCAAACTGTTCCGCCGCGACGCCCTGCGTCGCCTTTTGGACGAAACCAGCCGCCTTTTGGCCAACCAACTCGGCGGTAAGGTGTCCCGTGCGCGGCTGGCCGGCGCGCCCCTGCTCCTCACCGCCTACAGCGGCGGCTATCGGGCGCTGGCCTACAGCTTGGAGCGGGGCGGTGTCGGCGCCCAGGTCAAGGGCGTCCTATTGCTGGACGCCCTATATGGTGAGCTGGACAAAATCCAAGCCTGGTTGGCCCGGTCCTCCCCCTCCCGGCTGCTGGTCAACCTCTATGGCGAAACCACCACCGAACTCAGCGAGGCCCTGATCGAGGCGGCCCGCCGCCGGGGCCGCAAGGTGACGCGGGACCTACCCAAACGCCTGCGCGCCGGCCAGATTTATGCGGTGGCCATCGCCACGCCCCACGAACGCATCGTCCAGGAAGGTCCCCCCCAAGCGCCACTGGCCGAGTTTTTGCGCCGGCTGCCCAGGTAAGACGGTGCGCTCCCGGAAGACGGCCACTCTGGTAGCCGCTTGGTTTTGCCCGCCGGTGGCGCCATAATCGACGGGAATTCATTAGGACATTAACCCCATGCGCCGACTGACCCTCAGCGTCCTGCTGGCCCTCTCGGCTTTGACGGTTCAAGCGGAAATCTATCGCTGGGTGGACGACCAGGGAGTTACCCAATATTCCCAAACGCCCCCCACCGGGCGCGACGCCATCACCGTCAAACCACCACCGGCGCCTTCGATCGATCCGGAACAGGCGCGCCGCGAGCAGCAGCGACAAATCACCGAAAGCCTGGACGACTACCTGGAGGACCGCGCCCTGGCCAAGGAAAAACGGGCCAAGGCCGAGGAAGACCAGGCGCGCAAGGACAAGAACTGCGAGGCCGGCCGCTTTAACCTCAGCAACCTGCAAAGTGACAGCACCAAGAAAATTGTCCGCCAAATCCGCAAACCGGATGGGACCATCGTTCCCCTGAGTGATGACGAGCGGCAACAAAAGATCAAGGAAGCGGAAGCCGTTATCAAAGAAAATTGTCGCTGACCCCAGTTTCTCCCCTAGGCGGTCGGCCATAGCCGGCAGGCGGGCCAGCTTCCTCGAGAAAGGCTTGGTGTCGCGCCCTTTTGGCGGTATATTACCGACCCGCGCCGGTCGCCCGCTTACCCGTTCGGTAAGCAGTAACGAGCACCCAGTTTCACCGGCCAAGATCATTCGGGGCAGTAGCTCAGCTGGGAGAGCGTCGCGTTCGCAATGCGAAGGTCGGGGGTTCGATCCCCCCCTGC
>CAZIHO010000030.1:0-20611 GCA_964538875.1 uncultured Chromatiaceae bacterium
GGAAGATGCAGGGACTCGACCCCGGCGATTACCATCACGCCCGCCACACCCAATGCCAGACCCAGGGCTTGGCGGCGGCCGATGCCGGTCCTGGTCCAGATACCGGTGACCACCGCGCCCCAGATCGGCGCCGTGGCGTTCAGGATCGACAGCAGGGACGCGGACAGGGTCTTGGCGGCAAAGGCGAATAGGGTGAAGGGCAGGGTGGAACCGAGCAGCCCCAGGATGCCGTAATACCGCCAGTGGCGGCGGGCGTCCAGTGTCTTGCCCAGATAGAGGGCCACCAGCAACAAAAAGGCCGCCGCCAAGCCGACTCGGCAAAATATCAGCAACCCCGGCCCCAGCACCGGCGCCGCAACCCGCATGAATAAAAAGGACGCGCCCCAGATGGCTGACAGCAACAGCAGCCGGACGACATTATCGGAAGACATGGCGGCAAACCCCGGTTCGGTAAACCGGAAGTCTGCCAGATCAAGGGGAACTGGGGGGCGGCCCAAGCGGGACCAGTCACATCAACGTTCCGGTCCGCCAACCATCCGAAACGGCGCCATCAACATGCCGGACAGGGTCTGCCAATATTCACCGTCGCAACCGGGCAGACCCATGCTGGACGCGGCAACCGGGTCCGGCGTCTGGTAGGTGCCGAACAGGTGGTCCCACCAAGGAAAAACAAACCCATAGTTGCGGTTGATGTGGGGCGCATGGCGGTGGTGGTGCAGCCGGTGCATCGCGGGTGTCACTAGCAGCCAGCGCAACCGCTCCAGCCAGGGCGGGTAGAGGTAGTTGGCATGTTGAACAAACAACAGGCTATTGTGGAGGATGGCCCGCACCCCTTCGATCCACAGGGGCAGCCCCAGCAGGGCGTACAGAGCCAGTTTCAGCGCCACGTGCAGGGATATTTCCAGAGGATGAGCGCGACCGGCGCTGGTCACGTCCAGATGGGGATCCATGTGATGGACCGCGTGCAGACGCCATAACCAGCCGACCCGGTGACTGGCCCAGTGGAATCCGTATTCCACCAGGTCCGACGCCAAAAACGCCAGGACGACTTGCGCCCCCAGGGGCCAGGAGCCAGCGCCAAGACCGGTCAGGGGGGAGTGAAGCACGACGCGGTGCGCTTGCAACAACGCTTCGCCGACCACTAGATCGGCGAACAGAATCACCAGGAGCAACAAACCCAGGTTGCGGCCCACATGCCACCACCGGTGCCGCTGGTTGTCAAAGGGAACCCTGGGGGACGCCGCTTCCAGTTGTAGAAAAAAAACGATCACGCCAACGGATAGTCCCAGGTACAACACCCGGACCAGGGACAAATCCTGTTCTGTCACGGCAACCCGGCCTCCCCTGGGATGCGGTGGCGCGCGAGAATGCCTCGCCCGCCGTGACTATTTTTGGCGTCGCTTCATGGCCCAGCCCGCTGCCGCACTGACCGCGACGACCAGCGCCGCCAGACCAAACTCGTCCAGGGTCGGGACGGTCTGGGTAAAGGCACCGTTAGATTGTCCCAGGGCAATCCCAGGCAAGATCAGCAGGCTGGCCAGGCTGAACCCATAGCGGGTGGTTTGTTGCATGTCACTACTCCAATGGTGAAAATCCGCTTGAACCCGGTGCCGGTGGAACCCAGAAAACCCAGATTCCGCCGACGATTTGGCTTCAATTAGGAGTGCAACCTAGCGTAATAGCGTGCTCGACACAATAGCCGCGCGGGCAAACCCCCCAGGCACATGGGTTTGTAGTACTTAAACGGTGGGGTCAGCACAGGTGGCTGGCTGGAGACCGGTTCAACCCAGCCCAGATTGCTTTAGACTTAGGCAGTCGCCAGTTCCATCGAGGCGAACCTTGGCGCTCCTGGTGATCCAGCCCTAAAGTGACAACATCCTGACAGGTGTTCAACCCCATGTTCACCCGACGACTGCTCGGTTCCGTAGGCGTGGCCGGCGCCCTGTTGTTGGCCGCTATCGCGGTAGTCAAGGCCACCGGGTCCAACCAAACTATTCTGGAATGGCGGCGCCTGGAATTGGGCGACGGCCGGTTCAAGGTGGAAGTGGTGCGAACTCCGGCGCAACTCCAGCGAGGTCTGATGGGCCGCCCGGAGATGGCGGCGGATCAGGGCATGCTGTTCGTCCTGCCCGGCAATCAGCCCATTCAATTTTGGATGAAGTCCACCCTGATTCCTCTCGACATGTTGTGGATGGACCGGAACCTAGGGGTAATCTATATCCAGGAGTCAGCGCCCCCCTGCACGGCGGACCCCTGCCCCCTGTATGGTCCGAATCAGACGGCCGCTTATGTGCTGGAGTTGAATGGCGGGCGAGCCCGGCAGGCCCATATCCAGGTGGGGGACCGGGCCTCGGTATCGGAAATGATCTCCGCTGGCGACGGGCCAACCGGGGCGCCCTAGACCCATTGGTGGCGCCCGATCGGCTGGCTGCCATTCCGCCAGGACGCCAAACCAGCGGGAACTAATCGAGACGCCATAAGCACCAATAGCGGATAGAATTCCGCGCCGGATACTAGTCGAGCGGGGGCTAGTCCAGACGGGTGTCTCCCGGCCGGGCGCCGGCTCCGCCCCAGTCCGCTGCGGGCAGGTAAAATTAGACTCCCGATTCCCACTCAAGCGGATCCCTGCTCAGGAGTTTGTCCAAGCGCCAGTTTCCCGAGTTCAGCCCCGGCGCAACCCCAACCTGCGGGCATTTTTACTTCGGTCTGGTCGGCTCACCCAGGCGGCCCAGGCCTGGATTCCATGGCCAGGGCATCGCGAAACCCAAAAAATATTGGACCTTATTGGAAATTGACCATGCTGCCCGCATTCCTGAAACGGATTCTAATCAACCGCTACACCCTCTTTTTAGCGGTATTGTATGCCTACCATGTCATCACCGATCCCTTGATCGAGATGAATCCGGGTATTTATCGCATGGAGATTCCCTTTCTCCTATACCTGTATTTTTGCCTGAACCTATTTATTAAGGAATCCAAATGGCAACCCTGGATCGCCGCCATCCCCCTGGTGATCGTCTATGCCATTCATGACTATTATTTTTTCCGCTTCTTCCGCATTGCCAAGCTGAATGACGCGGGCCAGATTCCGGAATTGCTTGGGGTGGCGGGGCTGGAAATCAATCTGCTGCTATTCCTGCTAGTCAGCGCCATTCTAGTGCTGCTGGCCAGGAACCTCAGAATCACGCGGCAGGCATTGCTTATTGCCCTGCCCGCTGTCTTGGTGCTAGTGAGCCCCTTTGCTTACCCCAGCCTCTTTATCCAGACCTTCTCCGCCCTGTCGGCGCAAGTGATTCACTATGCCGCCTTGAATAACGTGGAGACCAATGGACGCCTGACCACCGCCCTTTACAACGAGGCCCGGCGCCGGGAGATCATGTCCCATATGTCCAGTTATCAGGATCAGAGCAAACTCAGCCTGACCCTGCCCGAGGGCATGGAACAGCCAGCCATGGCTAATGGCCACAATATTCATGTCATCGTGCTGGAGGGCTTCCTGGATCCCAGCCTATTCCTCAATCTACCGCGCAAGTTTGATGTCTTGCACCCGGATTTTGTCAAGGAGATCAGTCCCCATCTGGGCCTGTCCACCTCGCCGGTGTTCGGTGGCTATACCGCCCAGGCAGAGTTTGAGGTGTTATGCGGAGTACCGGCGTTTCAGGAGTTCGACGAAATTGAATTCAATGTCTTCACCGGCACGGAAACCTATTGCTTGCCAAATATCCTGCGCCGCATGGGCTATTACACCAGCGCGTCCAATGGCTTCAAGCCGGACTTTTTCAATACCATGCCCGCCTATCGAGGGCTAGGGTTCGACGTTTCCTATTTCCCCAAGGAATATACTCCCACCCTGGAAACCTATCTCACCAAGGGCGAGCGGGAAAATAATCAATATTTCTTCGACAGCCAGTTGTATGAGCAAAATCTGGCCTACGTTAAAAAGATGATGGAGGACAAGAAGCCATTCCTCAATTATCTGCTTACCGTTTATGGTCATTACCCGTTTGGCTATGACCGCTGGATGGGGCCGCCCCTAGTTACGGCACCGGATCTGACCTGGGATCTGGAACGGATCTTCAATCAAGTACATTACCGGTCCCTGGCCTTGACTCAATTCCTGCGGCAGTTGCGGGCATTGGATCCGGAATCCCTGATCGTCCTGGTCGCCGACCATTTGCCGCCCCTCACCGAAGGGGTGGATGCCTACGCCAGATTCGGCTACTTGCCAGCAGGTACCACGGAACGCTTTTACCGCAATAGAGTGCTGGTGTACCGGGATGGTCAACCCCAGAAGCTGGACCAGTTCTATCACTTCAATCTGTATCGGTTGATTCTGGATTACGTCACCCAAGGCGAGTATTGCAAGAAGATGCCCTGCGACTTTAGCTATCCCCTGGATAAGGAAAAGCTACGGGATGACTATCGGATTATCATTGGGTTGGGCGCCCGCCAATAGGGTTAGCCTCTGAACCAAGCACCCGTGCCTTCGGCTTCCGATGGGTTGAGGGCAGCCCTAACGATGCTTTTTTGGGGGGCAGGACGCAAAGCCACGAGAGCGCCTGGTCGACTTAGAGGGAAACATTGAATTATCCAGTGTTTACCCCGGCACCGGGGGGGTTGCAGCGCATACGAGGGCACTAAGCTGTGGTATCCGACGGAAAAGGAAAACCAGGCTGGTTCTTTTCCGTCAGATGAAAATCCCAGATTCCAAGACGCCATAACCTAAAGGGTCGAAGTAGCAAGCTGGGCCGGAACCTTGCGTTCCGGCCCCGCTCATCCCGGCCGGCTACCAGTTGCCTTGGCGCCCGCCGGACCGGGTCAGCAGCACACCAGCCTTGGTCTGTTGTTCAGGCGTTAGCGCTTGGTACAGGGTTCGGGTCGCCCGCAGGGCTTGCAGTTGCTGTTCGAGACCCTGTTGGCGGAAGGCCAGGCGTTCTTCCAGGGTTGGCGCGGCGGACAGCATGGCCTGCCGATGGGCGGTGCGCAACGCAGTCTTACCCTTGATGGCGTCGGCGTATTGGTTCCAGGCAGCCTCTTGGGCGCCAGTGATGGCCAGGGCCAGCTTTTGCTGGGCGAGCTGCTGCTCCACCAGGACCGGATCCACACCCATGGGACCGCCGCCGCGCATCCGGCCCGCTCCGGCGCCCATCCCGCAGGGTCCGCTGCCCATCATGCCGGTGTTGTTCCAGCAGGGGGTGTTACAACCACCCATGCCTCCCTGGGCCAACAGGGGAGAGCTGGACACCAAGGCCGCCGCGATGGTCAAGCCAAGCAACAGGGAAGAGTTAGTTTGCATCTGAGGTCTCCTATCTTTCGAATCGGCGCGATGGAATTCGCGACCTTGGGTATAGGAAACACCCTGGCTGTAACCAGGGCATGTCTTCGAGGGGCATTTTGGTAAGCGACTGTAACAATCCGCTTGCGAATTACGGAGCCTTACCAGGCGTCCCTGACGTCCGCCGCCGGGCGACTTAGACTAACGACCATGAACAGCGTCCCAGATCATATCCTAGTGGTGGATGACGACCCCGAGATCCGTCAACTGCTCCGGACTTACCTGGAACGGAACGGCTACCGGGTGACCGGTGTCGGCGACGGCCATGCCATGTGGATGGCCCTGGAGCGATCCCAGGTGGATCTGCTGGTGCTGGACATCATGTTACCGGGGGCGGACGGACTGGACCTGTGCCGAACCCTGCGCGCCCGGTCCAAGTTGCCAGTCATCATGCTCACTGCTAGGGGCGATGAAATGGACCGGGTGCTGGGTTTGGAGATGGGCGCCGATGACTATTTGGCCAAGCCCTTTAGCCCCAGGGAGTTGCTGGCCCGCATCAAGAACGTGCTGCGCCGGGTGCGGGATTTGCCCAGCGACGGGCTAGACGACACGCCGGAGCGGTTCTGCTTCGCGGGCTGGAGCCTGGAAACCCTAGCGCGGCACCTGATTTCGCCGACGGGTCTGGTGGTGCCCCTGAGCCAAGCGGAATTCCGGTTGTTGCAGGTGCTGCTGACCCATCCCAACCGGCCCCTGAGCCGGGATCAACTGCTGGACTTCACCCAGGGACGGGACGCGGTGCCCTTCGACCGCAGCATCGACGTGCTGATCGGCCGGTTGCGCCGACGCTTGGACGATGACGCCAAGAATCCCCAGTTGATCAAGACCGCCCGGGGTCAGGGTTATCTGCTGGCGGCCAAGGTGACCCGGGAGCGCTGAGTATGCTCTGGCCCCGTTCCCTGTTTGGGCGGCTGACCCTGATTCTGCTGGGGGGCCTGGCCGGTACCACCCTGGTGTCCAGCTGGGTATTGCTTCAGGACCGGGGCCAGACCCTGTATCAATCCCTACGGGCCGACCTGGTACAGCGCACCGGGGCGCTGGTGGAACAACTCAACGCCCTGACGCCCCTGGAACGGGAACGGCTGCTGCCGCTGGTGAATATTCCGGAAAGCCGGGTCGGCATCGGCGACGAGCCCCTAGACACGCCGGACCCGGACCCGGACTCCCTGGCCGCCGCCCAATTGGTGGAGCATCGCCTGCGGGAACGTCTGGGGCCGGCGGCGGACATTCGGGTGGTGCTGGCGGATACCCAGCTATCTCAGCCCGGCTGGATGCGCCGGCGCATGGGCCGGGGCGGTGGTCAAGGGTTTGCACCGCCGGCCAGGCACCTGGATGGGGTGCGTCCCCTGGCCCGCTATTTCTTCATCCAAGCCCGGCTGAACGACGGCAGTTGGGCGCGGTTTGAACGCCAGGTACCGGAAGACCTGTTCGACTGGCCCACCCGGCTGCTGCTGACCCTGGGGATCCTGTTCGCCGGCGTCACCCTGGTGTCCCTGGTGTCGGTGCGGTGGGTGATCGGCCCCCTGCGGGAACTGCGGGATGCGGCGGACGCCCTGGGCAAGGACATTCATCGCCCGCCGCTGGCGGTGCGGGGGCCGTCGGAAGTGGCGGCCACCGCCCGCGCCTTCAACGACATGCAGGCCCGCATCAAGCGCTATCTGGAAGACCGGGCGCGCATTCTGGCAGCGGTATCCCATGACTTGAAAACGCCCCTCACGCGCTTGCGCCTGCGCCTGGAGTTGCTCGATCAGGACCCGGTGAAGGCCAAGCTGGAACGGGATCTGGACGACATGGAAGCCATGGTGACCGCTACGCTGGACTTCATGCGCGGCACCGATTCCCAGGAACCCAGCCAACCGCTGGATCTCCAGGCGCTGCTGGAAAGCATCCTGGACGACGGCCGGGACGGGGGCTGGGCGATTGAACTCCGGGGTCAACTGGGGGCGCCCATCCGGGGCCGCCCCCTGGCGCTCAAACGCTGTATCGAGAATCTGGTGCAAAACGGGGTCCGCTATGGGGGTGGGGTCGAACTGACCCTGACCGACTCGGACGCCGGGGTGCTGATCGAGGTGGCAGACCGGGGTCCCGGCATACCCCCGGAATGGCTGGAGCGGGTCTTCGATCCCTTCGTACGCCTGGAGTCATCCCGGGCCCAGCATACTGGCGGCACCGGGTTGGGGCTCGGCATCGCCCGCAACATCGCCCGCGCCCACGGCGGCGATCTGATCCTGGAAAATCGCCCCCAAGGGGGGCTGGTGGCACGCCTGAGCCTGCCCCGTTAGGGTTCATCCGGCCCAAAAAAACCCCCGGAGAGCCGGGGGTTACATCCCAGACCTAAGCGCGACTATCGACCCCGGCCGGAAGCCTTGCCGGGGGACTTGCCAGCGGGGGCCGGTTTGGCCGGCGCCGGCTTGGCGGCCGGGGCGGGCTTGGGCGCCGGTTTCCCGGCGGGCGCGGGTTTGGGTGCGCGAGAAGGTGCTTTGGCCATGGACTTCAACCTTAAATAAATCTGAAAGATTCCAATGAGTCCCTACAGGATAGGGTATGGGTCTGGCAACCTGGTACTCCAGAAGCGCCGGGCGGGCGTCTCTCCAGGACGGCCTTGGGCGCATGTGATACTCCCAATTCACCGCCCACGCAAGGGACCCATCCTCCTCTTTGCCCCATCGTCCCAGTCAAATCCGTTTCGCCACCGCCCACAGGTCTACCCGCGCCACGCCGGCCCGCTTCAACAGCCGTGCCAATTCGCCGCCGGTGCTGCCGGTGGTGACCACGTCATCGATCAGGGCCACATGGGCGGCGGTGATGGGCCGGTACAACCGGAAAGCGTCCCGCAGGTTGCGCCGCCTGGCCGCCGCGTCCAGCCCGGTTTGGTGCTCGGTAGCCCGCTGGCGCACGCAACTGGTCAGATCCAGGGGCACACCTAGCACATGGGCCATGGGCCGGGCCAGTTCCACTGCCTGATTGAATCCCCGTTCCCGCAACCGGGACCCATGCAGGGGCACCGGCACCAACAGGTCCGGTTTGGATTCCCCGGCCTGCTCCCAGCCCTGGACCATCAATTGGGCCAACAGGCGGGCATGGCTCAAGCGCTGCCCGTATTTCAAGCCCCGGATCAGGTGGGCGACCGGGTCCCGGTACTGGTAGGGAGTAAAGCAATGGTCGAACTGGGGCGGACGCCGCAGACAACGGCCGCAGGGACCGCCGGCCGGTGCCTGGTCTGGCAACGGCTGGGCGCAGCGGAAACAAGCGTGGTGGTTGGCCGGCAAATCGGTCAGGCAGCCTAGACAGAGGTCCAGTCCGGCGCTGCCCGGCGCGCCGCACAGCAGACAGGTAGGCGGAAAGAGCCGCGCCATCAGGCCAGCGCCCCACTGGTAAACCCGAGCGACCATTTCAGGTTGACAACTCCCCCCAGCCCCCTACACTGCGCCCACGTAAACCCGCTGCCGAGGAACCTCCATGGAGTCAGCCCCCCTGCGCCACGATTGGTCGTTGGCGGAAATCGAAGCCCTGCTCGACCTGCCGTTCGCCGACCTGCTGTATCGCGCCCAAACCCAACACCGGGCCTGGTTCGACCCCAATCGCATCCAGCTCAGCACCCTCCTGTCCATCAAGACCGGCGCCTGTCCCGAGGACTGTGGCTATTGCTCCCAAAGTAGCCACCATGCCACCGGCTTGACCCAGGAGCGGTTGTTGCCCCTGGCGGAAGTGACGGCGGCGGCCCAGGCCGCCAAGGAGCAGGGCGCCGGCCGCTTCTGCATGGGCGCCGCCTGGCGCAACCCCACGGACAAGAACCTGGACCGGGTGGTGGAAATGATCCAGGCGGTCTCCGCCCTGGGCTTGGAAACCTGCGTGACCCTCGGCATGTTGACCCGGCACCAGGCGCTGCGGCTCAAGGATGCAGGCCTGGATTATTACAACCATAACCTGGATACCTCGCCGGAATTTTACGGCCAGGTCATCAGCACCCGTTCTTATCAGGACCGGCTGGAAACCCTGGAATATGTGCGGGAGGCGGGCATCAGCGTCTGCAGCGGTGGCATCCTGGGCATGGGAGAATCCCGGCGGGACCGGGCCTCCCTGCTGCGCCAATTGGCCAACCTACCCCAGCACCCGGAGTCGGTGCCGGTCAACCTGCTGGTGCGCATCGAAGGCACGCCTCTGGCCCAGGCGCCCAGCCTGGACGGCCTGGAACTGGTGCGGGTCATCGCCACGGCGCGGCTGCTCATGCCCCACTCCCAGGTACGTCTGTCCGCCGGACGCACGTCCCTCAGCGACGAACTTCAGGCCCTCTGTTTCCTGGCCGGTGCCAACTCCCTGTTTTACGGCGAACGGCTGCTGACCAGCGACAACCCGGAGCGCAACCGGGATCAGGAGTTATTCCAACGCCTGGGTCTCCAGGCGGAAACCCGGCCCCTGGAACAACGCCAGACGCCGGGGGCCTGCCATAAGACCACCGCCGGCGCCCCGGTCTGACATGTTCGACCTGGAGCCGGAGCTGCGGCGTCGCCAGGAACTGGGACTCTACCGGCGCCGGCGTACCCTGGACAGTCCCCAGGGTCCCCAGGTGCAGGTAAACGGCCGCTCCCTGCTGGCATTCTGTAGTAATGACTATCTGGGCCTGGCGGCGGATGCCCGCGTGACCCAGGCGCTCCAGGCCGGTGCCGGGCGTTGGGGCACCGGCGCTGGCGCCGCCCATTTGCTCACCGGCCACCAGGGACCCCATCAAGCCCTGGAAGAAGAATTAGCAGATTTTCTCGGCCGGCCCAGGGCATTACTCTTTTCCACCGGCTACATGGCCAATCTCGGGCTGGTCAGCGCCCTGGTCGGCCAGGGCGACCAGTTGTGGGGCGATCGTTGGAACCATGCCTCCCTGCTGGATGGGGCCCGCCTGTCCGGCGCCCGCTGGCACCGCTATCCCCACCGGGACGCGGCGGCCCTGGAGCGGCGGCTTCAATCCGCCAAGCGGCCGGCCCGCCGCACCCTGCTCATCACCGATGGGGTATTCAGCATGGACGGGGACCTGGCACCCCTCCCGGACCTGGCCCAGGTGGCCCAGCGCCACCAAGCCTGGCTGGCGGTGGATGACGCCCACGGTTTCGGTGTGTTGGGACCCAGTGGCCGGGGCACCAGCGCCCACTTTGGCCTGGGACTGGCAGAGGTGCCGGTGCTCATGGGCACCCTGGGCAAGGCCTGCGGGACCTTCGGGGCTTTCGTGGCCGGCTCCGAGGCCCTGATCGAGACCCTGATCCAGCAGGCACGCAGCTACATCTATACCACCGCCGCGCCGCCGGCCCTGGCCGAGGCTACCCGCGCCGCCCTGGCCATCCTCCGCAGCGAGGACTGGCGCCGGGAGCGGCTGCAAAGCCTGATCCAACGCTTTCGCAGCGGCGCCAGCCAACTGGGACTACCCCTGGGGGAGTCCCCCACGCCGGTGCAGCCCCTCCTGGCCGGCAGCGCTGCCCGCGCCCTGGACTGGAGCCAAGGGCTAGAAAAATTGGGGCTGTTGGTGCCCGCCATCCGGCCGCCCACCGTCCCCCAGGGCCAGGCGCGCCTGCGGGTCAGCCTGTCCGCCGCCCACCAGGAACCACAAGTGGACCAACTACTGGACAGCCTGGGGCGCACCTTCCGGGCTTTATCCCCATGAGCCTGTACCGGGACCTTCAGGGCCAGGGTAGCGACCTGGTGCTGCTGCACGGTTGGGGCCAGCACGGCGCCATATGGCCGGATCTGGTGGGACACCTGGCCCATCGCCAGCGGGTCAGTGCCCTGGATCTGCCCGGCCATGGACATTCGCCGGCCTTGCACTCCGGCGATCTGGCCGATTGGGTACAGGCCCTCTTGGACGCTGCTCCTAGGCAAGCGGTGTGGATCGGCTGGTCCCTAGGCGGAAGCCTGGCCTTGGCAGCGGCCCTCCAGGCGCCGGACCGGGTGCGGGGCCTGGTGCTGGTGACTGCCACACCCCGCTTCATCCAGGCGCCGGATTGGCCCCATGGGGTGGAGCCCCAGGTGCTAGACCAGTTTTGCCAGCAATTGCGGTCCGACCCCCAAGCCACTCTGGACCGCTTCCTGACTCTGGGCGTGCGGGGCGGTACCGCCGCCACCGCCTGCCTGCGGACCTTGCACCAGCGTCTGGCGGCCCGGCCGGCCCCGGACCCGGACGCCCTCGCCGCTGGCCTGGAACTGCTACGAGTCACTGACCTGCGTCAGCGCCTCGGGGCCCTGGCCTGCCCCAGTCTGTGGCTGTTCGGCGAGCGGGACCCCCTGGTGTCGGCGCGGGTGGCGGATAGCCTGCCGAACCTCTGTCCCGGCGCCCGTTGCGGGGTCATCCAGGGCGCCGCCCATGTCCCCTTTTTATCCCACGGGGAGTCATTACACACCCTGTTGGATCGCTTCCTGGCCCAATGGTCATGAACGGCCCCGGCATCGACAAAAGCTTGGTGCGGCGGGCCTTTGCCAAGGCGGCGGCCGGTTACGACGCCGTGGCGGGGCTGCAACGGGACATCGGTGAGCGGCTGTTAGAACGCCTGGACTACATCAAACTTCAGCCGCGCCGCGTGCTGGACCTGGGCTGCGGCACCGGGGTGGCCAGCGGTGCCCTGCTCAAGCGCTACGCCAAGGCCCAGGTGATCGCCCTGGACTTCGCCTTGCCCATGCTGACCCTGGCGCGCCGTCAGGGCCGCTGGTTGCGCCGGCCCCGCTGCCTGTGCGCCGACGCGGAACAGTTGCCCCTGGCGGACCAGAGCCTGGACCTGGTTTTTTCCAACCTGGCCTTGCAATGGTGCCCGGATCTGGGTCAAGTCTTCGCCGAGACGCGGCGGGTGCTGCGTCCCGGCGGACTATTCATGTTTTCCACCTTCGGTGCCGATAGCCTCAAGGAACTGCGGGCCGCCTGGTCCCAGGTAGATGGCTATTCTCATGTGAATTCGTTCCTGGATTTGCACCAGGTCGGGGACCTGCTGCTGGCGACGCCGTTCCAGGATCCCGTGGTGGACCTGGACCGGCTGCAATGCCAGTACGGCAGCGTGGCGGACTTGATGGGGGACCTCAAGCAGTTGGGCGCCCATAACGTGACCCAGGGCCGGCCCCGGGGCCTGACCGGCCGCCGGCGGCTGACCGCCATGCTGGAAGCCTATGGCGGGATGCGGGTGGACGAAAAATACCCGGTTTCTTATGAGATTATTTATGGTTTAGCCTGGGTGCCCGAGCACAGCTCGCCCCCAGGAACCCAGGCCATTCCCCTGGACGCCCTGCGCCGCTCCCTACCATCGCACCGACTCTAAGGAGCTTTCCGATCAATGTCCGACCTTGGCCTATTCGTCACCGGCACCGACACGGGTTGTGGCAAGACAAGGGTCAGTTTGGCCCTGATGCGGCTCTATCGCAGCCGCGGTTTACAAGTGGTGGGCATGAAGCCGGTGGCCGCCGGCGCCAGCCCCACTGCGGACGGGCTGCGCAACGGCGACGCCTTGCGGTTGCAAGAGGGCGCCGATCTGCCGATGCCCTATCGCTGGATCAATCCTTATGTATTCGAGCCCGCCATCGCGCCCCACCTGGCCGCCGCCGAGGCGGGGATGACTATCGCCGCGCTGCCGATTCGCAGCGCCTTTGAACAATTGGCGAGCCGTGCCGACCGGATCATCGTGGAAGGCGCTGGTGGCTGGCGGGTGCCCCTGGGCCCCACCCTGGAAATGGCGGATCTACCGGGACTGCTGGACCTGCCCGTGGTGCTGGTGGTAGGGCTGCGGCTGGGCTGCATCAACCACGCCCTGCTCACGGCGGACAGCATCCTGGCGCGGGGGGTGCCACTGGGGGGCTGGGTCGCCAACCTGATTGAACCGGGCATGGCGCGCATCGAGGGTAACATCGCCACCCTGACCGAGCGCATCCCAGCTCCCTGTCTGGGCCGTCTACCCCATGATCCGGATGGCATGGATCTGGCCGCCCAGGACCGGGGCTTGGCGGGAGCCTTGGATTTGCTGAATCGCTAGACCAGCATCCGGCGCGGGGCGCCGGATCAGGATGGGAATCTATTTGCCAGCCTTGGCGTCCGCCTCGGTCCGGGGCGGATTACCATCGTAGACGTCATGATCGCGCTTTTGCAGGTAGGCATCCCGGGAGAAGTTGTAGGGATCCAGAGCGGCTTCCTCCAGCACCTTGCCGGCGCCCAACAGATCGGCGCGCTTGTCCACGCCGTATAGAATCACCAGGCCCCACACCCAATCCTCGTTATCCACGTAGGCCAGGGGCTGGGTGTACCAGTCCGGCACCATGCCCACCGTGTCCCGCACCGTGCTCGGCCCCAACAGGGGCAGCACTAGGTAGGGGCCCGGCCCGATTCCCCAATAACCCAGGGTTTGGCCGAAATCTTCCTTGTAGCTCGGCATATCCAGATTGGACGCCACGTCCACCAAGCCCAGGATGCCGACGGTGCTGTTGACCAGGATGCGTCCCACGTCGGTGGCGGCCCTGGACAGCTTCAACTGGAATAAATTATTGGCGGCGGAGGTGAAGTCCCTCAGGTTATTGAAAAAGTTGGTCACGCCCCGGTCCACCGGATCCGGCGCCAATTCCCGGTAGACCTCCGCCACCGGCTGGAACACCACCCGGTCGAAATCCCGGTTAAAGAGATGCATACCCCGGTTGTAAGACTCCCAAGGATCCCGGGGGTCCCGGTAGCCTTCCGGCAGGGAGACACAGCCAACCGTTACAGCCGCCAACCCCAAGGCGACCAGAAAACTGCGGAATAGCGAAAACCAGGACATGTTATTTTCCTTAGCGTGGGAGGTACGTGCCCCTGACGGTGCTCAAGAGAAAATCCTAGCACATGGAGCCGCCTTAGAGGACTTGGTGTATCCCGCCGGGTGTCGTCCTAGTAGTCCGCAGCTTTCCAGTGTATCGTTTTGGATTAAGGGGAAACCCTAGTCTCTGCCCCAGACATTCTCCGGAGTCGTTTAACCATGGCAACCGCGCAGCTCGACGTTCGCGACCAGAATTACCGAACCGCCCAGCGGGTCACCTTGGTGGGTACGGCGGCGGACGCCAGCTTGACCCTGGCCAAGCTGGTCATCGGCATCCTCGGCAACTCGGCCGCCTTGGTGGCGGAGGGTTTGCATTCGGCGGCGGACCTCTTATTTGACCTAGTGGTCCTGGTGGGCATGCACATAGCCCGCAAGGACGCGGACGAGGACCATCCCTACGGGCACGGCAAGTTCGAGAGCCTGGCAACTCTGATCCTGGCCCTGATCCTGCTCGCGGTGGCGCTGGGGATCGTGTGGGACGCGGCGGGCCGCATCAAGACTCCGGAACTGGACCCGCCGGCCAGCATCGCCCTCTGGGTGGCGGCGGGCTCCATGATCGTCAAGGAGTTCCTTTACCAATACACCATCCGCGTGGGTCGGCGCATCGGCTCCAACATCATGATCGCCAACGCCTGGCATCATCGCAGCGACGCCATCGCCTCCTTCGCTGCCCTGATCGGTATCGCCGGCGCCATCCTGGGCTGGCCAGTCCTGGACCCCATCGCCGCCATCGGCGTGGCCTTCTTTGTCGGCAAGGTGGGGGTGGAAATCGCCATCGACTCCCTCAAGGAATTGACTGATGCCGCCACCGCCATCGACCGGGAAATTCACGACTCCATACAACGCATCATCAACAATCATCCCGAGGTTCAATCTGCCCATTTGGTCAAGGCGCGCAAGATGGGTCCGGACATCATGGTGGACGTGCACGTGGTGGTGGATCCCTTCCTGTCGGTTTCTGAGGGACATCAGATCGCCGATCAGGTGGAAAAAACCCTGATCCGGGAAATTCCGGACGTGACCTCGGTGATGGTGCACGTGGACACCCAGGACGACATGGCCATGGAATCCGATATGTCGGACGGCGCCCGGCGGGTGGTGGCCAACCGCACCCAGTTGCGGGAGCGGATCGCCGAGGTGGGCCAGTTGGAGGCACCCCTCAAGGAGGTGCATGAGGTGATTCCCCATTACACCGCCGGGGGCATCATCGCCGAGGTATTCGTCACCGCCGAAATCGGCGCCGACCTGGATCTGGTGCGGGACAGTGCCCGCAAGCTAGGCGCCCAACTGCACCAACGTCACGCGGATTTGGCCAAGGTGCGGCTACACCTGTTCCTGGGTGACTTGGGCGACGTGGAAGCCTAGCTGCGGGTATCCAGCCGATCCCGCAACTGGTCCCCGAGCAAATTGACCGCCAACACCACCAGGCTGATGGCAATGCCCGGCGCCAGCACCAAATGGGGCGCCGCCAGCAGATAACCGGCTCCCTCCTTGACCATGCTGCCCCAGGATGCCTGGGGCGGCTGCACTCCCAGCCCTAGGAACGACAAGCCCGCTTCCGCGACCACCACCTGGGCCACGCCGAAGCTGGCCTCCACCAGTAGCGGCGCCAGGGTCAGGGGTAACAGATGGCGAAACAGGATGCGGCCAGTCCCGGCGCCGAGGGCGCGGGCCGCCAGCACGTGCTCCCGGCTCTTGAGGGACAGCACCTGGGCCCGGGTCAGGCGGGCATAGCCCACCCAGCCCACCGCCGCCAGGGCGATGACCAGATTATCCAGCCCCGGACCCATAATGCCGGCCAAGGCGATGGCCAGCAGGATGCCGGGAAAAGCCAGAAACACGTCGATCAGCCGTACCACCAGATGGTCCACCCAGCCGCCCCGGTAGCCCGCCAGGCCGCCGATCACTCCGCCCGCCAGTAATGATAGGGACACCACGCCAAACGAAGCTAGAAACGAGGTGCGGGCACCCGCCAGCAGGCGGTCCAGCACCGGCCGGCCCAGATCGTCGTGGCCCAGCCAGGCGGCCGGACCCGGCGGCGCCAGGATGGCGGGCAGATCAATTTGATTGGGACGCAAATCCAGCCAGGGACCCACCAAGGCCGCCAGCGCCCAGACGATCAAAATGCCCAGCAGACAGGAGGTGCATTTGCCCACCCCCTCAGTCTCCGCCCAGCCGTACCCGGGGATCCACCCAGGCATATACCAGATCGGTGAGGCTGTTTACCGACACATAGGCCAGGCTAATCAGCAATACGCAGCCCTGCACCAGGGGATAGTCCCGCTTTTGGATCGCCTCCACCAGCAGGGAGCCAATCCCCGGCCAGGCGAACACGGTTTCGGTGATGACCGCGCCACCCAGCAGGGCGCCCAATTGCAGGCCCACCAGGGTCACCACCGGCAGCGCCGCGTTGCGCAACGCGTGGCGCCACACCAGCGCGCCCTCGCCGAGCCCCTTGGCGCGGCCGGTGCGGATGAAGGGCTCGCCCAGCACTTCCAACAGGCTGCCCCGCACCATGCGGGCCAACACCGCCGCCATGCCGGTGCCCAGGGTCAGGGTCGGCAAGATCAAGCTGCCCGGCGCGCCGGCGCCGCTGACCGGGGTCCAGCCTAGCCACAGGGAAAACACCAGGATGAACAGGGGGCCCAGCCAGAAATTGGGGATGGACGCCCCCAGCAGGGAAAAGCCCATGGCCAGGCTATCCCAAACTTGGCCTTGGCGCCGGGCCGCCAGCACCCCCAGGGGAATGGCGATCAGCAGCGCCAAGCCCAGGGCCGCGCCGGTCAGTTGCAGGGTGGCGGGAATCCGCTCGGCCAGCATGTCCCTTACCGGACGCCGGCCATGGAGGGACTCGCCCAGGTCCAGCCGGACCAGGCGGCTGACATGGTTGCTCAATTGGGTGGCCAGGGGCTGATCCAACCCCAGGGCTTGGCGCAACGCCTGGCGGTCGGCGGGCCGGGCGCTATCCCCCAGCATGAGTTCCACCGGATCCCCCGGAATCAGGTGAATCAATAGAAACACCATGAGCGCCACGCCCAGCACCACCGGCACCAGCCCCAGCAGGCGGGTCAGCAACCAGCGCATCAGTCCCAGGACTCCCGAATGTCCACCAGGGTACCGGCCTGGATCTGCGGGAATAGCTCCAGAATATCCCGGTTGCTCATGCGCACGCAGCCGTGGGAGCGGGGCACGCCCAGGGGTTCGCTGTCCGGGCAGCCGTGGATATAGATGAAGCGCCGCAGGGTATCCACCAGGCCGCCCCGGTTGAAGCCCGATTGCAAGCCGGTGAGCCAGAGGATGCGGGTGAGAATCCAGTCCCGCTCAGGAAAGCGGGCGGCCAGGGCGGCGTCATAAATTTCGCCGGTGGGACGGCGGCCCACGAACACGCAATTTTCTGGACAACCGGTGCCGATCAGCAACCTTATCCGATGCCGGCCCCGGGGCGTGCGGCCGGAGCCCCGGAGTTCGCCACAACCGGCTAGCCCAGTGGAAACCCCATACACCGGGCTCGGGCCAGCGGGCCGCCACAGGGTCAAGGTCTGGCGGGCAAGGTCCACCCGCAACTCCGGTTCCACCACCAATGACACCCGTGTCCGCCTCTATTGATTCGACCGCGCCCCATCATAGCGGGCCGGTCCGGGTTGTCGAGGCGGCCCTGGCCGGGTGGTCCGGAACGGACCGCTTGGAGTGGGGCACCCGTCCGGATCTGGTTCACGAAATTGCCGCCCCGGCCGGAGCGGCGCCAGGGAGCTTGCTATACTCGAACCAGGCAGGGGTTTGCAGGAGACCGGATAGTGGCCATCCAGCCGATCGGCAGCGGCGCTTTACAGGGCATCCAACGGGGCATGCAGGGGTTGCGGCGCGCCGCCCTCGACATCGCCACCCAGGGCGTGCAAGGCACGTCCGGCTGGGAGGGGGATTTCGAGCGGGCGCTGATCGAACTGCCGGCCCAGGCCAATCAGGTCAAGGCCTCCGCCAAGGTCCTGACCACCGAGAATCAGATGGTGGGCACCCTGCTCGACATCCACGTTTAGCCTGGCGGCTGACCCGGCGGTTGCCGGGCATTCCACCCGGCCGGGGTCAGTCACCGGTCAGGCGGGTTACCACGAAGCGCATCGACAAATCCACCGCCTTCACGTCCTTGGTGAGGGCACCAAGGGAGATGTCGTCCACGCCGGTGGCCGCGATATAGGGCAAATTGTCCCAGTTTACGTTGCCGGACGCTTCCAGACGGGCACGGCCCTGGTTGTGGGCCACGGCGGCGCGCAACTGATCGAGACTGAAATTATCCAGCAGCACCCGGCGCGCGCCCGCCCCCAGGGCCTCGTCCAGTTGCGCCAGGTTTTCCACCTCCACCTCGATCTCCACGCCGGCCGCCGCCCCTTGGGCGGCCCGCAGCGCGGCGGTGATGCCGCCTGCCGCCTGGATATGATTTTCCTTGATTAGGATGGCGTCATACAGCCCTAGACGATGGTTGGCGCAACCGCCACAGGCCACTGCGTATTTCTGGGCCAGGCGCAGGCCGGGCAGGGTTTTGCGGGTATCCAACAGGCGTACCGGGCTGTCGCCCAGGTAATCCCGCAGGCGCCGCGCCTGGGTGGCGGTTCCGGACAGGGTTTGCAGAAAATTGAGGGCGGTGCGCTCACCGCTCAACAGGGCGCGGGTGGAACCCTGGAGGGTGCAGAACACTTGGTCCGCCGCCAGACGATCCCCGTCCACCGCGCCCCAGTGGATGCGCATAGCGGCGTCCAACTCCCGAAACACCGCCTCCAGCCAGGACCGGCCACAGAGTACGGCCTGTTCCCGTGAGCGAATGGTGACGGTCGATTGGGCGGCCGCCGGAATCAGGCCGGCGGTCAAATCGCCGCTGCCCAAGTCCTCCGCCAACGCCAAGCGCACCTGCGCAACGACCTGCTCCCAGGGCGGCGCTTGCGGCAGATCCACCTTATCCTGCCTCATCCATTGGCGGCCTCAGCCGAGCCATGGGGGTCGCTCTGCTTGAGGGTGCGCACCATGACCGACAAGGCCCGGTCCAGGATCGGCGTGTTGATATCCTTCAAATGAATCGCGGCGCCGCGCCGCAGCAGGCGCGCCACCCCGTTCCGGGTGATCTCCAGCACCTTGATCCCCTTGCGATTGACGAACACGTAGGAATCTGTGATCTGGCTCTTCCAACAGAGTTTGATACGCGACCGTTGATTATTTTCTTCCTTCACTTCCAGCCAGGTCCCCGGCGTCAAGGCTTCCGCCTGATGATCGAATTCGTCCAACTCCTCGGCGGCCGGGGCTTGGTTGGCCGGCACCGCCGTCCGTCGCGCCGGTTGAACTGGCGCCGCCGGTACCTTGGACTCTTGGCTAACCTCCGCCCCCGGCGGGGGTGCCGGCGCTGGCCCGGTGATGGCGGGCGAACCGCGCAGACAATTGATGTGGCAGGCCTGCAACTCCTTGAAAAGACGGGCAGTCTGGTGTTGGTCAAAGGAGATGCCGCCCAACCCATCCTTCAAGCCCCGCAGCAATTCCGGGATAGCCCGCAGCAATTCCTGGCGATCCCCGTGCAGGCGCTTGGGCCCCACACTCCACACCAATTGATCCGCCACCGCCAATTGGTGACGCCAGTTTTCGCTGTCGGCGCCCTGGCGCAGATAGGTCAATAACAGCACATCCCGCCAACCCTCGCCGAGCAGTTGCCGCACCACCCCGGGCAGGCGGGGATTATCTTCCAAACGGCGATTGATTTCTTCCTGAACCCGGTCCTTGGCGATCCGCAACTGTTCCTTACCCCGGGACACCTGGGTGGCCCGCTCCTCGGCCAACTCGGCGCCCCGGCTTTCCCGCCGAAGGAACTCAGCCAACTCCTCGTCCAGGGCCAGAAACAGGGATATATCATTGGTGAATTCGTCGACGATGCGGCCAACGATCCGCTCCATCCGTCCATAGAGACCTTGCTCGGAACGGTCGCCGTCATCGGTCCAGCCGAGGGCCGCCTTGGCCATATTATTCAACAGGCACCGGGCCGGGTGCTTGGCGTCGCCGAAAAAGCTCTTATCGACGATAGCCACCTTAATCATGGGAATCTGCAACCGGGAAATCAGCGCCTTGAGGGCGTCCGGTAGCATGGGATCCGCCAAAATGAAATCAAACAGCAAGGACACCAGGTCCAGGGTGTCCTCGTCCGTCTTACCCAGGGCCCGGTGGACTCTGCCGTCTTGCTGCAAGCGCAATTGGGCCGCCAGCAGGTCCCGAACCTGGCTAGGGCTAACTGACGCCACCACCCGCTGGGCAGGAGCGGCCTCGCCGGTCCGTTGCAACGCGGACAACACGCCTAACAATTCACTGGTGGCCACTTCCGGTAGCTTCTCTCCGGCCAGGGCTAGGGCACCGGCCGGACCCTGGGCGCGGAAACCGCTCAGCAACTCCGCCAATTGAACGAAGGCCTCGGTCTGACCCGAAGCTGGCGCACCTGCCGTACCGGCGGCCG
>CAZIHO010000030.1:20711-30418 GCA_964538875.1 uncultured Chromatiaceae bacterium
GCGCGGAAACCGCTCAGCAACTCCGCCAATTGGACGAATGCCTCGGTCTGACCCGCAGCTGGCGCACCTGCCGTACCGGCAGCCGCCACCGGAGGCTCAGAATGGGTGCCCACGGGCCGGATCCGGGCGCCTACCTTGCCCTTGACGCCGGCCCGGTTGAAGACGCCGATCAATGCGTCATAAAGGCCGCCAAACTGGGCCAGCACTTGGCGATCGAATAATTTGTAGATGACCAGCCGTACCTGGATTTCTACTTCCAGATCCCGCAGCGCTTCCTGAAAGCGTGTGCATATCACGGTCGGCGATAAGGGCTGGGTCAGGGAATCCAGCTCTCCACAATCCGTTAGGATGCTAATGCATTGGCTGAAATTGTAGAGATGCCGGGCATAGCGGTTTTCATTTTTTGAAATCAAATTGGTGACGGCCAAATCGTCTTCCAATTGGGCCTCGTCCATCAGGGCCAATTCGGATTCATCCTGGGCTTGCCAGCGCGGGGCGGCGACTAGGGTCCGGGGTCCCCGCAGCCAAAACTGGTTAAACCCGTCGAATATTCCCGCGTAAAATCGCTTTTCCAGCCTCGACCGGTGCTTACGCACGGTGCGCATGGCGTCAAAATAGACTGACTGGACTAAATACGTAGCGCAGCGGTCTGCCCGCTCATAGAGGGCGTCATCCAAATCCTCGAACAGCCGTCCCATCAATCTGGGCAGGGTTTGTTCCAATAATGCCCGGCACTCCTCGACCACACGTCTGGTTCTCTCATCCTGGACCAAACGGCGGTCCGGGAGACTGAAGGGTAGGACATTATCTCTAGAAACCATGGCTCGCTCCGGGCGGGCTGCATTGTCGAGTGTGTAAAACGAAACCTATGCCAACATCGAACCCGCGTCTGTGACCACACTCACAAATAGCATAAAGCCGTTGCTTTTCCCTATTCTTAATCCTTTTACGGACTAATTAGCCGCCTAACCCCGGCCAGGATCCGGGGATTGTCCAACGCACCCATGGAGTGCGAGCCTAACAACCTCGTTGGGCTTTCACCCTTACAGCGGCGGGGATGGGATAATATAAACGCCGGCCGGTGAGGGGTAATACCGAAATTGGGAACTGGTTCCGCCCGCGATGGCACCCGGTCGACATTCAGCAATAAATTGCGTTGAGCACCAGGAAGCGACTCAGGAGCAACCCAGATTTGGACGAACACGGCTGGTTGAATGGGGTGGAGCGTCGGCCGTCACCCAATTTTAACCAGCGTCTGGCCGGCGTCGCCATCGATCTGCTGGTGATTCACGCCATCAGCTTGCCGCCTGGCGAGTTCGGCGGACCCTGGATCGATGCCCTGTTTCAAAATCGCCTAGAGCCAGACGCCCATCCCTATTTCGCCGGGATGGCGAATTTGCGGGTTTCGTCCCATTTATTGATCCGGCGGGATGGCCGCCTGATCCAATATGTTCCCCTCTTGGAACGGGCCTGGCATGCGGGCCGCTCCCAATTCGCCGGCCGCCCCGAATGCAATGACTTCTCCATCGGCGTCGAATTGGAGGGCACGGATTTCATTCCCTTCACCGGTGCCCAATACGCCAGCCTGATCCGCCTGACCCACCGGTTACGGCATCTGTTTCCGGGCATCGGTCCGGGACGCATCCAGGGCCATAGTGACATCGCGCCGGGCCGCAAGACCGATCCAGGACCCTACTTCGATTGGCCAGGCTATTTGACCGCCATCGGCGACCGCCCGGAGTCCCGGACGGCGGCGCTCACCAGCGCAGCAGTCCCGACTCCAGCAGTCCCAGCAGAATCAGATAACCACCGACCACATAATTGAGGATCTGGGGCTTGATCAGTACCAGGATACCGGCGGCCAGGGCCGCCAGCGCCTGGGGACGGATGGCCGGACCCGGCCACCCATGGGCCAAGCCCAGCAAGCCGGTCAGCAGCAAATAAAGCGCTACCGCATAATTCAGCACCCTAGGGACCAGAAGGATCACCAATCCCGCCACGATCGCGAGCAGGGCTTCCAGGGGCCAGTGGTTGAGCAGGCCGGCAATGGACATGGTTCCTCTCCAGGCCGGTACAGGGCCAGATGGTTTCCGCACCCCGCCAAGGGGCAAGCGACCGCATCGGGTTAACGGCGGCGCAACGATAGGGTACAGTAGGCGCCCTTGGCAAGCGGAGGAGTCATTCATGTCGTCCCAGGCGGAAGCGTTCGAAATCCTGCGGCGCGGCACCCAGGAAATCCTGTTGGAGTCGTCCCTCAAACACAAACTGGCGCTGGCCAGGCCCCTGCGGGTCAAGGCGGGTTTCGACCCCACCGCGCCGGATCTGCACCTGGGCCACACGGTGTTAATCAATAAGCTGCGCCAGTTCCAGGAGTTGGGACACCAGGTGCTGTTCCTGATCGGCGACTTCACCGGCATGATCGGCGACCCCACCGGCAAGAACGTGACCCGCAAGCCCCTCACCCGGGACGAGGTCCTGGACAACGCCCGCACCTACCAGAATCAGGTGTTCAAGATCCTGGATCCGGAGCGGACCCAGGTGGTATTCAATTCTTCCTGGATGGATGCCCTGTCGGCGGCGGACCTCATCCACCTGGCGGCGCGCCACACGGTGGCCCGTATGCTGGAGCGGGACGACTTCGGCAAGCGCCACGCCGCCGGCCAGCCCATCTCCATCCACGAATTCCTTTATCCCCTGATTCAGGGCTATGACTCGGTGGTACTACAGGCGGACGTGGAGCTGGGGGGCACGGACCAAAAGTTCAATCTGCTGGTGGGCCGCCAACTCCAGGAAAGCCACGGCCAGGATCCCCAGGTGGTCATGACCCTACCGATCCTGGAAGGGCTGGACGGAGTGCAGAAAATGTCCAAATCCCTGGGCAACTATGTGGGCATCACCGACAGCCCCGACAGCATGTTCGGCAAGCTGATGTCCATCTCGGACGATCTCATGTGGCGCTATTTCGAACTCCTGAGTTGGCGCCCGGCGGCCGAAGTGGCCCGCCTGGCCGAGGAAGTACAGGCTGGCCGCAACCCCCGGGACGTCAAGATGGAACTGGCCGGGGAAATCATTAGCCGCTTCCATGACGCCCAAGCCGCCCGGCAAGCGGCGGACGACTTCGTGGCCCGGTTCCGGCGCGGCGAAATTCCCGACGACCTGCCGGAAGTCCGTCTCCCCGCCCCTGCGGACGGCCTGTTGATTGGCAATCTGCTCAAGCAGGCGGGCTTGGCCCCCAGCACCTCCGAAGCCCTGCGCCTGATCGCCCAAGGGGGCGTGCAACTGGATGGGGAGCGGGTATCCGACAAGGGCCTCAAGTTGGCGGCCGGCGGCTCCCACGTGGTCCAGGTAGGGAAAAGGCGCTTTGCCAGGGTGATTCTGCTGGAGCAAGGCCCGGCCGACGCCTAGTAACCTCGGCAGCAAGACCCGCACACCTGGGTAGGGCGGCGGGGGCTTAAGAATCGCCCCCCTCACCCAGAATCAGTCGTCTGCCGGCACTTGCGCCTTGGCGCCGAGCAGCCAGGCCCGCACCGAACCCAAGTGGCGGCGGCTGATGTCCAGCAGTTCGTCGCTGCCTTGGAGGCAAACCATCCAACGGCCCAGTACGTCCCGTTCCAGGCGCACCACCCGGTGTTTGGATACCAGGGCATTGCGATGCACCCGTAAGAACTGGTCCGGGAATTTATCCTCAAGGACTTTCAGGGTGTCCTCCACCAACAATTGGCCGGTCAGATGCTTGACCACCACATATTTTTGGTCCGCCCGGCAATACAAAACCTGCTCCACCGGCACGCATTCCAGACGCCCCCGGTAGGTCGCGCAAATCCGCGCCCCAGAATCCCCGATCTTGGTTTCCATGGCCTTCAGCACTGCCAATTGGGGCCGGGTGATGACTCGCGCCCGCTCCAAGGCCGCCTGCAACCGCTGCCGGCGCACTGGCTTGACCAGATAATCCACCGCCTGGCGCTCGAAAGCATCCAAGGCGTATTCCCCATGGGCAGTGACAAACACCACCGCCGGTGGAGTGGGCAAGCGGGCCAACTGACCGGCCGCGCTCAGGCCGTCCACCAGGGGCATGCTCACGTCCAGCAGGGCCAAATCCACCGGATGTTCCTGGCAATAGCTCACCGCCGCTTGGCCGTCCGCCACCTCGCCCACCACCCGATAGCCGGGACCCAGTTCCTGCACCAAGGAACGCAATCGCTCACGAGCCAAGGGTTCATCGTCAGCGATCAAAATATTCATATTCCCGCTCCACAACGGCTGATACTCCAATCCTCATGGGTCTAACCCCCTCAAGAAGAATGACGCGGTTTTCTCCAGGGACAACCCATGCCAGGAGTATAATCGCCGTCTTTACCCCACCTCCACGAGAAACAGCATGACCGAACCCTTGACCCCCAAGACCGGCCCCTACGCCCTGGAGCTTGAGCCTGGCGATTACTGGTGGTGCGCCTGCGGCCGTTCCGCCAAGCAGCCCTTCTGCGACGGCGCCCATAAGGGCAGTGAATTCCAGCCGGTGAAATTTTCCTTGGATGAGGCGAAAAAAGTTTGGCTCTGTGGGTGCAAACGCACCCAAACGCCGCCTTTTTGCGACGGCTACCATAAAAAGCTGATTCCAGAACTCAATCCGCAAGATTAACGGTCAAGCACGGAAGCGGGTCCCAGACCGGCCCCGCTAGCCGGCCCGCCGCCTCCAGGGCAGGCGGGCCAGCAACAGCCCGGCCAGTAGCAGACCATACAGGGCGGGTTCCAAGTAGTCGGCCTTGGTCAACCACAGGAAATGCAGAATCGCCAGGACGCCGATCCCATAGACTGCCCGGTGAAGACGACGCCATTGGGCGCCCAGGCGGCGCATCATGGCGTTGGTGGAAGTCAGGGCCAGGGGCAACATCAAGGCCAGGGCGGCCATGCCCAGGGTGATGTAGGGCCGCTCCAGAATGTCCTCTCCCATGGCAGTCCAAGCAAACCCCTGGTCCAGCCAGACCCAGGTCAGCAGATGCAGGCAGGCGTAAAAAAACGCGAATAGCCCCAACTGGCGCCGAAACCGCAACAGGAAGGTCCAGCCACTCCAGCGCCGCAGGGGCGTCACCGCTAGGGTGAGCAACAACATGCGCAGCGCCCAATCCCCGGTTCGATGGGTGATCGCCTCCACCGGATTGGCTCCCAGCCGGTCCAGCCAGCCATCGGCCAGCAGCAGTGCCAGGGGCAGCAAGGCTAAGGTAAACAGGGCCGGCTTCAGCACCCGGCGAATCAGGCGGTCGGTGGGAGGTATCATCTAGAGCGACTCATGAGGAGGACCCCCTGGACTAGCCAGCGGGAGGGTCAATTTTTCAGGTCTGGGAGTAATGAGTTTTAGGGTATCGATGGACCGCTGCCGGGGTTTTTTCTCCTAGTGCGCTGTGCGGTCGTGCCTGGCTGTAGCAGGTGAAATATCGCGCTAATCCCTGATCGGCGGCACGCCCATCAGGGTCATCGTGCAGGTCAAACTCTCGTATTTCACGCTGAGCCAGAGGCGTTCCACCAACCCATTATCCAGGGCACTTCCCCGGCCGTCCATGCTGATCTGCACCTCAGGGGTGATTAGACGCCCGGTAAAGTAGTCGCTGGTGGACGGACCCCCTGGGCCGGTGTTGAACACCCCAAGAGCGCCGCCGAACACCTTCACCCAGAACCGGGTGTCCCGCTGCGCCTTCAGCGCTTAGCCGCCGCCCGAGGGGTAAAGCTCATTGGACCAACGGACACTTTCGCGACGGCAGCCCCTGAGACAGCCGGCCGGAGAGACGCTACCTGGCCAACTCCAGCACGCCCATCTGGGTGGATGATCTTTTGCTGGTGGGTTTGCGTGGGACGGCTTTGTGGCTTCAAGATCTGAATACGCGACCCGCTTAAACTTTGGCTAGATCATTAACAGGCTGTTGAAATTCCCCCGCCCGTGAACCCGCATAAATCGGGAAGGCAGCCCGGGTTGGGCGGGAGATTCAGCAGGTAACCCAATGTAAACAATGATAAAATGGTATGAAACCCGGCCATTGGAATTCGCCATGCGCGGCGCTGACGTCACCGAACCCCAGCGGTTCAGTGACCGGACCTTAGAGGATCGGATACCGAAGCAACACCCGATCCGGAAACTGCGGGCGGATACTGTTGCGGAGTCTGGTTTCGAACCACGCCCGCCAACCAGGATATCTGCTCCCCGTCCAGCTTGGGCGGCCGCCCCGGAATCGGCTTGGCCTGCAAGGCGCGCTGACCGCCCTCCACAAACGCGGCCAGCCACCGGAAAACCGAGCGCATATTCACACCATAGGCTTGGGCCACGCTCTTGGGTGTCGCTCCGCTTTCCAGCGCCTTCACCGCTTGGATTCGCATCGTCTGCAGCAAGACATGGTCTAATTTCCGGCCGTCTGAATCACGATGGCATTTCGTGCATCCATAACAACACTACATGACTTTACTTTCGAGCGGCTTAGTCGGATCGGCCGATGAGGCAGGGTTGTGCCTGCCCCTGATCCTGGCCGGTGTCATCCCTCTGGCACTAGCCCGGATGCCCCTCAGACGGCCTGGCGGAGCTTGAAAAATGCAATCAACTGCTGGAGCTGATCGGCCTGGGCGCTCAATTCCTCGGCGGTGGCGGAAAGCTGCTCCGAGCTGGAAGCGTTCTGTTGCGTGGTCTGATTCAACTGGCCCATCGCTGTATTGATCTGGCGCGCACCGCCGGCCTGCTCCTGGCTGGCGGCGGTGATCTCCTGCACCAACTCGGCGGTTTTCTTGATGCCGGCCACCATCTCCGCCAGTAGCTTGCCGGCCTTCTCGGCTAGGGCGACGCTGGAGCCGGCCTGCTCGCCGATCTCGCGGGCGGCGAGTTGGCTACGTTCGGCCAGCTTCCTGACCTCGGCGGCGACCACGGCAAAGCCCTTGCCGTGCTCGCCGGCGCGGGCCGCTTCGATGGCGGCATTCAGGGCGAGCAAATTGGTCTGATAGGCGATGTCGTCGATGATGCCGATCTTGGCGGCGATCGACTGCATGGCTTCTAGGGTATCGGACACAGCCTGCCCGCCGCTCTCGGCATCGACGGCAGCCTTGCAGGCCATGGAGTCGGTAACCTGGGCGTTTCCGGTGTTCTGGGCGATGGACGCGCTCATCTGCTCCACGCTGGCCGAGGTTTGTTCCACGGAGACGGCCTGCTCGGAAGCGGCTTGGCTCAAGCTTTGGGCGGTGGCGCTCACTTCACCGCTGGCCGAAGACAACTTGTCGGCGGCGCCGCGCACTTCACCGATGATCTGGGCCAGCCGCCGCACCGTACCCTTGAGGGCGAACAGCAGGCTGGCGCCGTCCCTGGGCTGAGTATCAATCGTTACACTCAGGTCTCCCTCAGCCAGCTTCTTGACCATGGCCATGGCGTAGGCGGGCTCGCCGCCGATCAGCTTCAGCAAGCCGCGCATCAAGGTCACGCCCATCAGGATGCCGAGGGCGATGGCCAAGGTGCTGATGCCGATAATCAGTAGGTTGGAGTTAGCGACGATGCGGCCGACTTGGGTGATCGCCTGTTCCTGCTCGTCCTGGGCAGCGGCGACCGTCTGCCGTGTCTGGCTGCTCTGGTCCAGAACGATGGTGCGCAGACGATTAGTGGCTTGTGCGGTGCGTTGCAGCATATTGTGCCGGTGCCGCAGTCTGGCGATTACGCCATCCTGGTCCAGCAGGAGCGCCTTCACCTCGTTGAGGGAGTCCCGTGCGGGGCCCAGCATCCCGATTTCTGTACGGGCGCCGATCGCCAGCAGGCCGGCCTCAAGATCCTGTTGCACCCTGGCGACCCGTTCAAAGACGTGCTGCAGTTCGGCCTCGGCATGGGACAACTCATCCAGCCCTTTAGCCTTGAGCAGGTGGCCGCCGAGACTGTCGATGGTGAGGCCGAGCGCGAGCAGTTCCGAATTCAAGGTCAAGATCGCCGAGGCGGCGTTGGCTTGGGCGAGGGCATCCACCTGCTTTTGGTTCTCGTGCTCGTAGCGTTCTCCGGTGGCGGCGGAATCCTGCTCCACTGCCAGCAACACGGCCGCCAGCTTCTCGGTGATGAGCCGGCCCTGGTCGCTGGCTAGGGCCGTACCGTCGCTGCCGGATTGCAGGCGCGCCAGTTCCTCGGTGGCTTGGCGCAACCCGCCGATGTCGCCACTCAGCGCCTTGGACTCTGCAACCTGGGGATTTTGGTCCGCCTTGCCGAAAGCAGCCCGCGCTCTGCCCCGGGCGATGATCACGGTTTTTTTATCCGGGGCGCGCTGCAAATCGGTGACGGCTATTTGCAAGTCCTTGAGCACATCTTTCAGCGCATCGATCCGGCGCAGCCGGGCCGTGACCTGTTGTGTTTCATCCAATGAAGCGGTCAATGCCGCAGAGCGTGCCTGATGCAGTGTCTTGATCCGCTCGTCCAACGCGCTGAGTTGGGCAGTCACATCATCGACGCGCTTGCCGATGTCCGCGTCCGCCTGGCTGGCGGCCTGCTCGGCGTTCAGGCGGCCCCGCGTGACATCCAGGATTTCCGAGGCGATAGCGGCCAATTGGGCCTCGTTGTTCGCGCCAGGATTGCCGCCGAGGGTTGCCAGATGCTGCTCGGCGCTGCGGACCTCGGCCAGGGCGGTCTGCACCTGCCGCGCCTGTGGATCGACGCCGCCGGCCAGGGTTATGCCGGCAAGTTGCACCAATTCCGCAGTGGCTGCCTGAATCGAGCGTTGCAGTTCCATGCTGCGCATCTGGAACGGTGTACTGTGCTGGGTGAGATAGGTGAGTTTCGAGTCCAGCAGGCCCATGCCGGCCATGCTCGCCACGGCGACACTGCCGACACCGGCGAGCGTTACGAGAATGTTCAGCCACAACTGGGTCCTGAGCTTCATCGGAGCCTCTTGTGATCGCGGTGGAACGGGTGTTGCCGGCGTTAGTCACGGACCAACTTCTTGCCGTCGCCGGCCACGAAGTCCAGCAGTTGTTGCACCTCCGCCGAGGGTTTGCCACGGGTCAGGAGGGTGATGGGCCGGGCGATTTCCGGCGTGGCCACTACCCGTACCGATCCATCCGCCACCGCAGATGGGCCGATGCCGATGGCTTCGGCATTGGTTGCCACCGCCTGCTTAATGTCCGCTGCCGTGTTCACTTCCAGGAGGTCCTTGGTGACCGGCGTGTCGCCCAGCATCTGCTTGGTAAACAGGGAGTTGGTGCCCGGGGTGAGCTTGCCCCAGACGACGATGACCGCCAGGTCCGCACCACCCACTTCCTTCCAGTTCTGTATCTTGCCGCTGAACAGCCCCGACAGTTGTTCCTTGCCAAGCTTGGTGACCGGATTGTCCTTGTGCACCAATACGGCGATGCGATCCTTGCCGATCACCACCGGCTGGAAGGCATCCGGATTCTTGACCTCCGCACCCTCCTTCTTCATCAGCGCCAGCCAGTCGTCCAGGGTCAGTCCCGCGCTGGCGGCGTCCACGTTGCCTTTTTCGAGATCCTGCAAGGCGATCTTGGGACCTGAGGAAATGATCGCCAGCTTGATCCCAGTGGCCTTCTCGAAGGCGTCCTTCACTGGCTTCAGGACATTCTCGGTCGGCGCCGCGCCGGCGCCAATCTTGATTTCCGCAGCCGGTACGGTGACCGGCAAAGTCAGCGCTGCGAATACGGCGAGCCAAATAATCGGTTTGCGCGATGTCATGCGGTTTTCCTCATTATCTAGG
>CAZIHO010000031.1:0-29918 GCA_964538875.1 uncultured Chromatiaceae bacterium
CCCAAACTGGCGAGTCCCGCCGCCCGCCGCTATCGGACCCAGCTTCGCACCCAAAGCGCCCAGGGTCCCAACTTCAACGGCCAGTACCGGATTGCGTTCTGGGGTTGCGGCAGCCAATGTCTGGAATGGGCGGTGGTGAATTTGAAGGATGGCGCTGTTTGGTTTGCGCCCACGGAATATTGCGCGGTCCCCCGGCAAGACGCCGAGGGCGGGACCCATTGGATCGACTTCCACAGCCATAGCCGCCTGCTGTTCCTATACGGGTGTCAAATGACGCTGGAAACCGCCTGTCCAGGTGCCGACGAACTGCGCCGCATGGCCTATGTATGGACGGGCGGAACCGCTCGACACCTGGAAACCCGTTGCGTCCCCAGCCAATAGGTATCGGATGGATCGCCCCGGTATTGCCAGGCCTGGTCATTCGTCCCAGGGTTTGCCCATTGGTGGCTTACTCCCAGGTATCGCCGGGCGGCTGGCCCATCGGCGGGTTAGCCGGGGCCGGACTGGCTGAGGGTCGCCTGAAGGGGACCTTGAAAAATGGCCATCCAGGCCATTTTTCAAGACGCAAAGCGCAAATGTGATTTCCGCTTTGCTTCATTTTCAAGCAGTTACCTGCTTGAAAATGGCGGGGTATCCCTACCCCGCACGGGCACCTTGGATTTTTCAAGGTGCCCTGAAGAGGCCGGGAAAATCTAGGGGGACCAGATCAGCAGTCTGGAAACCTACCTGTCTAGATCAATCGCCCGGCGGGAACCAGGCTCGCCGGCCGGAGGCCCGGCAATAACCCTGCTGATGAGCGAACAGCGCCCTGCGTCACATTGTTCCACCCATCTTCGCCGCTGATGGCCTATCCCGGTCCGGCAGATACTGGTAGAGTCATACTTGACCAAAACAAAAGGCCATTCGATGGCCAAGGCGGGCTTTCTGCCTCGCCAATTCAAAGGGATTACCAAAGGAGTCATTCCCATGAACCGACGCCATACCTTCCGGCGCCACCTTGTCGTCCTGGCCGCGTGCGCGGCGGGCGGGGTCCTCAGTGGCTGCGAATTTAATCCAACTGGTAGTGGAGGATTACCCTCGAATCCAGACGATCTATTGCCGTTCCGGGACGATGTGCCCTTCGCCAGTCTCAGTTCCGCCGACCGGGTGCTGGTCTATGAAACGCCTGGCGTGATTCAAGTCCAGCATGGCACTAGCTGCGCCCAATCCAATCGCTCCGGCAAGGAAGACGTGATGCGGGTCCAGGAAGCCCTGGAACTGCCCAAGGGATTGGATCGTGCCACCGTGATCGCCAACGGTTTTCGGGTGCGCTATTTGAGCGAGGACCATCATGTGGGCGGTTTTGGTAGTGCCATCGGGGTGATTAAACTCGACGGCAATCAACTGACCTGGGAGGCGGGCGGCGCCATCTCGGACAATAATTTCGACGACGGCTATGAATGGTGTTACGCCTATACGGTATTGGCCTGGAATTCGACCCAGATTCGGGCCGAGGTGGATCATGGCGACACCGGCCACGCCTTCACCAACTACCGGCTGGTGTACGGTACCGCGCTGCGGCCGGTGCCCGGCTACCTTTATAACCCGGCGTTTGCCGGATTGGAGCGGGTGGCGGTACTCCCCCGTGGCTTCGCGTCCGCTTGGCCGGACGGTGACCACCACATCCTCCAGGTGGCCTATAAGAACGACGGCGGCGAGGTCTTTATCGAAGCGAACAAGACCTACGGCAACAACCAAGTCCCGGCCCAGGAATCCCAGGTGGGCAGCGGCTACGTGAGTTGGGAATCCACCGTGGTCTTGAAGGACAACGCCCTGGATCGCAAACAGTATTTCTTGGAACTCATGTCCGGGCTCGGTGGCGCCGACGTGGGCATGGTGACGCCGCCCTTCACCATCGCGCCCCACGATCCGGACACGGATGAGGGCCTGTTCGATACCAGTACCTGCGTCAGCAGCCCCTACCTGGGTCCCCTGGAGCACGAAAAAACCATTCATTCCGTGCCCTATGAGTTTGCCATTCCGGTGCTGGCGGGTTGGGATATGCGCTACGGCTGCGACGAAGACGAGCAGGTCACCCAAATGGGTGCCTGGATCGATAAGTGGTCCTGGCAGCCCGGCACCTCGCCCGGCGGAGGAACCCTCAGCTACCTGGCAAAAACCGATCTCATCGACCGAGACAAGACCCCCACGTCCCTAGGGCGGGTCAACGTCAAGATTCTGGGATTGCGGCGGGTGGGAACCAAGCGCTGACCGGGGCGGTTCCTAACGGGAGGGGCCTTGGCCCCTCCGGTGTCCGCCAGGCGTCCAGGCGGGTTTAGCCCTGTGCCACCGGTCCCGCGACGGTTGGAGCGGCCCACCCGCCCAACTGCGCGAGGTTAGGGCGGTAATGCAACCGGTTGCCCCGGCGCCGGTGAGGCGGTGGGCGGTTCAGTCCCTACTATGATGGGGTGAACCAAACGCCATTCCTGCCCAAGGCCTGGTCCCTGTCCCCAACGCCACCCCGGCCCGGCTGGGTGCCCCATGGGTCACGACCAAAACTACAAAGCCTGATTCTCGACGGTACCGGACAGCTCGGGGCCAGGGATACCCCCACGCAGCCAGCCAATACCTCTGGGGCGCAACCTCAGCGGATTCGGTACAACGGCAGGGTTTCCAGGCGTTGGTCGATGGTGCCGATCACCTGACGGTAACGCTCTCCGCCCACTGGGCCCATGGTTTTGTCCAGGCGTTGCTCGGATAGGTTGTCCGGCAAGTCCTTCAGGGACGGCAGCAGGTCGTCGTCCCGCAATCCGGTCCGCATCTGATCCTGGACTTGACGGGCCAGGCCCGGCGCGCCGGTGGCCAGTTCGCCGAGGCGGGTGCCGGCCCGGTCGGCGGCCAGGTCCACCAGGGAAAAGCCCTTGCCCTGTTGGGCATCGCGCCATTCCTTGTAGCCACCGGCCAGGTCCGCCAATTTGGCGTCTGCTAGGGCCGCCAGGGCAGCGGATACCAGAAAATGGCGGCTCAGGTCTTCCCGGCCCTGGAGACGTGCCCAGGGGCCGCTCCAGCGGGGGAGGGTGGCGGCGGCGGGGAACAGCTTGGCGTCCGCTCCCAGGGCGTAAAGGCCCAATACCACCAGGGCATGGCGGTTTTCCGAGACCGGATCGCCGTTGGCGGCGGTTCGTTCCCTGGCGACCCGGAACAGACTAGGCAGGAGACCGGCGAGGTCCTGGGCACGGGGCTGGGCGCGATGCTGGAGATTGCGGGACAATTCGGCGCCGTACACCGCCAGGGTTTCCGGGTCCAGGGCGAGGGTGGCGCCACGCCGGGTGGTGGATATTTCGCCGGGAATGGGCCGGTAATCCACCACCAGCCGGTCCTGTTCCAATTGCATGGCTTGATAGCTACCCCGGGGCAGGGGCAATTGGTCCAGGCCGAACAGGAGCGACAGCAACTGGTGCAGTTGCTTGGCGTCCAATTCCAGCGGAATCCTGGTCTGGCCCAACCGGATCCCCACGAGGTGCGGGAGCCCCTGATCTGCCTCGATATCCAAGCCTAGGTTGGCATGGGACGCCAAGGGGTTGTCGATCAGTTTGCCGCTCAACTGGATGCTCATGCGTTCCGGACTGAGAAGAATGTCGGCGGCGGACCCTTGCCAGCGCCGTTGCAGCAGGTAGTTGGCGGCCAGGCGCAACTCACTGGCGCTGAATTCCACCCGGGTGCCGCCGGTGCGCTGGCGATTGGGACCGTTAGCCTTCAGCCAGTTGTTGGCCCGGTCTAAATCCGCCGGCGCCAGGGCGGTCACTTCGGTTACCGCTGGCGCCCGGTCCAGCGTCAGCAGGACGGGCACGGCGATACTGACGGCCAGCAACAGGGCCAGGGTGAATAGCAGGCTGAACAAGCGGCTCATGGGGTGCAGTCTTCCGTGGGGGTGCTAGGCGTCCGGGCGCACCGCGTCCACGAAGGGCGGCAACTGGAGATGAAAGCCCCGGGCGCGGAGATTTTCCATCACCTGGAGCACGTCTTCCTGGGCCAGGCGCCGCTCCGGGGTGAGGTCCAGGCGCATGACCAGGGTGGGCGCCCCGAACAGGCGTCGCAGGGGTTCTGGCAGCTCATCAAAGCTGTCTTCCCGGCTTAAGTACAGGTAGGTATCCACCTTGCGGTTACTACGGAAAACCCAACAGGGGAGCGGCTCGTCGTTCATGGGTAGGGTCGTGGTCAGGGGAGGAGGGATCATTATAAGCCGGTGTGAGGCGGGTGGTTTCTCCGCTTCCCCGGTTTGGGTCCATAATCCCGGCCCAAAGCGGAGGAGACATGCATGAGACTCTATTTGTTGCAACATGGGGAGGCCCTGCCCAAGACCCAGGACCCGGAGCGTCCGCTATCCGCCCAGGGCCGGTCGGATCTGGAACGGCTGGCCGCCTGGTTAGGCCAGGCCGGCGTGCGCGTGGCGCAGGTACGGCACAGCGGTAAGACCCGGGCCGCCCAGAGCGCCGGGATTCTGGCCGCCCAAGTAGCGCCGGGCGGCGCCATCGAGGCCATGACCGGGATCAATCCGGATGATTCGCCGGCGCCCTTGGCGGATCAGGCCGCCCATTGGGACCAGGATTGTCTGCTGGTGGGCCATTTGCCTTTTATGGCCAAGGCCGCCAGCCTGTTGCTCTGCGGTGACCCGGAGCGGGTAGCGCTGCTGTTCCGTCCTGGTACCCTGGTGGTGTTGGAGCGGAATGGCACCGGGTCCTGGGGTCTGGTGAGCATGATCCGCCCGGATTGGTGGGCAAATTGATGACCACGCCCCGCAAGGCCGCCGGGACCCGCCGCACCGACAATCCGATTCCTAAGTCCCATAAAACTGCGTTGGTGGTGATTCCGCCCAAGGAATGTTGGCCGCCGGTGCAGGCGTTGCGGGAGCGGTATGACGCCCGCTTGTTGCGCTGGATGCCCCACCTGAGCCTGCTGTATCCCTTCGCGCCGCCGGACCAATGGGAGCGGCTGTTTCCCCGGCTGATCCGGGTTTGTTCCGGGTTGGCGCCTTTTACCGTGCGTCTGTCCCGGTTCGGCCATTTCAAGCATGACGGCGGCGGCTTCAGCATCTGGGTCGCCCCTGAGGATCCGCTGCCCCTGGCCCATCTGCATCGGGAATTGCTGTGGGCGGCGCCGGGCTACCGGGACACGGCCAGTTTCGCGGGCGGATTCCAACCCCACCTGAGTCTGGGTCAGGTGGCGCGACGGGCCAGCTTGGCCAAGCTGATGGAGCAGTTCCAGCAGGATTGGCAACCATTGGAATTCGAGGTGCGCCAAGTGCTGTTGCTGCGCCGTGGTGACCCGCCCGAGGACAGCTTTGGCGTGGTGCGGGGGTTCGCCTTGGGGGCTGGCGCCGAAGGGGATGGAGCCTGAGGTGCCCCCAGCCCCGCTCCCGAATGATGCGCAGTTAGGGATGCCCCCCAGCGGTAATCGCTGGGGGGCGCCTGGGCGCCCGTCCGCCGGCTGTTCCGGTCGCCGGCTCCATGTCGTCCGGCCTATTCAATGGTTACCGGATGCCGGGTGGAGCGGGCCGCCTTGGGAAGGGTGACTTCCAGTATGCCGTCCTTGAACTGGGCCTTGACCTGATCCGCCAGCACCTCGGCGGGCAGGCGCAGCGTGCGGACGAAGGATTCCTGGTGGATCTCCTGCCGATAGGGCTGGCCCTGGGTTTCCTGTTCCTCCCGGACCTCAGCCTTGAGGGTCAGGTGGTTATCCGTCAGCGTGAGTTCCAGGTCTTCCTTGCGCAGGCCCGGCACCTCGGCCCGGACCAGGAGATGGTCCTCACGGTCTATCACATCCATGCGTGGTAGAGGTTCTTGTCCAAAGCCCATCCATTGGGGCCAGCGCCAGTCGAACGGCCGGGCCCAGCCGGTGCCGGCCAGTTGGTTCAGCATCTGGTCCAGTTCTTCGAAGGGAGTCAATTCCCGGGTCACGCGCGGAACAACTTGACCCGGCTTTTCCGTGGATTTGGTCATGGTTGCCCTCCTGATTGCGGGACTTTCATAGGGATATATAGGCCGTCCGGGGCTGATTGCAAGCTTGGGCCTGAAAAATAAACGACTTAAAAATCAGTAAGATGGAGGATTATCGGGCAGGTTCTGAGCGGACCGTTGGCACAAAAAACGGCGCCCGGAGGCGCCGTTAATCGAGAGGCGGGCCGGGCTGGACGCCGGAGCGCCCAGCCCAGACACTAAGTCTTATTTGACCGCCCGGTTTGCCACCAGGTCATCGACCACGCTCGGATCCGCCAGGGTCGAGGTATCGCCCAGGGCATCGATCTCGTTGGCCGCCACCTTGCGCAGAATCCGGCGCATGATCTTGCCGGAACGGGTCTTGGGCAGGCCCGGCGCCCACTGGATGACGTCGATGGTGGCAATGGCGCCGATTTCGCCCCGCACCATATTGACCAGTTCCTTGCGCAATTCCTCGCTGGGCTGGGAACCGGCCATCAGGGTCACATAGGCGTAGATGCCCTGGCCCTTGATGTCGTGGGGGAAGCCGACCACCGCCGCTTCCGCCACCTGGGGATGGAGCACAAGAGCGGATTCGATTTCAGCGGTGCCGAGGCGGTGACCGGACACATTCAGCACGTCGTCGATGCGGCCAGTGATCCAGTAATAGCCGTCCTCGTCGCGGCGGGCGCCGTCACCCGTGAAGTAATAGCCCTTGTACTGGGTGAAGTAGGTGTCCACGAAGCGCTGATGGTCCCCGTACACGGTGCGCATCATGGCCGGCCAGGGCCGGGTGATGACCAGCGCGCCCTCGCAGGGGCCGTCCAGGACCCGGCCGTCCTGGGCATCGACGATGGTGGGAACCACGCCGAACATGGGTACCGTGGCGGAACCGGGCTTGAGCTCGGTGGCGCCGGGCAGGGGCGTAATCAGGTGACCGCCGGTTTCCGTCTGCCACCAGGTGTCCACGATCGGGCAGCGCTCGTCACCCACCACCCGGTAATACCACTCCCAGGCTTCCGGATTGATGGGCTCGCCCACCGTGCCCAGCAGACGCAGGGATTTGCGGGAGGTTTTCTTGACGGGTTCTTCGCCAGAACGCATTAGGGCGCGAATCGCGGTGGGAGCGGTGTAGAACACCGAGACCTGGTGCTTGTCCACCACGCTCCAGAACCGGGAGACGTCCGGATAGTTGGGGATGCCCTCGAACATGAGGCTGACGGCGCCGTTGCACAGGGGGCCATAGACGATATAGGTGTGGCCCGTGACCCAGCCCACGTCGGCGGTGCACCAATAGACTTCACCGTCTTGGTAGTCGAAGGTGTACTTGTGGGTCATAGCGGCAAACACCAGATAGCCGCCGGTGGTGTGCAGCACGCCCTTGGGCTTGCCCGTGGAGCCCGAGGTGTAGAGGATGAACAGGGGATCTTCCGCGTCCATGGGTTCCGGGGGGCATTCCGGGGAGGCCAGGGCCATGGCTTCCTCGTACCAAACGTCGCGGCCCGGGGTCCAATCGATGGCGCCGCCAGTGCGCTTGACCACCAGTACCGTGGAGACGTTGGGGCATTCCAGCATGGCCTCGTCCACGTTTTTCTTCAGGGGTACCTTACGGCCGCCGCGTAAGCCCTCGTCGGAGGTAATGACGGTGCGGCAGTCGGAGTCCAGCACCCGGTCCCGCAGGCTATCCGGCGAGAAACCGCCGAATACGATGGAATGGACCGCGCCGATGCGGGCGCAGGCCAGCATGGAAATGGCGGCTTCCGGGATCATGGGCAAATAGATGCTGACCCGGTCGCCCTTCTTGACGCCCCGGGACTTGAGCACATTGGCCAGCCGGCTGACTTGCTCGTGCATTTCCCGGTAGCTGAGCTTGCGATCCTCGGCGGGGTCGTCCCCTTCCCAGATGATGGCGGTTTGATCGCCCCGGGTGGCTAGGTGGCGGTCAAGGCAGTTGTAGGAAACATTCAACTTGCCGCCTTCAAACCACTTGATGTACAGGTTGTCCGCGTTGAAGCTCCAGTCCTGCACCCGGTCCCACTTCTTGGACCAGGTCACAAACTTGTCGGCCTGATCGGCCCAGAAGCCGTCCGGATCTTCCACCGAGCGCCGGTACATAGCCTCGTAATCGGCGACCTTGATATGGGCGGTGGCCGCGAAGCTAGCCGGAACCGGGTATTTTTTTATATCGGACATGAGTTGCTCCTCGTTGTGGAAAAAACGGAAAACACCTGATTCGGGCGGAAACCGACCAACGCCCGGGGGTGTGCGGGATCTGGCTCCCTGGGGGAGGCGTCATGGCGCCAAGAATTCTCCCAAGGGTAGGCCCTGACCCCCATCCCGGTAAGCCGCCTGGGCAAGAAATAATTCGGCGGCGGCGACCGCATCGCTTAACGCGTTGTGGGCGGGATAGCGGGGAAGATTATAGCGCTGGCGCAAGGCATGCAATCGCATTGCACTAGGGGTGATGGGTTGATTCTGGCGTTGCAGCCAGCGCATGGCTACCTCTTGGGTATCCACGGTGGGAATTAGAATTTTACTTTGGTAGAGATTAGCGCATACCGCAGCAATAAAGCGGCCCTCCACCGCTGCATAATGGGCGATCATTACCCGCCCGCGCAGTACCTCCAGCAAATGGGCCATAGCGCTGCTAATGGCGCCGCCCTGGGCCGCTTGTTCGTCGGTGATTTGATGGATGACGGCGCTGGCCTCCGGGATGGCCCGGCTGGTGCGCACCAGCATGTATTCGGCGCCGGTCAGATCAATGGAAGTGCCCCGCACCACGACCAGGCCGATACTCAGAATATGATCGTGCTTGGGGTTGAGACCCGTGGTTTCAAAATCCACCGCCACGTATTCCACCTCCCGGTAATCGGTGCGCCGATTGGGGAAGGGATGGCTCAGGTAATCCCGCACCGGACCTGGCGGTGCCTTGCGTAGCAGCCGGTTACGGCGCGCCTCCAGGCCAAATAACCAATCAAACATGGGTCAAGCAAACCGGCTGGCTTGGTATTTCTGGCCAATAGCTTCCTGCATGAGGGCGATGAGGCCGAATGCTTCCTTGAGGTGACTGCGTTCCAGGGGCGACAACTCGTCTGGCGACAGGTAGTTGTCCGGTGGCATACCGGCTTGGATACGCCGGACCTGATGCTGAACCCGCAGGGTGGCAATGAATTCATAGGCGTCGATCAAGTCCGCAGCGGCATCCTTGGTCAGGGCATGGGCCTTGGCGGCCATCTCCAGCCGGTAACGGGTGTTGACTTCGTCGATGCCCTCGGACAGAGCATAAATGCGGGCCAGATCGGTGATGGGCACGATGCCCTTGACCTTGATATCGAAGGTTTGGTCGTGGTCGCCGCCTTCGATCAGCACGAAATTGCGGAAAAATCCCAGGGGTGGGCGCACCTTGAGGGCGTTGAACACCAGATAGGCGATGAACACCCGGTTTTGGGCGCCGTTGGACAGCAGGGGTGGCACCAGGTGGCGCAGCAAGGATTCATCGCCGCCGATGGCGCGCAGGTCGAAGAACACGCAGGCCACCAGTAGGGACATGGGTTCCGGCTTGCCGATCCAGTTGGCGAAGTATTGGCGCCATACCCGTTCTGGCTGGCGCCAGCGGGGATTGGTGGCCATGACCTGGCCAGGGCAGTGACGCAGTCCGCAGGCATTCAGGCCATCGCACACGAACCGGGCCAGGTCGGCGAAGTAGGCGTCGTCCTGGATACGCATCTCGTCGGAAATAATCAGGGCGTTGTCCTGGTCGGACAGGGCGGTCTGCTCCCGGCGCGCCTGGGAACCGCCGGTTACCCAGCAATAGGGCACCGGCGGTGCCCCCAACTGTTCTTCTGCCAGTTGCAGCAACCGTTTGGTGAGGGCATCGTTGATGGCCGCCACGGTTTGGCCCACCTGGTCGGCGGTGGCGCCGTTGGCCACTAGATGGACCTGGAGTTCGCCGATCCGGCTGGTGATTTGAGCCAGGCTGTCGATGTCCCGGGCCTTGAAGATGTCCCCGACCAGATACACGGCATTGGCGCTTTGGTGCCGCACCATATCGGTGGTGGACAACATGCCGATGACCCGGTCCCCGTCCACCACCGGCAGATGGTGGACGTTGAGGCGGGTCATGGCGATCAGGGCTTGGAAGCCCGGCGTTTGGTTGTCCAGCAGATGCAGACCCTCGGTCATGATGTCCTGGATCGGCCGGTCATAGGGCAGGCCCACTGCCAGCACCCGGCTGCGGAGGTCCCGCAGGGTCACTAGGCCGAGCAGTTTTTCGCCTTCCATGATGAGCAGGGAGGAGACCCGGTGCTCGCTCATGATCTGGGCGGCCCGCTGGATGCTGGTGTCCGGCGGGGCGCTCACTACCTCGTGGCGCACCATGTCGCCCACGATCATGGTCATGAGATTGGAGCCCGCCGAGGGCAGGGTTTGCAGGGCGGTCAGGGCCTTGCGCATGCGGTCGCTGACGGAATGATCGAAATGTTCCCGGAAGTCCGCGTACAGCGCCTTGAGTTCCTTGACCCGGTCGCAGGGCAACAGGTAGCAGAGGGTGTCCTCGGCGGTGGTGCCGACAAAGCTGGCCTCGATGGCGTCCGCTTGACAGGGGGAGGTACACATGTCGCCCTCACCCAGTTTGCTCATCAGGTCGCCGGTGTGATTGCGCAACTCCACCGCGCCGCGCCGGATCAGATATAGGCAGGCGGCCTCCTTGGCCGGCGGGAAACGGGTACCGTGGCGGAAATAGCGGATCGACAGTTGTTTGGGCAACCGGTCCAGCACTTCGTCCGGCAGGTGGTGAAACGGCGGATGACTGGCCAGAAAATCCCGGATCTCGATGAGTTCGATTTCCATATTAGCGGGGCCCGGTTAGCGCGGCGGGTGGACAAGGACGCGGAGATACCCGGAGGTCAGGGCCGCAGTGAGATAATAAATACCATTGAAAAACATTCATCCAGTTTGCGTCTCGAACCCGTAACTTTGCCATGCCGGCGGGTTGGTGATGGGCCCGATGGTAATGCGGGGCCGGGCCCGCTGCACCCTTTTTGTCCGCCGCCGACTACCCTACTGGACCCGTCGTTGAAAAAGCCGGGTCCAACCGCATAAAAAGGGGCCATGGATCAGGCGGCTGGTTTGGCACCTGCCGGGAGCCTGGAATAGGAGCTAGCGTCTTTGGTGTTGCAACCCTTGCAGCCACCAGGGTCCTTTGCGGCGCGGTGATTTTTTACCGGCCGGTTTGCCCTGTACGGGGCTGGCGCGCCTCGCTATGCTTGGGTTGTCGGTGCCGAGGGGAGTAGTCGCTCGATGAAAGAATATGCCCTGATCCTGATCGGCACCCTGTTGGTCAATAATTTTGTACTGGCCAAATTCCTGGGTCTTTGTCCCTTCATGGGCGTGTCCCGAAAGCTGGAAACCGCCGCCGGCATGGGCTACGCCACCACCTTCGTGCTCACCCTGGCGTCCCTGTGCGCCTATCTGGTCAACGAATATCTGCTGGTGCCCCTGGGCATTGAGTTTTTGCGCACCATTGGCTTCGTGCTGGTCATCGCGGTGGTGGTTCAGTTCACGGAAATGGCGATGCATAAGACCAGCCCGGTGCTGTACCAGACCCTGGGGATCTATCTCCCCCTGATTACCACCAACTGCGCGGTGTTGGGCGCGGCGCTGCTCAACGTCCAGGAACATCGAGGACTGATGGAATCGGTCCTATACGGATTCGGCGCGGCGGCCGGCTTTTCGCTAGTGCTGGTGCTATTTGCTGCGGTGCGGGAGCGGGTCGCCAGTTCCGACGTGCCGGAGCCGTTCCAGGGCAACCCCATCGCCCTGGTCACCGCTGGCTTGATGTCCTTGGCATTCATGGGATTTGCCGGACTGGTTCCCGCTTGAGGCTGACCATGTTGATCCTGACCGCGATCATTGCCCTAGGGGTCCTGGCAACCCTGTTCGGGCTCCTGCTGGGTTATGCCAATCAACGCTTTCACGTGGAGGGGGACCCCCTGGCCGACCAGGTGGAGCAACAGTTGCCCCAGACCCAGTGCGGGCAATGCGGCTACCCAGGCTGCCGGCCCTACGCGGAAGCCGTCGCGGCGGGGAGCGCGGAGATCAATCTCTGCGCGCCGGGCGGTTCCACTACCCTGGTGGCGCTGGCGGATCTGCTGGGTCGCCAGGCGACGCCGCCGGAAGGAGTCCAGGACAAGCCCAAGGCGGTGGCCTGGATCGACGAGCAGTCCTGCATCGGCTGCACCCTCTGCCTGCAAGCCTGTCCGGTGGACGCCATTCTGGGCGCCGCCAAGCAATTGCATACCGTCATCAGCGCTCAGTGCACCGGCTGCGAACTCTGCTTGGAACCCTGCCCGGTGGATTGCATCCAGATGCGGCCCATCGGCGTTGGTCTGGATTCCTGGAAGTGGCCGTTCCCCAGTGGCACGTCCCCGGCCATCGCCCGGTCCGCCGCAGCCTAGGAGCAAGATCCTCATGTATGTCCAGCAACCGGGCGGCGAACAGCGCAGACTTTGGCAGTTCCAGGGCGGCCTGCATCTGCCGGATCACAAGGCAGAGTCCACCGGACTACCTATCGCCAAGGCGACCCTGCCACCCCGGTTACTGCTGCCCCTGCGCCAGCACATGGGTGCTGCTGCCCGGCCCCTGGTGGAAGCGGGGGATCTGGTGCTCAAGGGCCAACGGATCGCGGAGCCCCAGGGCGCCCTGAGCGCCGGCCTGCACGCGCCCACCTCTGGGCGGGTGCTGGGCGTGCAGGATGTCCCGGCGCCCCATCCGTCCGGGCTGGCCAGTACCTGCCTGGTCATCGAGCCGGATGGCCGCGACGCCTGGGCGGCGTTGCCGGAGCCCTGGCCCGATTACGCCACCCGCAGCCCCGAGGAACTGCGGGAGCGGATTCGCTGGGCCGGCGTGGTGGGTCTGGGCGGCGCTCTGTTTCCTACCAGTCTCAAGCTGGCTCCGGGCGCCGAGCGGCTCATCCATACCCTGGTCGTCAACGGCGCCGAGTGCGAGCCCTACATCAGTTGTGACGATCTGCTGATGCGGGAGCAGCCGGAGCGGATCATCGCGGGCATCCGGATCTTGCTGCACATCCTGGGCGCCGGCCGCTGCCTGGTGGCCATCGAAGATAATAAGCCCCAAGCCATCGAGGCACTCTATCGCCACAGTCAAGCCTTGGCGGTGCCGGGCCTGGAAATCGTCCGTATCCCCACCCTGTACCCCAGCGGCGGTGAACGGCAACTCATCAAGGTGTTGACTGGCCAGGAAGTGCCGAGCGGGGGCTATCCCGCCGATCTGGGGATCCTCTGCCAGAACGTGGCGACGGTGGCGGCGGTAGCGGACGCGGTGCTGGAGGGGCGGCCCCTCATTTCCCGCATCCTGACCCTGACCGGCGCCGGCGTTGCCCAGCCCCGCAACCTGGAAGTGCTGATGGGCACCCCGGTCGCCCACCTGATCGAGCAAGCCGGTGGTTACACGCCCCGCGCCGCCCGGCTGCTGTTGGGCGGACCCATGATGGGCGTGGCCCTGGCTAGTGACCAGGTGCCGGTGACCAAGGCTGCCAATTGCCTGCTGGTGGCCAGTACCGGGGAAGCCCCGGAACCAGGTCCGCCCCTGCCCTGTATTCGCTGCGGCGCCTGCGCCCGGGCTTGTCCCGCCAACCTGTTGCCCCAGCAACTGTACTGGTATGCCCGCGCCAAGGACATGAAGAAGGTCCGGGAATACCACCTGTTCGACTGCATCGAATGCGGTTGCTGCTCCACCGTGTGCCCGTCCCAGATTCCCCTGGTGCAGTATTACCGGTTCGCCAAGACCGAAATTCGCGCCCAGGACCGGGAGCGGGACGCGGCCCAGCAAGCCAAGCGGCGCCATGCGGCGCGGGAGGCGCGGCTGGAGCGACAGGAGGCGGAGCGGGAGGCGCGCCTCCGCAAGACCCGGGAAGACCTGGAACAGCGGGCCCTGGCCGCCGATCCCCAGGCGGACCCCAAGAAGGCCGCCATCGAGGCGGCCCGCCAGCGTGTCGAGGCCAAGAAGCGGGCCATGGCGGAGGCAGGTGCGCGGCCTGCCAACCTGGATCACCTGACGCCGGAGCAACAGCGCCAGAAGGACGCGGCGGACCGGCGTCGCCAGGCGGCCGGGATACACGCACCGGCGGTGGAACGGGAACATCGGGAGCAACCCTAGATCATGCTGTTTCCCACCCTCGTCTCGCCCCATGTGGCGCGGCCCAACCGGGTCGACCGGGTCATGCTCCAAGTGCTATTGGCGCTCATCCCCGGCGCCCTGGCCACGATCTATTTCTTTGGCTGGGGTGTGCTCATCAACCTGGTGCTGGCGTCTCTGGCCGCCCTGGGTGCGGAAGCCCTGGTGTTGCGGCTGCGTGGTCGGCCGGTGGTGCCGGTGTTGATGGACCTGAGCGCCCTGGTCACCGCCGTGCTGCTGGCCCTGGCGTTACCGCCCGCCCTGCCCGGATGGCTTACGGTGCTGGGGACCCTGTTCGCCATCCTGATCGCCAAGCAGTTGTACGGCGGCATCGGCTACAACCCCTTCAATCCAGCCATGGCCGGCTATGTGTTCCTGCTGGTGTCCTACCCGGTGCAAATGACCAGTTGGCTAGCGCCGGTGATGCTCGCCAGCCATCCTCTGGGGCTGTGGGACAGTCTGATGTTGAATTTGACCGGTACCCTGCCGCCGGGACTGGCCCTGGACGCCCTCACCTCCGCCACACCCCTGGATAGCCTGCGGGTGGGGTTGAGCCTCAACAAAATGATCCAGGAGATTCGCCTCAGCCCCCTGTGGGGCGATTTTGGGGGCCGGGGTTGGGAATGGGTGGCCAATTGGTATTTCCTGGGTGGCCTATGGCTGCTCCATAAGCGGGTCATCACCTGGCATATCCCGGTGTCCATGCTAGGCACCCTGATTCTGCTCGCCGGGATTTTTTACGCACTGGATCCCAACACCCATCCCTTCCCGGCCTTTCATGTGTTCAGCGGCGGCGCCATGCTGGGCGCCTTTTTCATCGCCACCGATCCGGTCACCGCCTGCGCTACCCAACGGGGCCAACTGATCTTCGGTGCCGCCATCGGCCTGCTGGTGTTCGTCATCCGGAGCTGGGGTGGTTATCCGGACGCGGTGGCGTTCGCTGTGCTGCTGATGAACCTGGCCGCGCCCACCCTGGATTACTACACCCAACCCCGGGTGTTTGGCGCCCCCACCGGGAGGAAAACCCGTGACTGAACGATCCTTGCTGCCGGCCGCCACCACCCTGGGCGCCTTCGCGCTGGTGGGGGTGGGCCTGGTGTCCGCGACCTTCGAGGCCACCCGGGACCGCATCGCCGAAAACGAGCGCCTATCCCTGCTGCGCAAGCTGCAAGTGGTGGTGCCGGCGGCCCTGACCGACAACGATCTGGCTGGAGACCGGCTCCAGGTCCAACGCCCCGACCTGTTGGGTGCCGCGTCCACCACCATCTATCGGGGCCGCAAGGACGGCAAACCGGCGGCGCTGGTGGTCGCCAGCACCGTGCCCAATGGTTACGCGGCGCCTATTCAATTGTTGGTGGGCGTGCGTGCCGACGGGGTGCTGACCGGGGTGCGGGTGGTGGCCCATAAAGAAACCCCGGGTCTAGGCGACAAGATCGAGGAGGAAAAGTCGGATTGGATTCTGGGCTTCTCCGGCAAATCCCTGGGTGATCCCCCGCTGGACAAGTGGGGCGTCAAGCGGGACGGCGGCCTGTTCGACCAATTCGCCGGTGCTACCGTCACCCCCCGGGCCATCGTCGCGACCCTCAAGAACACGCTGATATTCGTGCGGGACCAGGGCGCCGCCCTCTATGAACCGGCGCCTCAGTCAAGCCAGGTGGCCGGAGGATCATCTTAATGGACGGGCAAAAAACCTATCCCCAACTGATCGCGGACGGACTTTGGCACAACAACCAATCCCTGGTCGCGCTGCTTGGCCTGTGCCCCCTGCTGGCGGTCACCAGTAACGCGGTCAACGGTCTCGGGCTGGGACTAGCCACCACCCTAGTGCTGACCGGTTCCAATGTCACCGTGTCCTTGATCCGGCGGTTGGTGCGTCAGGAAGTGCGGTTGCCAGTGTATGTGCTGGTCATCGCCTCCTTTGTCACCATCGTGGATTTAGGCATGCAAGCCTATTTTTATGAACTATACCGGGTATTGGGAATATTTATTCCTTTGATCGTCGTCAATTGCGTCATCATCGGCCGGGCGGAGGCGTTCGCGTCCAAAAACGGTCTGGCCCGCTCCCTGGTGGACGGCTTGGCCATGGGGCTGGGTTCCACCCTGGTGCTCATGACCCTGGGCGGATTGCGGGAACTGGTCGGGCAGGGCACCCTGTTCTCCCAGGCCGGCAATTTGCTTGGCGTGGGCGCCAAGGCCCTGACCCTGTCCCTGGGCCCTGACTTTCATGGTGCCCTGGTCGCCATCCTCCCCCCAGGCGCCTTTATCGGCCTGGGCCTGCTCATCGCCCTGCGCAACCTGATCGTCAAACGCGCCGCCCAGCGCCGGGCGGTTGCCCCGGTAGTGGCGGAGCGGGTTCCGGCTGGCTAGGGGATGAACCGCCACCATAACCCCTGCATTCCATGGGGTGCTGTAAGCCTGGATCATCCGTGAAAGTTCTTCTTAAATAAAATATTCAGAATAAAGTAATAGGTTCTGATAATTCGGGTCAGACCTTCCGCTTCCTTGGAACAGGCCATGTTCCACGACCAGAACTCCAAGAACCTGATCCTTGACTATCCGTACGCGGCCCTGGCCTTTTTCGCTGCCGCCGAAGCGATGGACCTGACTGAAGCCCGCATTCGTTCAGCCTGGCAGCCCGGCTGGGTAATGGGGAGACAATTGAGGCCTGCGTCGGCAGGTTTTCGGCCAGCTGGATCAACTGGGGGCAGCTCACGGAGCAGGGCTTCATGGGGGGATCAGCGGCCGGGCGCGCAGGCCCCGGTTTGTCGGCGGCCAGGTGTGGTGGCAACCCAGGGTCGGTTGGGCTGGCTACAAGGTGAGCTGTCCGGTCGTTCCCTCGCCCTGTTCTGAACTTGGGTTTTCGCGCTCGACCCAGGGCAAAGGGAGCAAACTTAGGTTAGTCATTGTCCCCATACGGAAAACGGACATGGCCGTAGCGGATCACCAGCACCGCCAACGCCAGCACCAGAATCCCCGCCGCCACTCCCAGCAGGCGCCATTGGTCCATGTTTTTCATGTCTAGCACCATATAGCGGGCCAAGGCGACGATGGCAATATAGATGGGAAACCGCACCGGTAGTTTGCCGGATTCAAAGAACAGGCCCACCATGGCGAGGATTTCCAGGTACAGGAACATGAGCAGCAGATCCGCCAGGGTAACCGCCTGGGCATGGATCATGACCCCGATTTCGCCGACTCCAGCGATGAGGGTGGCGACGGTGATGATCGCTAACCCTATCTGTTCTAGCAGTCGAATCGATTTCAGTGCGAACCGGGATACGGCATCATGCTGCATCGTTAAGGTCCTTTCGATGGGATGATACGGGAAGCAAAAAGCCTTTTGGGACGCTTGGGATTAGTGCCCAAATGGGGTGACAACGTCAAGGGGAATGCTAAGAATTCTTGACCCGCGTCGGGCTTGGCGACTCCGGGCGTTTGCCAACGCCTGAACCGGTGTTTTAAGGAGGAAAATCATGGGCTACCAGAGAGAATCCTTTCAGCGGGGTCCGGAACTGGAACGCCGGCCGTCGGCCTTGCCGGCGACGGCCTATAACCTGAGCCGCTTGTTGCTGGCGGACAGCCCCAGCGGGTGTTTGTTCGTGCCGATCCGCTCCATGCAATTCCAGGCGGTGCTGGACCGGGAGGAAATCATTTTCGTGGATAGTCAGTTCCGGCGCTGGGTGGTGCTGGCATGGCGGGAGTTTCAGCCCAGCGAACGGGCGTCCCTGGATCAGCCGGTGCCCTATCAGGCGGTGTTCCACCGGCCAGACGGCGCCCTGATCCAACGTCGCTTGCAGGTGGAGTTGTTCCCGGCGCTGCGCCGGTTGGCGGAGCGCCGGGAACTGGTAGGAACTGGCCGGGTGTTGCCCTTCCGGCGCCCCGGCTGACCGGCCCAATCAATGGGCGACGGACTTGGCGCGCCGTTGTAGCCAGACTTCCAGCCCCTGGGCATTGAGTTCCGTATCCACTGCCAACACCCGGCGGATTTCCGGGTCCGGCAGGGTGCAGCCATGGGCGCGGACTTCCTCCAGGAACAGGGCTGCCACCGCTCCGCGCAGCCGCTCGGGACGCTCCGGGTCCGGCGCGGATTCCTCGGCCAGGGCCAGGTCAGCGAGACCCTGGATGCTTGCCCGCAGACCATCCACCAAGCGTTCCGGTGCCTCCAGGCGTCCGAAGTGGGTGAGATAGACTGCCCTGGGTTGACGGCTCATGAGCCGGTCCAGGGTGGTTTGCCAGGCGTCCGGGTCGAAGGCCACTGGCGTGGTAGGAGCGAACAGGAAGGGTCCCTGATCCGTGTCCAACTCCCGGTAGGAAATGCCGAAGGTATCGCCGGTGAACAGGCCCTGGGACTGGGAATCGAAAATACAGCAGTGGTGATTGGCGTGGCCAGGGCTGTCCAGCACCGTCAGCAGCCGCTCGCCCAGGGGAAATGATTGGCCGTCGGCGGCGGCGATCACCCGTTCCGCGGCGACCGGCAGCAACTCCCCGAAATCCCGGGCGAACGCCTCGGCCCCGTACACGGCCAGGGCACCGGCGGTGAGGCGAGCCGGGTCGATCAGGTGTGGCACGCCCTTGGGGTGGGTCACCAGGCGGGCATTGGGGCAGGCTGCCATGAGGGCGCCGGAACCACCGGCGTGATCCAGATGCACATGGGTGGGCATCACATAGTCCATCTGGGCGGGACTGAAGCCCAGCCGGTCCAGCAACTCCAGCAGGTCCGGTACGCCGGGGCTGGTGCCGGTGTCTACCAGCGCCAGGCGTCCCTGGGATTCGATCAGATAGCAGGCGACCATGCCGTGGCGGTACAGTCGGGTGTCGATGCAATAAATGCCGTCGCCCAGTTCTTGGTAATGGGGGGTGGTCATAGGGGCTGCTCCCTTGGTGGTGTCGTGAGGATCCCTGCCGTTATCCGGCCCAGGGTCCTAAGGGGACCCTGGAAAATGGCGGGGTATCCCTAACCCGCACAGGCACTTTGAATGGTTCAAGGTGCCCTTAATCCTCCCGCAACGAGGCGACCGGGTCCAGGCGGGAGGCCCGGTACGCGGGAATCACGCCGGCCACCAGGCCTACGGCGGCGGATAGCGCCAGGGCCAGCAGGGCGTAGCGCCAACTGGGGTGGGTCGGCAGGGCCGGGACCAGGGCGCCGAGCAGCCAGGCGCCGCCGGCCCCCACCACCAGTCCCGCCAGTCCGCCGAGGCTGGACAGCAATACCGCTTCGCCCATGAACAGGCCCAGCACCAGCCGGCGCGGCGTGCCCAGGGCGCGCAGCAGGCCGATTTCGGCGCGCCGTTCGGTGACGGCGATGGTCATGATGGTGAGAATGCCCACGCCGCCCACCAGCAGAGAAATGCCCCCCAGGGCGCCCACCGCCAGGGTGAGGATTTCCAGGATGGAGCCCAGCACGTCCAGCATCTGGTCCTGGGTGGTGATGGTGAAGTCCTCGCTGCCGTGGCGGGCCACTAGGTAACGGCGCGCCTGCTCCGCCACCTGGGCGCTGTCCAGGTCCGGCCGGTGCAGCAGATCGATTTCCATCAGGCTGTTCTTGTTGAACAGGGCCATGGCCCGGGCCACCGGGACGAATAGGGTGTCGTCCAGGTCGAAGCCCAGGAATTGGCCCTTGGGCGCCATGACGCCCAGAATCCGGTAACTCTCGCCACCGACCCGTACCCGCTGGCCCAGGGGCGACTCGTTGCCGAACAGTTCCTTGGCCAATTTATTGCCCAGCACTGCGAATGCCCGGGCGGTGCGCGCCTCTTCCTCCGGTAAAAAACGGCCGAGGGCCACCTGCATACGCCACACCTCGGGCACCTTGGCTCCCACGCCGAGCACCAGGGCGCGCCGGGAGCGTTCCCCCAGTTCCACCGCCGCGTTGCCTTGCAATATCGGCACCACCGCCAGCATGTGGGGTTGGCGCGCCAGGCCTTCCGCATCCTCCAGGCTCAGGGGGCGCACGTTGCTGATGATGGCGCCGGACAGCCCGTGGGTGGTGGACTTGCCGGGGGCGATGCCGATCAGGTGGGTGCCGAATTGGGTGAACTCCCCCAAAACGAACAGTTGTAAGCCGGTGCCAATGGCGGTGAGCAGGACCACGGCGGCGATGCCGACCGCGATGCCCAGGGCGGTCAGTAGGCTGCGCAGCCGATGGGCAGCCAGGGTGCCGAGGGTGTAGCGCAGCCAGTCGGCGATCAGCATGTCAGCGCCCTGCCAGTGCCCGCACCGGGTCCAGGCGCGCCGCGCGCCGGGCCGGCAATAGCCCGAACAACAGGCCGGTTCCCAGGGCCACGCTCACCGCCGCGATGGGTGCCCAGGTGGGGGGCGCCACCGGGAAGGTGGGAAAAATGCGTCCCAGCAGCCAGACGCCGAACGCGGACAGGGCTAACCCAGCCAGGGAGCCGATTCCGGACAGCAGCGCCGCCTCGGCCAAAAACAACCGCAGCACCTGGCCTTGGGGCGCGCCCAACGCCTTGAGCAGGCCAATTTCCCGGGTGCGCTGGCTCACCGAGACCAGCATCACGTTCATGATGAGCACCCCTGCTACCAGCAGGCTGATGGCGCCGATGCCCGCCACCGCGTAGGTCAGGGCACGCAGGATGCCGTCGAAGGTGGACAGGAGGGCATCCTGGGTGATGATGGTCACGTCGTCCTCGCCCTCGTGGCGGGCCTTGATGATCTTGAGCAAATCCCGCTTGGCGTCGTCCAGCAGGTCCGGGCCGCTGGCCTGGATCAGCACCCGGAACAGGGCCGGGCTATTGAACAGGGCCTGGGCGGATGCCACCGGAATGATGGCCACGTCGTTCAAGTCGGTGCCCAGGGATTGGCCGCGCTGGGCGAGCACGCCGATCACCCGGAAGCGGCGGTCCGCCACCCGGATGCGGGCGCCCAAGGGATTGGTCTGGGCGAACAGTTCCTCGGCCAGCTTGGCGCCCAGCACTACCACGCCGCTTTCTTCGTCGTCGCCGGCTGGCAAGAAGCGTCCCTGAGCCATGCTCAGGCTGCGTACCGGCAGAAACTCGGCGGTGGTGCCCAGGATGGTTACTTCCCGGTTCAGGGCGCCGTGGGTCACCGGCGCCGATCCGGCGCTCAAGGGCGCAACCTTGGTCACGTAGCGGCTGCGGCGCAGGGCCAGGGCGTCGTCCAGGGTCAGGTCCCGGGGCGTGGAGCCGAGCAGGGGCGGTGGGCCGCCGGTGGTCTCGCTGCGGCCCGGCAGCAGAATCAGCAGATGGGTACCCAGCTGAGTAAACTGATCCACCACGTAGCGGCGGGCGCCCTCGCCCAGGGACGTGAGCAGCACCACCGCCGCCACGCCCATGGCCAACGCCAGCAGGGTCAGCCAGGCCCGGGTCGGGTAGCCCACCAGGGCGCGCCAGCCGAAGGCGAGGGTGTCAGGTCCGCGCATGGATGCGGTCCTCCACCACCGCGCCGTCCAACATCCGGATCAGGCGCCGGGCGCGCTGGGCGATTTCCGGGTCGTGGGTCACCACCACCAGGGTCTGGCCTGACGCATTGAGGGCTTCCAGGGTGTGAATGACTTCCCGGCCGGAAGCCTGATCCAGGTTGCCGGTGGGTTCGTCCGCCAGCAGCAAGCCGGGATGGGTAATGGTGGCGCGGGCGATGGCCACCCGCTGACGCTGGCCGCCGGACAGCTGATCTGGCCGGTGTCCGGCCCGGTCGGTCAGCCCCAGGGTAGCCAGGATGGCCGCCACCCGTTGTTCCCGTTCAGCCGGGGCGACGCCGGACAGAGTCAGGGGCAGGGCCACGTTATCGGCGGCGGACAGGCGCGGGATCAGGTGGAAGGACTGGAACACAAAGCCGATTTGCTCCCGTCGCAACCGGGCCCGGCCTTCTTCATCTAGACCGGAGGTTTCCGTGCCGCCCAGCCGGTAGCTGCCCTGGTCCGGACGGTCTAGCAGTCCCAGGATATTGAGCAGCGTGGTCTTGCCGGACCCGGACGGACCCATCACCGCAGCGTATTCGCCGGCCGGAATGTGCAGATCCAGGTCGTGCAGGGCATGCACTCGGCTGTCCCCGACCTGAAACACGCGGGCGATGCCCTGGAGGCGAATCATGGGTACTCCCGAAATAGCAGGGTCAAATCGTGGCCGTCGGCCTAACGCCGGACCCTAGATGGTAGCGCCTTTAGGGGCCACTCCCCGCATCGTCCCGGCCGCTGATGGGGCGGATCCGGTTCATCAGTTAGCCCAGGGATCGGCGTGGTCCGTTCGCATTTTGCGACCGTTGGGAGCACCTATACTTGGTGCGGCAACTTGCCCAACTGTCTGGGTGTGGGAGGTGAGAGGGTGACGAGCATCAATATCCGGGACGCCCTGGAACGTCTGGAAGCCAGGCGCACCCTGCTGGAGCAAGGGATACGGGTCGCCTTGATCGTGGAGCGGCTGAACCGTGGTCTGGAGGCCGTGCTGGTGTCCGGGGCGGCGGGGGCCTACTTGCCGCAACGGGCGGTGGAATTTTTTGACAAGTTGGATCCCCAGTTCCATGCCCTGCCGAATCCCACCTTGCGGGAAAAAATCCAACAACTGACCCAGGAGGTGGAGGCTCGATACAAGCAGATTCTTGATCTGACGCGTTTCATCGCCACCGCCCGCGCCCCCGATAACCCGCCCCTGGGCATCGTGGACGTCAACGGCTTTCTGCACCGCTTTACCGCCCAAGCCGAGGTGCTGATTGGCTTGCGGGTGCTGCTGCACAAGCGGGGCGAGCAGACGCCTGGAATCAAAATCCATATCCCCAAGCAGTCCATTCAGCAGCGGCTGGCCATGGTGCGCGGCCAGGAAAATCTGGTCCGGCACAAGGTCCGGGACGCCGCCGTCCGACTCCGCGACGAGACCCAGGTGCTGCTGGAGGAGACCAGCCTAAGCGATTCTATGCGCGAATTTCTGGAACACACCCTGCTGGATGCCAATGTGGTGCTGGAGTCCTTGGACGCGGGCGTGGCGCTGATCGACCTGCCCCCGGAACTGCGCACCATCCAAGTGATCGGGGATCCCATCTCCAGCGACGATTTATGCCGCGAACTTGAATTGGACCGGGCGGAACCTCAGCCCGCGCCCGTATCTCTGCCTCCTCCGATCACCCCGGACGAAGCACCGCCCCGGCCGCCCTTGGGGTTTTGGGCCACTTTGAAAATCTGGCTCAACACACCGTTCCGGGTGTCCTGGAGTCAGATTCGCGACGGAAAATAGGTGCCGGGTGCGGCGCTGAGCCAGCCCGGTCGGGGGTTCAATGTCCCGGCTTGCCGGCAGCCCGCGCCACCACCCCGTCCGCCAGTCCCGCCTGGGCTAGGGAGACCACCACTTGCTGGCCCGCCTGGAGACCGTCCTCGATTTGGGTCCATTCCCAGTTGCCCAGGCCGGGCCGCACCTTGACCTTGCGCAGCAGGCCGGCTTCCGGGTCGAACCGATACACCTGCTTGTCGTCCAGCAGGGCCTCGGTGGGGATGCGCAATACCGCGTCCCGGCGGTCGGCGATGATCTCCACATCCGCGCTGTAGCCCGCCAGCAGCGCCAGGTCCGGGCCGCCGGCGCTGATCTCCACTTCCACTTCCAGGGTGCGGGCCTGTTTTTCCAGGTCGAGTACGTAGGGTGCCACGCGGCGCACCCGGCCCCGGAAATGCTGGTTGCCGTAGGCGTCCAGGGTGACCCTGGCATCCTGGCCGAGGGCCACCGCTGGCGCGTCCACCTCGTCGATGGGGGCGGACACGTAGAAGCAACTGTCGTCGATCAGGTCCACGGCTGGCAGGGTGGGGATGCCGGGCGGTGAGGGGGTGACGAATTCATTGAGTTCCCCGTTCACCTCCGCGATCACCCCCGCAAATGGCGCCGTGAGCCGGGTCTTGGCTAACTGGGCCTGGGCCACGCCCAGCTTGGCCTGATAGACCCGGGCGGTGGCCTGGGCCGCCTGGCATTCCGACTGGCGGGTATGGGCCTCGGTGATGGCCCGGTCCAGGGTGTCCTCGGACGCGCCGCCCTTGGCCTGGAGGCGGGTCTGCCGGTCCGCTTCCCGCCGGGCCTGGGCCGCCTGTTGACAAGCTGCTTCCGCCCGCGCCTGGCCGGCGTCCGCTTCCCGTTCCGCCAGCGTCACCTGGGCCAGCAGATCCTGGTTCCAGAGTTCCAGCAACAGGGCGCCCGGTTCGACCCGCTGACCTTCCCGGACCGGCAAGGCGGCGATCTGGCCCCCCACGCTGGGCGCCAGCTTGGCGCGCCGGCAGGCCTTGATGGTGCCAGCCCGGGTGTTGGCGATGCGTTTTTCCACCAGTCCAGTGCCCACTTCCGCCACCCGGACCTCCATCGGCTGGGCCTGGTTCCAGTGCCAGGCGAATGCCAGCGCCCCCGCCGCCAGGGCGGTGGGGATCAAATAACGCAGCAGATGGGCCATGCTAGATCGCCAGGGGTTGCAAGGGGCATCGGGGAACTCCGTTGGGGAACGCCATTGTAGACCGGGCTGGGCAGCGGCGAGACCTGGCGCGCACCCCTAGGCGGAGGGCCTCAGGTCAAAGGTGCGGTAAAAGAACTGGTAGTCCGACTTGATGCGTTCCGGGTCCAGGCCGAAGCGGGCCAGGTCGTACTGGTGCCCGCTCTGGTAGGAACGCTGCTTGGTGGCCACGGCTTGGATGTCGGCGGTAAGAGATTCGGTAGGCTGGATGTCACAGAACGCCAGGATTTCCCCCATCAGGGCCTCGAAGTCCCCCATCAGGCGCGGGTACTGGACCACGAACAGCCGCTCCCTGGGTATATGGCCCCGATTCAGATCGTCGCAAAAGCGCCGGGAAAGCTCCAGAAACGCCTGGTACAGGCGCTCCAGGTAGCGGGCGCGCAGGGCTTCTGGGAGGCGCCAAAAGCCCCAGCGCGCCTCAATGACGCCGGTCACCAGGCTCATCCCGGACGGCACCATTTGCAGGGGGTCCCGGGCCAGGTAGAGGATCTTGGCGTCCGGGAACCGGGCCAGGAATTTGGGCGCCCGTAGTCCCAGGGAAAAGACCTTGGCCAACACCCGCTCCTGGCCGGTGGCCACCAGGTTGCGCCGCCACAGGGCGGTGAACCAGTCAAAATCCCGGTCGGCGGTGTCCCGCTGGTCCGGATCGAACCAGGGTAGATAGTCCCGCTCCGCCCAGGCCAGCAGGAAACCGTACAGGAAAAAGCCATCGAAAAACCGGAACAGGGTGGAGGGGTCGTCGGTTTCGATGGCGGTGAGGCTGGTCTTGTGGGCGGCCGCCGCGTGGAACCGGGCCGGGCTCAGCTTTTCCAGCCGGGGCAGCAGGGGTCGCAGGAGGAACTGTAGCGTCAGGGACGGGAACAGCATCCGCCAGAGTTGCATACCGGCGCCCAGTCCCCGCTCCGCCATGAAGCGATGCAAGAAGGTGGTGCCGGTGCGGGGATTGCCCAGAATGACGATGGGCGCCCGGATACGCTTGCCGGCCAGAGCCGGAAAGAACAGGGGATCCAGCAACATGCCGATCCGGTTCAGGGTCCAGAGCAGGATGAAGCCGAAGCCGGTCCCCAAGGTGGAGATCCAGGCGCCAAAGGTGGTGCCGACCGTGATCCAGGCCAGCCAAAGGCGACCCAACATGGCGGTGTTCCTCCGGCTACCAGCGAACCAGCAGGGCCCCGACCGACAGGCCCGCGCCGGTACCCGCCATCAGCAGCCGGTTACCCCGCTTGAGGCGTCCGCGCCGGTGGGCAATGGCCAGCGCCAGGGGAATGGAGGCGGCGATGCAGTTGCCATATTCGGCGACGATGTTGACCACCCGTTCCTCCGGGATGCCATAGTCTGGGATCGCCTTGAGGGCCTTGCCGGACGCTTGGTGGGGCACCACCAGGTCCAGGTCGGTGGGCTTGAGCCCGGCCTGGCCGAGGGTTTGGGCCAGCACCAAGCCGGCCCGGCGCCGCGCCATCTTGTACACCGCCGGCCCATCCATGTGGAACAGGTTGTCCACCGGGCGGGTGTTGGGATCATTGGGGTGGCGGCGAATCCCGCCCCCCGGCAATTCCGTGTATTCGGCGCCGGACGGCCAGGTATTGATGCGGTAGCCCAGCAATTCCGCATCTTCGCCGGCCGGCGTGGGCTCCACGATGGCGGCGCCGGCCGCATCCCCCAGTAACACGGAACTCTCCGGCTCGTCCCAATTGCGGGCGATGGAGCCCATTTCGGAAGTCACCACCAGGATGCGCCGGTAGGCGCCAGAGTGCACCAGGGCGTAGGCATGATGCAAAGCCACCAGAAAGGACAGGCAGGTGGCGTGGATCGAGTGACAGGGTAGCCCCTCGTAGCCCAGTTCCCGGGTGATGAACACGGAACTGTCTGGAATGGTCTGACGGGGCGTGGTGGAGGCGTTTAGGATCAGGTCCGGCTCGGGGCCGTCGCCCAGCGCTTGGCGGGCCGCCTTGGCGCCCATGACCTCCATGGGCTCCTCGGCCACATGGCGCTTGGCGACGCCGGTATGCTCCAAAATCCAGTCTGCACTCTTGCCAATTCGGGGCGCCAGGTCCTCCGCCGTCTCAATTTTGGGGGGAACGTAAAAGCCGGTTGATACGATCTTTGCGCGCATGGAAAACCTCGTGCAAATTCCTGAAAGCCGGTGGTCGCCTGGGCGTGGGTTGCGGTTCAGGAGGGGAAAAAACAGGGTAGTGGCCAGGTTGCCCGCCCGCGGGGGGCATGCCCTATGGGTTAGACCCGCGACGGCTCCGGATGATTCAATTTCAGTCGGCCAACCTCGGTTCTTGTTCATCTAGGTGCCAACCTCCGGGCCGGCCGGGTGCGGTCGCGGAGGGGAGGATCCCAGGGAATAGGGGACTCCTCGATGTCTCGGATGGCTGCAATGGGATGGTCATGGACGCCGCCGCGATAAGCCGGTTTTCGGCAAGCAGCATAGCATCTGGGCCGCTGCGCCGCCGTATCTTGGTAAAAAAATGACTTATTAAACAATGGTGGTTTGGCCGGGGCCACCAGGCCGGCCCCGGCGTCCGGCTACAGAACCAAATCCTGGAGGTATTGAGCCAACTCTTTCTGCTTCTGCTCCAACTGCTTGCGCTTGTCCCGCTGCTGGCTCTGGATGCCTTCCAGACTGGTTTCCTCTTCCTCCAGCTTTTTGATGTAGCGCTTAGCCAGGTCACTGTTGGCTGGCGCCTTGGTCAGGTTTTCCCGTAACCGTTCCTGGTCCTTGAACAGGGCGGCGCGTTCTTCCTCCAGTTGCTTGATGTCTTTGCCGAGGCCAGCGATTTCCAGGCGCGCCTTGCCGAGGGTGCTGAATAGCTTTCTAAGGGGCTCGGTCAATTCAGCGTCCGAGGCATAGGCGACGATTTGCTCATCGGTCAGGTGCCCAAGCCTGAGGTCCTGGCGGGACACGGATTGCAGAACGAGGGTCAAGTCCTGGCCGGCGCCCTTGGGCAGCACCCGGGGCAGGCGATAAAAGTCCTCGGTCACTTCAATCCCAGGGTCCTTGGGGGCGATCAATTCCATGCCGTCTCCCTTGGGGTGCTCCAGCCACAGCAGGCGATCCTCGCCGTGCAGGCTCTTGAGCTGGTAGCGGGTGCTGGCTTGCAGGGAATAGGTGAGTTCCATGACCCCATTTTGGATCTTGCCCTTGCTGACGCTCCGGGTGTCCTGCTGGTCCATGACGACCCGGACCTTGGTGTCCAGCGCAAAACTAATCAACCGCTTGTCCCCGGCCGGGAAGGCTGCCAGACGCCCATCTCCCAGATACTGGCCTCGCTCGTACAGGGTCATCACCCCCGGCGGCAGGCTGGTGGGGCTGTCGTTGACCAATTGCACGGACGCCAGGGGATGCTGTTGTTGGGTCGCGGGTTGATACAGACTGACCCGCAGGGTCGGTAGATCCCGGTCAATGATGGGTAACAGGAGGGCAAAGCCTTTCTTGACGCTGACCGGCGCCGGCAGGCTGAACACGACCTGTTCCATGCCTTCCTGGCCGAATTCGCCGCCCTGGCTGAATTCCCCGCTGTCGGCGGCTCCCGTGTCCACCGTCGACTTCTTGAAGGATCGATCCGGGCTTTCCTGGTTTTCACCTACCTTGCGGGCGGGCGCCATCGGCTGCAACGCCCCAGCCGCTGGTGCCGAAGCCGGCGCTGGCGGTGGTGGCGGCGCCATGGCCAGGGACCCCCGGTCCAGGCGGGGCAAGATCCGTCCCAGTACTTCCACCGGCACTTCCGGGCGCTTGACGAAATAGGCCTGATACAGGGCTTGCCGGAAGGTGACTGGGCTGCCGGAGGTCAAGGTCAACTCGACCCCGTTCCAATCCTGGCCGCTCAGGTTTTCCAGCAACGCCCAGCCTTGCAGACGGCTGGGCGCCGGCTGGACCGGGTTGGGATTGGCCGCCAGGCTCAGGCGGTAGCTGGCCTTCCACAGGGGCGCCTCCACCACGTAACCAGCCCGCACGGTCCGTTCGCCCTGGCCATTGACTTGCAAGCGCAGGGTGCGGCGGTCCTTGGCGCGATGTTCGTTGATGGCCGCCAGGGCCTGGTTCAACTGGTCCCCCAGGCCGGGGTCGGTAAAGCGCAGCGCTTCCGCGTCTTCCAACAAGGTCTGGCGCAAACCCTGGTCGGTCAGGACGGTGACCCGATGGCGGGTGGTGCTGCCCTGATGGTTGGGTAGCAACTGGGTTTCCGGCGTCACCTTCACCAGCCGGCCCTGGAGGGCCGCCTGGCCCCGGATTTCCACGCCCGCGCCCTGGAGACTGTTCAAGAGTTCCACGGCGGACCCGAACGCCCCGGCGCTGAAGGGCAGATCCTGGAACAGCCGGTCCAGGGACTCCTTGCCCGGCAGAGTGACGCCCCCGACGTTGCCCTGGCTGTCGTACACCACCAGGCTCTTGAGGATGTCGTCCACCTGGCTCAAGGGCACGTCCAGGGTCAATTCTGCACCGTCCCGCACCTGGGTTTCGTACTCAAAATAGCCGACGCCACCGCTGGACAGCAGCACCCGCTTCAGTTCCAGGTTGGCGGCAGATAGGGGCGCCGCCGCTACCAGGCCCGCCAATCCCAGTAGCCAGGCCGGGTGGACCAACCCTTGCAGCCAAGGAATATTCCGCATCTTGCCTTACTCCAATGAAACCCTCGGAGAGATTGTAGAGGTGCTGGCTTTCTGGTTCCAATGGCCTGAAAAGGTGTGAATTTCTGTATGCTCTGGTCAGTCGGGTATCCTGGGACCCAGCGGGGCTGGATGCCCGCCCGGCGCCGGATGGCGATGACACAGTTCCGTTCCTGCCGGTGCCAGGCGGGGGCTTGGGCGCCCGTGCTGATGCGCTGGCCTTCGCGCGAGGCGCGGCTGGAACATACAGGGCTGTTCACCTCTGGTTAATGATGTTCCCCCGATGATGGGGCCAACTGGGAATCAAGCCCGGTAGCGCCGATCCCAGACGATTTTTCCAACCCCAAGGCCCCTTGCGAGGGTGGCCGCCAAACAGATGCTGTTTGGTTAGCAACCATGAGGCACCTTTATGCCCAACAAACAGATGACCCATCGGGTTCTATTGCTCGGTACCCTGATCGGCGTGTCCGCCGTGGCTCTGGCGGCTGCTGAATCCAATCCGAGGCAGGATCCCCTTATGCTGGCCCAGGCAGGTACTCCGCCCACCAGCGTACCCAGCACGGACGATGCGAAGAAAAAGGCGGAAGAAGAGCGGGCTAAGCGGATGAAGGAGGGCGCGCCGCCGGATGGATCGAGACCTCCGCCACCCAATGGAACCGGCAGCCGTCAGGCACCGCCCAGCTCCAGTGGCACCGGCGGCCAGACCACGGG